>CAYPTT010000012.1:0-19413 GCA_964413835.1 uncultured Candidatus Saccharibacteria bacterium
ACCTCAAGGGGTTATTTTGTTATGAGAAAATTCTCATATGTTTGTTAAGCTAACATAGTGCTTTGTAAAAAGTCTCCTTCCCGCCTTGTCGCGAAAAAACGATTATGCTAAAATAAAACTTATGGATAATAGTGCGCAAGGGAAAAACGGCTCCAAAAAGAATCCATCCGAATCTACCAAAGCTTCGACCGATTCTCAGGCTAGCCCAAACAACACCAAAACCTCTGAGTCGATCAGCATCGACCATCCTAAAAAACCGATTTCCGCTTCGGCTGCCGAGCAAAAAACCTCAACCGAAACTAAGGCGGACGCCAACGGACAAAAAACAACTGCTACTACAGCAAAAGCTTCACAGCCAGCCGTAAAAACCGCATCGGCGACTATCAATAGTGCTACAGCTCAGCCAACAGCTTCAGCCGTCGCCTCTCCAAAAACTACTACCGACAATGTCGCCTTCAAATCCTCCGACATCGGCGTCAAAACCGCTGTCAAACAAGATCCCTTTGCCGAGCAAAACAAAAAAGCCGCTGAAAAAAAGTCCAAAGCCGCTGCCAAGCGCAAAAAAACGACGATCATCCTCGCTGTTATTATTGGACTAGCAATAATTGCATTGGTTGTCTGGGGGATTATAATGATTATTAACGCAAACCGGCCCGAAGATCCTCGAAGCACTCCTGCGGTCACTGGTACTGCGCTAGAAGTTAAAAACGCCGCTCTTGCCGCCTATAACAAAGACGAAGGCGCGAAGGACGCCGCTGCCGCCGAGCAAGTGTTTACTGACGCCATTGATGGACTACAGAACGAAGTTGATTTAAATTCCGCGGATGGTCAAGAAGCTATTTTGCGGCAGGTTGCAGAATTATTACTCGCTAAGATGGTTTTTTACACGAATGTTCAGATGTTTGATCGAGCAGTTGCAACTTCCTCTGATATAGACGAGAATTATCTCACTGGCGGACAGCTTGCAACATATTACAACATTATTGCGGTTGCCTATTCGGAACAGGGCGACGAGGAGAAAGCTAATGAATTTTATCAAAAGGCCTACGAAAAACGCATGGAAGTGGGAGGCTATGGAGGATAAAAACAAAATGGGTAAAATGAAGTTTGATAAACATATGACAAAGGATCTTAACGTAAATAAAAAAACAATGCACATGATTAGCCTCAAAACTTTTTCTCTCAAAGTCGCTATCGTCTTTGCCTTCGCATTGTCATTTTTCGCCGCTCAAACCGTTCTAGCCGCAGGTGATGCCGGTGGTGGCAACAACCTTGGCGGTAGCTGTTATGGTAGTGGCACTAGCTGGAATAGCTCTTGTTATGGGGCTACTTGGCGTTACTATCCATTCGGTAGCCAGAGTCAAACCTTCGTCAACGGCGTGCTTGATTCTAATAACCAGGCCGTCAATGGTAATGCTAATGCTCCCGGTGGTAGCATAGCTAGCGGATCCGGTACTGGCACGGGATGCGAAGAAGTTGGTGGTGTTTACATCCTTGGCCTAGAACAATATAATCCACAGACTCAACAGAGTTTAGGTTATCAATTCGGTATTGTCCAGAGTGGTCAACTCGCTACCCAGGGCGGTTATATTAACTTCCGTGATGACATCGCGGGCTCGTCTTCGCTCAGCACTGTGCAAAATGCCTTCAATGCTGCAAAAGCTGCCGGAGTCACTGGTAATCAAGAATGGGATGACACACTTGGTTGGTTCTGCTATAACCCGGAACTTGAAGGGCAAGTTCCAGATGAACCAGAAACTCCATCTGCCGCACAACTTGATGCTGATATTCTAGCACAGTACTGGACGACATCTGGCGTAAAAACCGTACCTAGCGGCGACGTGAGTCAGATTCAGGCCGAAACCGACGGTTCACGCAGTGGATTAAGGGCTCGTATTAAGTTCAGTACTGATGGCGCTACGGCAACCGTAATCTTTACCCACAAAATTTATCACGCTGGCAGTAATGGTCCACTTTATCCTGGCGTAGATTATGAAAAAGATGAGAATCCGCCAGCCAGCCCACTTTGTGTAACTGGTACTGTCAGCGGCGGAGCCGGTGGTGCTAGCGGGAAGCATTGTGATAGCGACGGTACCACTACTATCGAGGTACCCTATACTTTCTCGCTATCCTATGACTCTCCTGTGGAAGTCTGTTCTACGATTAGCATCAGCGCACAATTAATGGGCTACAAAGCAACAGCTAAGAGCCGCCAAGTAGCCTCGGGCACTGATTCTAACGGCAATACCACCTATCGTACGGAAAATTATAAATCTTGGTCTGGTCCACTTAGTGCTGGCTCTTTCCAATCAGAAGCTTGTGCCTGGGTAGTCCGTCCGAGTAATCCCGCTGAGCCCGGCAAAGGCGGTAATGATCCGATTATGAATGGCGATACGGCTCAGTCAATTCTTTATTCCGAAGAAACTGCAAAACCAACCTGGAGGCATACTATGACCACCTGGTCAACTCGTCGCCATATTGGGCACGATGCGGTACTCTATCAGATCAATGTTCAGGCACCCGCCGGCAGCAAAGATACATACGTTAGTCGAGATTCAAGAGCGCCTGCCTATGGTGCGCTCTGTGATCGGTTTAGTGGTATGAGATATGTAAATGGACGCTGCGTAGCACATGCTAGCGACCGCTCAGAAATTGGCAGTGATGGTGGTAGCGCTCCATATAACGATAGTAAAACCACTACTGTTGTGCCATACGAAGTTGGTGATAAGTATTGCAACTCTTTCGGTTATAAGATCGGTTATTGGTATGCCGTCGATAATGGTAGCGGCAACTATGAATGGACTCATGAGAGCAGCAAAGATTATTGGGCCGTCTATCCATCTTCCTGTCGTACTATCGCTAAAAAACCATCTATCGCAGTTTGGAATGGCGGCGTGCACACGCAGGGTAGTGTCGATAGCGTCACCTCACCGCGCTATATCGATCAGCCATTCGCTAAAGTACTCGGTGGCGGCAATGATTTAGGCAGTTATCGTAACTTCTGGTCTAATTATTTTGGTTTCCATGACTATCAGGATAATGATAACGATCTTAACCAATTCCTAGCTGACAACTCCGCCGGGATCGTCTCTGGTACTAAGACTTTCGGCTCGTGGGTAGAGTACCTACTTAACGTGAATAATCGTATCGGTACTTTTGCTTCCGCTGCGGCCTTTGCTCGTGGCTCCGATAGTGGTGAAGCAGCTAAAATTTCCGCTCTCACCATTTCTAATACTAATCCGCAGAATCTTGGTCGTTCTGGAATCGGTGCAGATTCGACTTTCCGTAATCGCTTAGTTCAATATTTCTACGACAAGTCTACTGGCAATTATGAAGATGCTAAAAATCAAGGTATCCTCAGAAGAGATATTACAGAAAGTCATATCTTAATTGCAGACGGCGATATTACGATTGAAAACGATATTAAACTCGCCAACCGCACTTACGGCAGTATTTACGAGCTTCCTCAGGTAGTTATTTATGCTAAAGGTAATATCAATATCGCTAGCAACGTCAAACGCATAGACGCTTGGCTGATTTCTGAAAGTGGCAAAGTAAATACTTGCGCTAATGCAAATGGTAGCCAGTTTATCGCTAGCAGTACCGAAGCTGATGCCTCTGACGTGCGCTCCGGCCAAACTCCATTCCGCGGCGCCGCCTGCACTAATCAGCTTATGGTGAACGGTCCAATCATCGCTAATGGAATGATTACCAATCGCTCGTACGGCTCCGACCCAGACAGTAAGCGTCGCGCAAATCAATACATGCCGGCCAACTCGCTTGATGTCACTGGGCAGATGGAGCGCTACACGCCCGCCGAGATCTTTAACTTACGCGCCGATAATTACCTGTGGGCCTACGCTCAAGCTGGTCGCTATGATTCTAGCTACACCGAAGCCTACACGCGCGAATTGGCTCCGCGTTATTAAATAGGAATTGCTGAATAGTATGTCAAAGACAAAAACCGGTTTCACTATCATCGAGGTAATGCTCTTCTTGGGTATCACCGGCCTGATGTTGATCGGTGTGCTCGGTGGCACTTATAGTACAATCGAACGCCAGCGCTTTAGCGATTCTGTACGCTCTTATTCCGAATTCCTTCGCACGGTCTATTCGGAGGTCATCAGCCCAGAATCATTCGGTGAGGTCGACGGTGCTGGCGTTGGCAATAACCAAGCCTCGGCCGTTTATGGTAAAGTCGTTGCTTTTGGTAATCCTAATGACGCCAACGACCATAATATATATACCGCAACCATTGTTGGTAATATCTACCCTAATTCTAGCAGTGATAATTTCATTGCACAGCTCGGCGGCGTCAATGCACGACTCTACTGTGGCAGTAACGGTGCAGGGAAGCAACTTTCCACGACGCTTGAGCAATATACCCCACTCTGGGAGGCCAAAATTGAGAATACCAACAAAGCTCCCTTCACGGGCACTCTTATTATCGCGCGTTCGCCTGAGTCTGGCACAGTACGGGCTGCCTATACCGATGAACTCAAACTTGATCTTCTTGAACAATGTCAACCTGCAGACAGCCGCGCCAGTGTTAAATTTCAAGAGTTCCTTACTGACCGTTATAGTAATCCCGCTAATAAATTCCGCACCAGTGGCGACCTAGAGTTTTGCGTTCGCTCCGCTAACAACCGTACTGTGCGCGGTGTTAATCTGCTGCTTGAAAGTCGCAACACTTCAGCTATCACGATGACAAGTATGGATGGGGAGGATAACAAATGTCGCTAAAAAAATCATATCCAGGTAACAATATATTATATAGTACTAAACGCGGTGACACTATTATCGAAGTTATGTTTGCCTTTGCAATTTTCTGTCTCATTGCTATCATTTCTATTGCCATGATGAATACAGGCGTTAGTCGTGCTGAGGGATCACTTGAGCTTGTTACTGCTCGTAATGAGCTTAATGCCCAAGCCGAAGCTTTGCGTTTTATTCACTCCTCTTATATCTCAGAGATGACCCTCCCGCACAAAAATGAAGCCCCAGCCGGAGCACCATACCAACAGTATGACGCTCTTTGGACAGAGATTACTAATAATGCCATTTCCGAATCTGAACATACTATTCAATACCCACTCTCTAGCTGTAAGGATGTTTATGATGGTGGAGCGGGGAGCAATTTACTTGCAAAGAATCACGCTTTCATCATCAATGGTCGTGAGGTTGCTAGTTCCGCCCTTAACAATAGTACGGTTGCTTATGTTAGTGCCGTGTCTGGCGCTAGTGCTCGCAAATTTATTCAGGCTCCACTCGCTGCTCGTATTGTTTATCAACGTAATGGCGCTAGCTCTAACTCTACTGGATCAGACGAGGGCGTTAGCGAAGCGGATCTTTATACTCAGGTGCGTTCCGTGGAGGGTATTTGGGTAGTAGCAGTTAAAGGCGGCATTAAGAGTAATAATCTGCCAAGTTTTTATGATTTTTATATTCAAACTTGTTGGTATCCACCTAATTCTACCGCCCCCACCTCACTCGATACGGTAATTCGCCTTTATAATCCAAAAGGAGTTTAGTATGCGCAAAATCAAATCCTTAGTCAAAAATCATTATTCGTCCGAAAAAACTATTACTGAATTCGCCCAAGAGACCAAGTCCGGCTTTACAATCATCGAGTTGACAATTACTATGGCCTTCGTTGCTGTGCTGCTCATTACTATCACTATTATCACGATCAACATCTCTTCCATTTATCAGAAAGGCCTCACGCTCAAAGCCGTCAATAGCGTTGGAAGATCACTAGTAGATGAATTTACTATGGCCGTCAATTCTGCTCCATCAGTCGATACTCGTAGTCTGTGCAAAGGTTTTCTTACTAATGACCATGAGATCGAAGCTTGCGTCAACGATAATGCTATGCTTTACATCTTCCAGCAGAACGGTCCCGCACAGTATGGCATTTCGCACTCTAATTATGATGCTACTCAAAATCTCCAGTATAATGGTATCTTTTGCACTGGTAGATATTCTTACTTTTGGAATACTTATTACGGTGATGAGGCGAATAAAGCTATTTCTGTTAAATATCGTAACGAAGCGGGTAATGAAATCACACTTTACCGGGAGTCGAGCAACGATATACCGTTCCGTCTCGTCCGCTTTGAAGATCGTAATTACCGCTTATGCTCCGCTACGCTCGAAAATGCTAAGTATAAAACTAAATTCTCCAGCTTTAGCGAAGGCAATCCTATTGATATGACAAACCTTGCCAATACCCCCGGTGACACCACTGCCCATCCTTATCCAGTGACGAAGCCTGAAGAGGGTTTGCTTGATGCTTTTGACTTGGATCTTATGCTTTATAACCTTAACGTCTTTCCTATTAGCCAAGACTCTGTCACGTTGCGTACCTTTATGACGGGCACTTTTGTGCTTGGTACCTTGCGTGGCAGTGTTGACATTACCCGTTCTGGTGATTATTGTCAGGAGGACATTCTTCCGGGAGTTACCGATCCTGATGGTTCCGAAGACGGTTATGCGAACAGCTCTGGTAACATCTACGATACCGGCGCAGAATTCAATTATTGTGCAATTAACAAATTTAATTTCGCCACACGAACGGCAGGAGCAAAATAATGCAAAAATTATCATCACTTCTATCCAAAAATAAAAAAGGCGCCGCCTCCCTCTATGTTGTAATTTTTACAACAATACTCTTCGGCGTTATTACTCTTAGTTTTATCCGTATTATCCTTTCAGAATCACGCCAGAGCAGTAATGACGATCTTTCGCAATCGGCTTATGATGCTGCGCTCGCTGGCGTCGAAGATGCTAAGATTGCCGTTAATCAATACTATAAGTGCCTCAGTAGTAATCCTAACGATTCAAGTTGCAATCAATATCGCGGTAAAACACCCTTTGGCGGCGATTGTAGTCACAGCAATCTACTAGACTATCTTGGTCGCGACACCGGTTCCGATTCTGAAGTAAAAATTCAAGAAAGCTCCAGCAACAACTCCGATCAGGCTTACACCTGCGTACTTCTGAGCGACGAAACTGCCGATTATCGCGCCACGCTCACTTCGGATACTCGTACGAAGGTCGTGCCGCTTGGTGTGCGTCGCGGCTCTGACGGAAACTACGTCAGTAGTAACCTCAACGAAGCTAAATCTATTAAATTTAGCTGGTACTCCGACCTCAATGGTACCAAAATGAAAAACATCAACACTCATAATGGACTATTCAGTGATAAAAATGGCGCTACTGTTCCGCCTGTTGTATCTCTAACTCTTATTAAGGCGCACGGGCAAATTAACATTAGAGATCTTAATACCGACGACAACGGTAGTGATTATAGCACAATGATACTGTTGCCTACTGATCCAAGCAAGGAGGACTCAACGGATACTATTACGAACGATCAGATCGCTGCTGCTGGCAACGCCAGTAGTAAGAACTCTCCTTTCCAAATCAAGTGTCAGTCTGGTGGGGATTTTGCCTGCGAAGTGACGCTCTCTGGCCTGAGCTTTAATGCTGACGATAGTGCTTTCCTTGTTATTTCTCTGCCTTATGGCGATGAATATACTGATTTTAAGGTTGCATTAAAAAATAGCAACGGTGAAGATATGCCATTTAAGGGTGTCCAAGTTAGCGTCGATTCTACTGGTCGCACCAATCAACTCATCCGTCGCGTCGAAACCCGCCTCGACCCCGCCGATCTCTTCTTCCCGTATCCGCAGTATGAATTAGATTTCAACGGCAATCCAAACGAAGAGGCTATTCGTAAAAAGTTCTGGATTACCAATAACTGCTGGACTGATCAAGGCACCTGCAATAATAACGGCCAGCTCTAAGTCAACCTTAGACCTTACAAAAATCCGCCAGCAAAACTGGCGGATTTTCTACAGCAAGTTGATTGCTACTCCCCTAAGTAATCCTCGCACTGAACTTCAAAATACGCCCGCGGGTGTGCACAGACCGGGCAGATTTCTGGCGCTTCTTTGCCGGTGTAGATGTAGCCACAATTGCGACACTTCCAAATCGTTACTTCCTCACTTTTGAATACTACATCATGCTCAATATTTTCGCGGAAGCGCAAATAACGTGCCTCGTGGGATTTTTCGATTGTGCCGACTTGCTCGAATTTCACCGCAATGTCATCGTAACCTTCTTCGCGCGCTTCGGCGGCAAATTGTTTGTACATGTCTGTCCACTCGTAATTTTCGCCTTCCGCCGCTAAACCCAAGTTGGTTTTTGTATCGGCCACTTCGCCATTATTCAACAACTTATACCACATTTTGGCGTGTTCTTTTTCGTTGTGTGAAGTCTCATCGAACACTGCCGAAATCTGCTCATAACCGTCTTTTTTGGCACGCGAAGAGTAATATTGATATTTAATCGCCGCCTGCGATTCGCCCGCGAAGGCTGCTTGTAAATTCTTCCAAGTCTTTGAATCTTTTTCTAGTTGTTTTGCCATAAAACTCCTCTCTTTATATTCCCAATAATTATATCACATCTCATTACTTATTTTGCCAAACCTTCCAGATGCTTCTTTGCTTTTTGCGTAACAGCTCGTCCACGCGGGGTCCGCTCGATTAGGCCTAATTGTAATAAATATGGCTCATAATAATCTTCAATCGTCGACGCTTCGTCACCCGTTAATGCGGCGATGGTATTTAGTCCCACCGGCCGATCGCCGTAATTTTCCAGCATCAATTCCAACATGTTTCGGTCTGCCGGATCTAGACCTAAATCATCAATTTCCATTAAATCTAGCGCTCCACACGCTAACCCTACATCAATGTAGCCATTGCCATGGACGTCAGCATAATCACGTACGCGCTTGGCCAACCGGTTCGCAATTCGAGGTGTGAGGCGCGACCGTTTGGCCAACAAATTCGTCGCCTCGGGCGCAATTTCCGTACCCAGCAGTCTAGCCGTGCGTGTGATAATCCGCTCAATCTCGGGGATTTTATAATATTCGAGGCGATGTATCAGGCCAAAACGGTCGCGCAGCGGGCCGGCGAGCGAGCCCGTCCTCGTCGTCGCGCCCACGACTGTGAACTTCGGCAAGTCCAGTCGGACCGACCTCGCCGCCGGCCCTTTCCCAATCACAATATCTAATTGATAATCTTCCATTGCCGAGTAGAGAATTTCCTCCACTGCCCTGCGCAATCGGTGGATTTCATCAATAAAAAGCACGTCTCCATTTTGCAAATTCGTCAAAATCGACGCCAAATCGCCCGCCCTTTCGATCGCTGGGCCGCTGGTCACGCGCAAATTCGCTCCTAACTCATGCGCAATGATATTAGCCATTGTAGTCTTTCCGAGCCCTGGCGGCCCATATAATAGCACATGGTCTAGCGTCGTTCCGTCATCCCGCTTCTTCACCGCATCGATCGCCAGCTTCAGATTACTTTTTAGGCGTTCCTGTCCGATATAATCCGCAAAAGTCGTTGGCCGCAGTGAGACTTCATCTATTTGCTCTGTCATATTCTGCTCGCTCACTGTTGAGTCTACTAAGCGTTCTTTTGCCTGCTTTTTCTGCGTTTCCTCTGCTTCTGTTGTTCTCTGAATTCCCATAACCCCAATTATATCACACTATAATATTAATACTTTTTCCTGAAGAATACGACGGGGAGACTTCCAACCTTTCAACCGGAGCTTTTATTACTACCATTCTCATCCTTGCATATCTTCGTCGCTAGTGCTAAAATTCAAAAGGAGTCTAAAAAACGCTATTGATTATGAATATCCTTATTAGTATCATTCTACTCGTCGTTGGCTTCGTCCTCTTGATCAAAGGTGCCGATATTTTTGTCGATGGTGCTTCGAGTACGGCCGAAAATTTCAAAATCTCCAAAATGCTCATCGGCCTTACGATCGTCGCTTTTGGTACTAGCGCCCCAGAATTTGCCGTTTCGATTTCCGCCTTTGCCTCGGGGAGCACCGATATGGTACTCGGCAACGTTATCGGTAGCTGTATTCTCAATATCCTCCTTATCCTTGGTGTCGCCGCCCTCATTCGCCCGCTCAAGACTAAGGATAACACCGTTAAAAAAGAGCTACCACTCTGCCTCCTCATCTCGACCTTGCTTGCAGTACTGTTTTTAGATACTATCTTCGCTGGCGCCTCCTCGAACGAAATTACTCGTTCTGACGGCATCGTTATTTTGCTCTTTTTCAGCGTGTTTCTTTATTATCTCTTCAGCCTTACGAAGAATAAGACTACCGATTCGACCGAGTCTAAACCTCAATTTCCCCTTGGCAAATCTCTCGTTTTCGTCGTTCTAGGTCTGGTTGGTATTATCGCCGGCAGTGAGCTCGTTGTTAGTAGCGCTTCGAACATTGCTACTGCTATTGGCTGGAGCGAGCGTCTTATTTCGCTTACGATTATCGCCTTTGGTACCTCTCTGCCAGAGCTCATTACTACCGTCGTCGCCAGTCGTAAAAATGAGCAAGATCTTGCGATTGGCAATATTATCGGCAGTAATATTTTTAATATTTGTATCGTTCTCGGCGTACCGGTCGTGCTTTTCGGTAGTATTGCGCCCGTCGATTTTCAAATTCTTGATGTGATTATGCTTGTCGCCTCATCCGCCCTGCTTTTCCTCTTTGCCGTCGGCGGACACAAAATCAACCGTCGCGAGGGAATCTTAATGCTAATTATTTTTGCCATCTATTATGGCGCAATTTTTATAATGTGACGAGCCGCATAATTGTAGCATTTTTAGTCTTTCTCTTGCTTTTCTCTCCAAATCATCTATAATCAAGATATGTATAATCCTTATGTTTTAGATCATAAAACCCCCACCGTGAAGGATTTTCTTGACACTACGGTGTTTGACCAGTCAGAAATTCTCGACATGATAAAAGTCTCTACGACCGTGCGCGATTTTATTAAATCTGGTGGCACACTTGAGACTTTGTTTCATAAGAACCTTGCAATGCTTTTTGAACAAAAGTCGACCCGCACTCGCGTTTCGTTTGAGGTTGGTATGGAACAGCTTGGCGGACACGCTCTGAATCTTGCTCCTGGTGCTATCCAGCTCGGCGCGCATGAGACCATCGGTGACACCGCAAAAGTCCTCAGTCGCATGTGCGATATTATCATGGCTCGTGTCGATCGTCACGAAAGTGTCATGGCGCTCGCTGCCGAATCTACCGTTCCCGTCATCAATGGCATGTCCGATTATAATCACCCGACTCAAGAGCTCGGTGACATTATTACGATTCTTGATCATTTACCCGAAGGTAAACCTTGGAACGAAACCAAGGTGGTTTTTGTTGGCGATTGTACTCAAGTTTGTGCCTCACTTATGATGATTACGACCAAGATGGGTATGAATTTTGTCCAATACGGCCCGCCATCTAAGTGGTTAGGCGATGATTTTCTTAAAATTGGTCGCGCCAACAACCAGCTTTACGGCGGTAGCGTGCATGTTACGGATAATCCCGCCTATCTCGAGGGGGCCGACTTTATTTATACTGATGTCTGGTATGGGCTTTATGATAAAGAAACTCCCAAAGAAGTTTACATGCGCGAGTTTTATCCGACCTATCAAGTTAACGCCGAGCTCATGGCTGCTACGGGTAATCCTAATGCTAAATTTATGCATTGTCTCCCGGCGAATCGTAATGAAGAAGTTACCGACGACGTCCTCGACGGCCCGAATTCTATCGCCTGGGACCAAGCCGAAAACCGTCTCACTGCTCAGCGTGGTTTATTATTGTATTTCAGCAAAGTAGCTCAAGCAGCGCTTGATTATATTAAGAGGCAGAAGGAGGACAAACATGCCTAAAGATAATAAAAAACCTAAATTCCGGCTGTTCAGCGCCGTACTCGCTACGGTCTGTATCATCCTCGTCGGTGATGCGGTCGCTCCGACTGCCTCAATCGGCAATTCCCAGTATGTCTGGTGGATTATCATGTTGCTCGGTTTCTTTGTGCCTTATGGCCTGATTTCTGCCGAGCTCGGCACCCAGTATCCTTCCGAAGGCGGTATGTATACTTGGGTGAAAAAAGCTTTCGGCGAAAAATGGGCCGGTCGCGTCGCCTGGTACTACTGGGTAAACTTTCCTCTCTGGGTCGCTAGCCTCGCCGATCTCGTTACTACCTATTTACTCCAAATGCTTGGCTTCGAAATGACTTGGCCAATCATTCTCGCGATCCAAGTTTTCTATATTATACTAGTTAGCGTTTTGGGCTGTCTACGTATTTCGCAAAGTGCTTGGGTCTCCAATCTTGGCGCCATCATGAAATTTGCTTTCATGGCTGGTTTGGGTGGTTTGGGTATTTATGTACTCTGCACGCAAGGTAGTGCCAACCCCATCGAATCCTGGACCGACCTTCTCCCAATGGTTGGCGCAGACGGTCACTTCGACTTCGCTGGTCTCGGTTTTGTAGCATTAATCATCTTTAATATGCTCGGCTTTGAAGTCGTCTCGACTTTTGCCGACGATATGACCAACCCCAAAAAAGAAATCCCCAAAGCCATCATTCTTGGCGGTATTTTAATTGCAATTTTCTACTTGCTTCCTAGCTTCGGTATTGGTGTCGCCATTCCAGTCGAGGAGCTCAGTACCGACTCTGGCTTGCTTGATAGCTACCAAATTCTACTCACTACCATCGGCGCCTCTGCCGGTCTTACTAAAGCTATCATTATTGTGGTCGGCGGGCTCTTTATCTATACACTTATCGCCAACATTTCTTCGTGGAACTTTGGCGTTAATTCTGTCATTGCCTATGCTGCCGAAGATGGCACTTTCCCTAAATCTTGGGCCAAGCGCAACAAAGACGGCGTGCCTTACGTAGTCTCAATTTGGACTGGTGTGGTTGCCCTGGTGATTGCCATTGCTGGTATTATCGCTGCACAGATTAACGAAGATATTTCTAACCTGTTTTGGACTTTCTTCTCCCTCAGTCTTGTTACGCTTCTGCTTAGTTATCTACCAATGTTTATAGCCTTTCTTAAACTACACAAAAAAGGTCCTGCTGAGCAAAATGGCTTCTGGATCGAAGGTGGCAAATTCAAAATTTACGCCTTTGGTATCATACCTTTTGTCCTCCTTATTATCGCGCTCTTCTTCACTCTCTTCCCCGAATTCAATCTCGAAATGTTCGAGTACAACTGGCCGCTCATCGTCGGTGCTTGTATCGCCGTAGTAATTGGTGAATTTATGGTGCTTGGCGCAGGCAAAAAACGCTCCAAACAATCACCGCAAAACATCTCTGCCTCTCAAGCCTCTCATGCTGAAGATAATTAAATTGTGTAATAAGCCTTAAATTCCGAAAAATTATATTTCTAAAATCTTGAGTTCTGATAATAATCAAAGAAAGGAAAACCTATGCGAATTAAAGATTCAACCCCCAAACAAGACGGCTACTTCATGCCTTCCGAGCTGGCACCTCATCGCTGCACCTACATGCTTTGGCCGGAGCGCGAAGACAACTGGCGCGGAGGCGCCAAGCCTGCTCAAGCCGTCTTCCGTCAGGTCGCCGAGACGATTGCGAAATACGAGCCTGTCGTCCTCGGCGTAAACAAAAGTCAATACGCTCACGTTCTTGAAATGAACATGCCAAACGTCCGCGTGGTGGAAATCAGCAACGATGACTCCTGGATTCGTGACTGTGGCGCTACCATGGTCGTCAATGCTAATGGGCAGATGCGTGGCGTTGACTGGAAATTCAACGCTTGGGGTGGTCTCGTCAATGGCCTTTACTTCCCGTGGGACCAAGACGATTTTGTCGCTGCTAAAATGTGTGCAATTGAGAGCGTCGATCGTTACCGTTTAAGCGACTTCGTTTTGGAGGGTGGCTCGATTCATTCCGACGGCGAAGGCACGATTCTTACTACCGAAGAGTGTTTACTCGATCCCGGACGTAATCCTGGCATGAGTAAAGAAGAAATCGAAGCCATGCTTAAAGAATATCTCGGCGCCGAAAAAGTCCTTTGGCTACCCAAAGGCATCTACATGGATGAGGATACTAACGGCCACGTTGATAATATTTGCCAGTTCGTCGCACCGGGCAAAGTCGTTCTGGCTTGGGAAGATAATGAATCCGATCCGCAGCATGAACGTTCACAACTTGCCTACGATTACCTCAGCCAACAAACCGACGCGCAAGGTCGTCAGATTGAAATCGTTAAAATTCACGTACCAAATCCTATTCTTATTACACAGGAAGAGTCCGAAGGTGTTGATGTAGTTGAGGGAACTTTCCCACGCAATGAAGGCGACCGTCTACCAGCTAGTTATGTCAATTACTATAACTGTAATAATGCTATCATTTTGCCGGTCTTTAACGATGAACATGACCAAGCCGCGATCGATACTTTGCAGGCACTCTTTCCAGATAAAACGATCGAGCCGATCTATGCTCGCGAAATTTTGCTCGGTGGTGGCAATATCCACTGTATTACCCAGCAGATCCCGCAACCATAAACACTACAGATAGCGCCGACAATCGTTCTATTGCAGCTTATCTTCCCATTATAGCACAAGCATTATAAAAAGTCAAGAGGAAAATCACAAAATGTCAAAACTTCATTACAAAGGGCCAGTCGTCCTCGTCATTATGGATGGCGTAGGACTTAATTTACGTCGCAGTGGTAATGCTGTGCGTCAGGCGCATACTGAATTTCTTGATTTTGCCTTAAGTCACTATCTTAATGTCTCACTCGATGCTTCCGGTGAGGCGGTTGGCATCCTGCCAGGACAAATGGGTAATTCTGAAGTGGGTCATAATGCGCTCGGTGCTGGCCAAATCATCCAACAAGGCATTGCCGGTATCGAAGCTGCTTTCAAAACTGGGGACATTTGGCAATCCAAGGCCTGGCGCGAGGCTATGAAATACTTAGGCTGCGGAGCGCAGGACGTTGCGCGTGGTACCTTGCATTTTTCTGGCATTTTCTCGGACGGCGGAGTACATAGCGACATTTCGCATCTCGAGCAAATGATCGCGCGGGCTTACGACGAGGGTGTACGTAAGATTCGTGTGCACTGCGTCTTTGATGGGCGCGATGTGGCGCCGCAATCGGAGCCCAAATATATTGAACGTTTGGAAAAATTCTGTGCGCAGTTTAAGGACGCGGACTTCCGGATTGCCAGCGGCGCCGGCCGTATGGTTGCCACTGCTGATCGCTATGGCAACGATTGGAATATGGTCAAACTCGGCTGGGACATGATGGTCCACGGCAAAGCTCCTCGCACTTTCAAATCCGCTAGCGAAGCCATCAAGACTTTCCGTAAAGCAGATCCGACCGTTCAAGACCAATATCTTCCGGCCTTTGTGATCGTCGAAGATGATCAGCCGGTTGGTAAGGTTAAAGACGGTGATGCCTTCATCTATTATGATTATCGCGCCGACCGCGCAGTTGAGATTGCTGAGGCTTTTGTAGAGCCAGATTTTAATCAGTTTAACCGTGGCAAAGTTCCAGAAGTTTATTTTGCGGGCATGATGGAATATAACGGCGACAAACATATTCCTAAGCATGTGCTTGTCCCGCCCGTGACAATTGAAGAACCGCTCAATGTTTTCCTCGGCAAACACCAAATATCTCAACTCGCCGTCTCCGAGACTGTTAAATTTGGCCATGTCACTTATTATTTCAACGGCAACAGCTACAAAAAAGCTCCTGGCGAAAAACATATTGAGATTCCTTCCGACACTATGCCGTTTAACACGCGTCCGTGGATGAAGTCTGCCGAAACTACCGATATTGTTCTTGATAATATGGACAAATACGACTTCATCCGAATTAATTATCCCGCGGGTGATATGGTCGGGCATTTTGCCGAGCTGGAGCCTACAATCGTCGCGGTTGAGGCCGTAGACATTCAGCTTGCTCGTCTAGCTAAGAAAGTCGATGAGTTGGGCGGCGTCCTTATTATTACCGCCGATCATGGCAACGCTGAGGAACTCATTGATCGTCAGGGTGTACCTAAGACTTCGCATACTACAAATCAAGTCCCCTGTATTTTCTACGATAATACACCAAACGCCAAAAAATATCGCAAAGCCGGTCTCAAAGATCCCGGTCTTACCAATCTCGCTGCGACCATCGCCACTTTGCTTGGCCAGCCAGATTATCCCGCTCACTGGCGCAAGCCTTTGATTAAAGTTCCGGAGAAAAAGTAGTATAATAATTATATGTTAATCAACGGTTCTCGACTTCTCGGCTGTCCAATTCTTAGTCTACATGTTGGCGGCAAAATCGCCACGGTAGTAGAATTAATTATCGACCCTGACTCGCTCAAACTAATTGCTTGTCGGATTGAAGGTCCATTAATTGGCGGTGACGTTGGCAATATTCTTCTGATGGATGACGTGCGCGAGTTTTCGCGTATGGGGATGATCGTGGATTCGACTGACGTTTTCGCTGAAGCAGATGACATCATTCGCGTGCAAGAAGTACAAAAATTACGTTTTCATTTGCTTGGTATTAAAGTTGAAACTCGCCAAAAAGCCAAACTAGGCAAAGTTTCGGATTTTATTCTCGACTCTGAGACTTGGCGCATTCATCAGCTTGTAGTGCAGCGCCCCCTACTAAAGTCTTTGATTGATCCAGAATTATTGATTTCTCGTCAAGAAGTTGTCGAAGTAACTGATTATAAAATTGTCGTCAAAGACGAAGAGAAAACCCTCAAGCAACAAGCCGAGAAAGCCGCTATCTCCACTAATTTTGTCAATCCTTTCCGCCAACAAAACACTCCCGCTGCTGAGTCTTCCGAAATTAGCACGGATTCCAAATCGTAGGCCGCCTTATTCCTGCGTATTATTCTCTTCGCTGTATTTTTCCAAAGCCTCTTTTGCCGTTTGGAAAGGGAAGCCTTGCCGTACAAGATATCCCAAAAGCCTCCGATCGTCGTACTTACGCCGCTTCTTCTTGATAATTTTCATCACTTCTTCATCTTCATCACGCGGAATTTTAGCTAGTGCTTGCTCAGCAATTTCCCGACTCACACCTTTTTTGGTCAATTCCAGTCGCAAACGTTTCTGGCTAATCCCCTTGCGTATATAACGATTCTCTACAAAATACTCCGCAAACTTTTGGTCATTGAGATAATTTTTCTCAATCAGCCGCTCCATTACCATATTAATTACTTCGTCACTAAATTCTGGGAATGGCCTCAAACCGTCTCGCTCGCGTACGTGGTTTGTCTGTCGACGCTTAATTTGTCTCCGTCGCAGATAATTTTGCGTTTCTCGAATCGAATGCGGTCGTGTCAATACCCATTCTAGGGTTCGCTGATACATCTTGCCAAACTCCGAAGCCTGCTGGAGCTCTTTCAGTTGTTTTTTGTCAATCTGTTTGCCGACTTTCAGGTTAAAATCTACCACCTGTGTTACATCGAGTGAAAAAGCGAATTTCGTATCCAAAAACACATTCACTCGATTTGGGTCACGCACGCCAGCGCCTAGGCGCGTAATGGTAAAAATCTCCGTTTGGTCTACGTTCTCCCATTCTGGTAGTTTATCCAGCGGACTTCCTACTTCATCATCAGTTCCATAAATCGCCTCGGCCTCTCGTCGACGCTGCTGCTGAAATTCATCATCCGTCTTGCCATCACCTGGTTCGTTACTATTTTCTTCGTCTATAATGCAATCATCTAGGTCATCAAAATCCCCCCTCCCCCCAGTGGCATCATTCAGGCCTTCAACTTTCAGCACGCAATCACCCTACTAAGATTTAGTATCTTGCGCTCTTTCCGCCTCAAGTTCCTCGTCTGACTTACGCGGATCTACCGCTACATAGTCATCTTCCGGAATTAAATTTGCGGCAATCCGCACCTGATGATCAATCTCATCGAGTAATTCTGGGTTTTCTTTCAGCAATTTCTTCGCCGCTTCACGTCCTTGCGCAATTGTCTCGCCCTTATATTTCAAGAACGAACCAGCTTTGTCGATAATGCCTTTTTGCACTGCCAAATCTAATACGTCACCCGTCTTACTAATGCCTTCGTTATACATAATATCAAATTCTGCTACTCGGAACGGCGCTGCAATCTTATTCTTCACAATCTTAACTTTTGTCCGGTTACCTGCAATATTGTCACCATCTTTAATTTGCCCAATGCGCCGAATATCCATTCGCACCGATGCGTAAAATTTGAGCGCATTCCCGCCTGTCGTAGTCTCCGGATTACCAAACATCACACCGATTTTCATGCGGATTTGGTTGATAAAGATTACTGTTGCCTTCGATTTTGAAATAATCCCGGTTAACTTGCGCATCGCCTGCGACATCAAGCGCGCCTGCAAACCCATCTGCGCGTCGCCCATGTCGCCGTCAATCTCCGCCTGTGGTACCAAAGCCGCCACCGAATCGACCACGATTAAATCTACCGCACCACTTCGCACTAAAGTCTCGGTAATTTCAAGTGCTTGTTCACCATTGTCAGGTTGGGAAATAAATAAGTTATCTGTGTCTACGCCGATCTTCTTTGCGTAGGCTGGATCAAGTGCGTGCTCCGCGTCAATGAATGCGGCTTGACCACACTGTTTCTGAATTTCAGCAATTGCGTGCAATGCCAATGTCGTCTTACCAGAAGATTCTGGACCATAAATTTCAATAATGCGCCCCTTTGGGTAGCCACCACCTAGTGCTAAATCGAGCGAAAGCGATCCCGAAGGCAGAAGTTCCACATCAATCTTCTGTGAATCTCCCAAACGCATAATCGAACCATCACCAAACTGCTTCGTAATTTGCGAAATTGCCAAATCAAGTGCTTGCTTCTTGCCAGAATCTTCTGTAGATTCAGTTGCTGTAGATTTCTTTGCCATATTACCTTCCTTTGTTAGCTCTATTATAGCATGGCTAGTGATATAATAGAGCTTTTTATTTTGAATGTTACCAGTCGCCTGGTAATGGGGAAGCTTAATCCGGAGTTGTCAAAGATTAAGCTTCCGACCGGCTCTACTTTCTAGCTACTTTAGTTTTGTGAGCGCTCGTCTATTTTTTTGACCTATCATTCGCGCTCTCACTAAAAACCTCGCAGTTTCTTATTCGTAAACACCGGATTATGCTAGCATGTCCGCAGTATATAGCAAATTTCTCCAAACTTACAACCCCTCAACTCCCCAAAAGTGCAATTTTATTCGTTTCTTCTTATTCCTTAAGCTTATACTCCAGAGGTAAAAATTCTTTTGCTTCCTTAATCATCTTATGTCTATTTTTAATTAAAACTCATACATTTTTATCATTTTTGTATAAATTTATACACATGTCTGAGTTTTTAAAAACTGATTTTTATCTCGCAGCTAGTTTGTCACCTATCAATTTTTGCTTGCTTCGTAACTTCTTGTGCTATAATAAAAAAGTCATATTCTTATAATCCAGATATTTTTGGTAATATTTTTTACATCTTACATTAATTTTGAATGTTAAGCGGCATCGCAACATAGTTCAAAATTAAGTGTAAGCTTATCTGGAGTATGTATAGGAATATGACACC
>CAYPTT010000013.1:0-19372 GCA_964413835.1 uncultured Candidatus Saccharibacteria bacterium
GCATAACGATGAATTAATCGCTATTGACCTCGCTACTAAAGAGTGTTAGGATAGTAGTATAAAATTTAGCTAAATCGACTTAGTGCCTTCTGCATAAGTCGATTTTAATTGTAATCGTGGTTTTTACACGACCCAATCGTAGCGATATCTTCATACCGACTAGCTCCTACATTAGTTTAATAAAAAGGTACTCAAGCTGTTCTGCGCCCCAGTATATAACAAAAAATCAAATAACTACAACCTCTAAACCTGTGTTTTTGACAAGAATATCTTTCAATGATAAAAAATTTATTTAGGCTATTAGCATATTGCCTTAGGAGGGGTTATTGGCATAGAATTCAGCATTTAAGTCAGCGAAAGAGGAAAACTACAAAGTCAGGTTTTGGATCTAATTATGTCTGCAAAAGAATCAACAATTTCCTGTTTTGTCATCTTTTCTGGTGATCGTAATCGCACTAGTGGTATTCTAACGCTATCAAAAATTCTTTCCACCTCTGCGTCTCTATCTAATCTATTTATTGTGTCATGAGTCGCATCGTCAAGCTCCACTGCGCATAATACGCTTAAGTCTCGCCGCCTCAGTAATACGAAGTCAACAGATTTGCCGTTAATATGATAAAAAGCTCCTTTCCAATTTTGCCCTTTTACTCTATGGTCTAACAGTGCTGATAAGTGGACTTGAGGTATAACATGACACTTGCCCTCAAAAATTTCACAAAGCGTTTTGAAAAAATTTTCCTCGCGTTTAGTCATTATGTGCGTTTTTGGTGAATAGTTAAATAAAGGCTTAGTTTTGGTGCCCGTCTTCTGTCTTTTAAATACTGCCGCTACAAGCAATATAAAAGGTAGAAACATAACCCCAATAAGAAATAACAACCAAAAGATGGCACTTATGCCTGCCATAACATTAGTAACTTGCTGCATCGCCCGACTCCTAAATTAAAAGTATAACACCCAAACTTTGACAAATTTATTTTTCGATGATATAAAAAATGGTCTGGGTGATCGGACTTGAACCGACGGCCTCGCAGTCCCGAACCGCGCGCGCTACCAACTGCGCCACACCCAGAATAATCACATTTTACCACAAAATTTCAACATAATCCATCGACTTTCTCTAAAAGTTGTTAGCCAAATGCAATTGATTAGCATATTTAATGAGATTTTTCAATAGTAATTTAGCTTAAGCTACCCCTATTTTTAGGCAAAATTAACCATAAGCAAAATCCACAAAAAGTGATTTTATACTTGACAAAATTAACTCCACGTGCTACAATGGCTCCAAGCTTTAATGCAGCAGAGTTGTGTTGCGGAAGCAGAAACCAGTAAATGTCGCAGAGTAACTGGCTGCGATGAAAATTAAAAAGGAGGAAGAAAAAATGTCAGGAGTAGAGAGAGCTACAGAAAAAAGATCATTTGGAAGGAAAAAGGAGCAAATTGGCAACCGTCTTGAAGCGTACCGGATTCCAAAAAATCCCGTTGACGCAGACGGAGTGTCATTCAGTGAGCAGCCGGTGGGGAGCACTAGGGACGACAAAAACTGGATTGTCTACAACTCAAAAGAGTTGGAGGCCTATGAGAAAAACAGTGACAATCCACCAATCAACTACCAGAAAATGGTAGTCGAAGAGTACGCCAACGGCACCGCTATAGTGTTGCAAGGCGCTGAGGCTGCCCGTGCCAAGAAGAAGCTAAATTGCAGCCTTACTGAGGAAGAGAAGGGGATGATCCGAGCTGCAGACAAGGCCGAATCTGAAGCACTTGAAGATGTGCAGATTATAAAATACGTCCGTGCCAACGATCTTGCTGGAGCCCTTCTTAAGGCGGCAGAAGGCCGCATCTCACGTGAGGAGACTAAGGCGGCTTTAATGGCGGCAGAATTACCCGCCCATAAAAAGGCCGAACAGACCGTGGAGGGGGGTAACGAGTCGACCGGCGAATATATCACAGCTTCGCAGATAAAGGACGTCGTAAACGACACCGTGAATACCGCTTTTGGTACTTTTGCGGAATACCTTTCTAAACACCTCAGCCTGCAAGGACCAGTAGCGGAGTCGCCGGTTCAGCAACCGCAGAACCAGCCAAGTCCAGCTGACTTTGACGACCCACAGGGTGCAGACGATTTTCCGTTTAACTTGGACGAGAACGGCTGTATTTCTGGTCTGGATGAAAAAGCAACCCGGCGGCTTTTGCAGCAGTATGAGAGCTTCAAGAAATCTGCCGCTGGCAAAGGGGGCAATGCTTAATGCTCCCAAAGGACTTTCTCGACCATCAATTCCTCCAGCGCCACTCGGCGCAAAACCCAGGAGTTCGTTCGGATAATTCAACTATCCGACCTCCCTAAAACCGTCTTCTATTCAGAAGGCGGTTTTCTCTTGCTTAAAAGTGCTCTAAATGTATTCAAAATCATTAATTTTATAACCTAAAAGTATTAAAAAATATTCAACATAAAAACTCAACCATAAGCGACCTCTAAACATAAAAATTATAAATTTTTCTCAAAATGCTTGCAAAACCCTATTTTTATCGCCCAATAACAGGAAAACAGCCGTATTTATTGCGCTAATGCTTAAACAGTGATAAAAGTATTGACAATTTTAATCATGTGTGCTACAATGGAACCAGTCCGTTGGGAGCATAGAGCGGCGCCTGCGGAGGTCCATTTACAACAGCTAAATACATCTCAGGTACAATTGTACCTAGCAGATTAATTGTGAACGTCAAAGTCCTATTTTATTTGGCTCCAGTTTTCATAAAATTGGCAGCCTTCCTTCTAATAACAGGATTGAATTACCTGATAAAAATATAGCCACTCGTAAACCATGATTCATTCGGTCCATAGGACCAAACAACTTCGTAAACTGTTTATAAAAAAGAAAGGGGGACTACACGATGAATATAGTTTTCGGTGTAGTAACAGTAATTTGTGTGATAGTCGCCATTCTTGGCGTAGTCATCGCAGCGCTCAGCACCTACGGCATAATATTGACCGCAATGGCACAGATGGATGGAGAGAGTGTCAGTATTAAGGATTATCTTGAAGATGTCGTTATACTGCTCCTAGGGGCGATAGTCTTAGCCTTTGGGCTAATGTCGGCAACGGGAGTGCGCCATGACACTTCAATGTCAACGCCAGAAGTAGTGGTTATCATGCTTTTTTGTATTATAGTAGGCGCAATCTACAAGAGGCGCACGATGATTGCCACAGAAGAAGACAAGTCTAAGCTGGAGATCTGGCGCCGGCGTAGTATTTGGGTAACTATGCTCGCGATGGTAATGTCGGTGATAGCAATAACATTCTTACCACTAATTACCGGCGACAGTGCTCAATCCTACCCAGAGAAAAACAAAGATTTCACGAAGAGTACTGGCGTGAAGGCTGAAAGCGACTTTGCAGAAGACTCCGCTTCTACCGAGGAGCTTGAGCCCTCACTCGTTCCAGTCGACTTAAGCAGTATGATGGCGGGGGAATATCTCGAGAAGTGGGAGAAATATCTTAGTCTCTCGCAAATCAACGAATCGATGTCTGCGATGGATAAGAAACGTCTAGAGCAGACAGAAGACAAATATGATCTTCCTCTCGAATTCAAGTATGAGAAAGACTTGAACAAGGAGGAAGAAGTTAGGGACGAGACTAACGAATCTCTCTTTGGCAATGCCTATGCTAGCTTCCAGCTGAATGAAGGCTGGGGGAGGCACAAAGAAATCCTTGAGGCTGTTCCGGATACCAAACAGTATTCGGAGTTAATTGACAGCGCCTATACTGAATGTAGAGATACGACAACTCGAGAAGTTGTTAAAAACTCCGACAATTCAGGAAGCGTTATGGGCATGGAATATTTTTTGACTATGGACGATAAGAAAGAAATCATCCATACAAAGGAGTTCCAGCAGTACACTGCTGTACTTGCAGAGGTCTTAGACCAGAGCGAGTATAAAGGCGTACAAGAGCGTACGACAAAGATTATTTTTGGCCTACCTTATAAAGGTCAGGATGATAACAGCCTCCGGCGAGCTATCGCACGCACGAAGCCTGAAGAACAGGTAACGAGAGAATTCTTAGTTTTTGAGACCAAGTTCTCGAATGGCTTTGTGTTGGAATGGGGGCTCTCGCGATGGTCAAAAGACTACGCGGAGTTTGCGGAGCCGTCAACGACTATTACGCGAACAACAGAGCAGTATACCCCACCTACGGCGAAAGAGAATCCGCCCGAAACGACAGTAGATGAGCCAGAGCCAACTACTCCTAGCGGCACAACGCCAGTGACCCCTGTAACTCCTGCAACACCTATAACGCCAGTAACGCCGAATGAGCCAGTAGTGCCAGGAACCGATAAAGTAGTTGCTGAAGATCCTAGTATTCAAGGGCAGGCCCCAGAAGGCGGTGGAGAAAGCTATGACAAGAGTCAGGGAAGCAACGCCACAGAGTCCGTAGAACAAAACGACTACGCCACTGAAAATAATCCTCGGCAGCAGGAGACGGTGCAGGACATCGTATCGCAAAATCCCTTACCACAGGGCACGGAATCAACTGGCACAGGTGGTACTAACAACACTGGTACAGTGAACCAGAACGGTGGCGTGTCATATAGTACTGACAGCCCCATGGACAACACGGTCACAGAAACAATAACCCAGCAGTGGGACTCTAGCGCGTCTGCGCAACGTTCAGACGTTGAGGCCACTATGCCGGATTAAATATTCATCCCCCAGCAGATCGCTGCTGGGGGCACACCAAAAAACTTTAATTTGTGCTTGAGATGTATTTAGCTGTGATGTTTTAGGATTAACAATTTGGGCCAGTTAAAATCAGAAATTAAAATTTATTAACTATTAATTGAATTTGTAAAATTTAAACTTAAAGGAGATAAGCTATGAAAAAAGCATTTAAGGCTGCTGTACTAGCGGCTACAATTGCTGGAGTGGGTGGCATCGCATCTATTCCAGTTTTGGTCTCTGCTTATGGTAATAACGGCGGCACTATCCGCCAATCGTATACTACAGAGCAGATCAACAATGGGGAACTTGGCGACAAGATCACCTTCAACTCTATTAGCGACGATCCTCGTGGCCACGAGTTCAACTATACTGGCGCTCGTGTAGACGACGGTAATAATCTTGGCGAAGATAATGTTTGGTATGACAACATCGAAGCGGAAGATGGTCAAACTTATATTGTACGGTTATTCGCTCACAATAACAGCAACTTGAGTGGTACGCTTGACAATCAAACTTGGCGCCAGGATGGCAAAGGCGTTGCAGAGAACACTAAAGTTTCATTCAGTATAGGGCAGGGTGCTGGTACTAAACATACTATTTACGGTATCATTAACTCATCTAATGCTACACCAACTGAATATTATGACGATGTAGAGTTTGTCAGCAAGGATGGCCGCCAATTCCATTTAGAATACGTCTATGGCTCAGCTTTGTTGGAAAATAATGGTATTGCAAGTAAAGATAATCC
This sequence comes from uncultured Candidatus Saccharibacteria bacterium, assembly GCA_964413835.1. Classification (GTDB taxonomy): domain Bacteria; phylum Patescibacteriota; class Saccharimonadia; order Saccharimonadales; family Saccharimonadaceae; genus Nanosyncoccus. Next base: position 5,468 of record CAYPTT010000013.1, read on the forward strand.
TAACAAACCAAAAGACTACATCGGCAAGCCTGGCTATCCGCTCAGTGATGACGTTGTCAAAGCTAAATCTGGTGGTGTGTTAATCGGGTATGATGCACTTGATGGCAAAATTCCAGGTTGTTATGCTTTCAAAAGCTATGTAACCATCAAAGTTAAAGTAGTTTACGAACCAACTGAATTCTATTTGCGCAAGAGTGTTCGTCACGCTGGCACAAAAGGCAACAACTGGGTTGATGAGTTAAACGACGTAAAGATTGGTGATGAACTTGAATATCAAATCACTTACAAAAATACAAGCACGATAGACCAACGAGATGTCATGATTATTGATGCTTTACCAGCTAATATTGAATACATCCCAGGCACAACACAACTTTGGAACGCTAATGTCGACGGTACGACTGATCGCGGCGACACCATTACGACCAAAGGCGTCAATATTGGTACCTATGGCCCTGGCGCGAACGCTTACGTACGTTTCCGCGCGAAAGTAGTTGATGAAAATCTTGCCTGTGGCTCCAATACGCTAAACAACTGGGCGAAAGGTTCGACTGAAGGTATTGCTTTGCAGGATTTTGCTAGTGTAACACTAGAGAAATATTGCGAGCCCGATCAGCCAACCCCAGAAAATCCCACTACTCCAGATACTCCGGCTGAACCGGAAACACCAAAAGCTCTTCCGAGCACTGGTCCAGAAGCAATTGCTGGTACCGTAGTTGGTACTGGTGCGGTTGTGACTGCTGCTGGCTATTACATTGCTAGCCGCCGCTCATTGCGCTAGTCGCAACTCGACCGCTCTAAGTCGTAAAAGCCCCTTGGTATTTTCGCCTTGGGGCTTTTTGCTGCGCGAAATTCGCATGAAGACGATTTTTTCAAACAAGTTATTTCCCTGCTTGGCAGCAAAAAACGATTATGCTAAAATAAAAAATATGGATAATCCGAATTCTTCGCCTGTTAATCCGACTGGTACTCAGGGAGCTTCATCTGGTATTCCGGCTGCGAGCAGTCCGTCGAGTGCGGCTCCCAAGCCACTCAGCTTGTCCTCTGCTACTCCAAACACTACTAGTTTTTCTGGTACCGCTACGCCATCAGCTGGTAGTCTCGACGGCTCTAGTATTCCTCCCCAAGGTATCGGCAGCGCCAGCCTTGGCTTGAACGGCAATAATGAACCTGTCCAAACCCGTATGGCCGATCAGCAAGCTGCCGCCGAATTCCAACAAGCGCATCCTAACCGCACCACATCTAGCGTTGACCGTGGTGCTATTAAGCTTGCGAATGATAACCCAAAATCTACCAAGAAATGGCTCTTCATTGCGTTGGGTGCGGTTGCTCTGTTGGCAGTGATTGGGGTAGTTGTTGCAATGATAGTAAGTTCCGCCAAGCGATCCAATTCTACTAACAATCTTAGCGCCGAAGCTAGTTTTGACCAGTTTGCTAACTATATATTATATGGTACCGACAGTACGGCTCCGCTAGAAGGTGAATTTGATTATTGGCAGGATTATAAGTTGGATGAAGAAGTAGCCAAGAGTCCAATTGATGAAGGATGGTGGGAGAAGGCTAAGGCGTTGTTGGAAAGAGCCGTAGAGAACCAGCCCACGATGAGACAGGTTATTATTGACGACAGCGGCGAAGAAACAACCATTGATAATAATGATAATTCAGTTGCACTACGTAGCTATCTGCAAGATTTTCAGATTCTATACGAATATGTTCAATCGCCACTATTGTCTCTTAACGATATTGTCAAAGTCTATGCCGATGGCAACGCAGAGGAGGCAAGGCAATACTATAATCAACGTTATTCTGCAGCTATATCTTCAGACGATAACGATGCTAAATTAGTAGAAGCTCATAACGACAGGCGTGAAGCATTGATAGCGTTGGTGTCGGAATATTTACTTGAAGGATGTATTGTTAATAATGAAATTGATGATGCTTGCGTCGAGAAATTGCCGGTTGATGAGGGCGAGATTAATAAACGCACCGTTGTAGGTTCAACTGCTAATCTTATTGATGAGATGATGTTCTCATTAATGAAAAATCTAGAAGGTAAATGTTGGAGCCTTAGCCTAAGTTTAGTTGAGACAATTGATAACACAGAGGTGAACAATTCTGAGGAGAAGACGGATGAATAAGATATCTTTCTTCAGTAGAAAGAGTATTGCTAGATTAGGCATCTTCTTGTTATTTGTATGCACTCTTGGCGTAATTTGGTCTACCTCGCCAAAAGCAAATGCTGTTAGTAGCTCCATCGATAATAAGTCTATCTATTATTCAGTTGCTCAATGCTATAACAAAAGTGCTATGCAAACCAGTGTGGTATTGAAGGAATATCCAGGCTATACAGGACTCGTGCAGTACAATCACCAAATTTCTAGACCATACGGTACATTTGGGAAAAGTGGGCAAGGAGCTATTAGATGTAGGGATGCCTATAATAAAGTACTGAGTATAACGAGCAATTCTATGGGATCGCAAGCAAGTGATTTTGGTTCGAAAACCGGCTCGGTAAGACATTTATTGCTCGGAACGGGATATAAACGGACTGATAAAGGTAACGACAGTAAACAATGCGCAACTTTTAATTATGGCGTGGAACAGCAACATACGATTTTTTCGACCGGATCTACAACAAAAACTTCGTTAGAAGATTCATGGATGAAGGTCTGCGCGAGTGGGGTTGATAGCAACGGAGTGATCACTTCTAATAATATATCGGTAGAGACTGGAGGAGGTGAGGCGTACGCGCATTTCGTAGTTTCAAAAAGTTTAAGAACGATAAAAGCCTGCACTATTCAAACGGCAAAATGTACTAGTGAGATCAAATATACGGCGGGCCAGACTAAGCTGTCTGATCTTGCTCATGACCTATTCCGAGCGATGTCGACTCCTGGTAGTAAACTAGACTCAGGCGCAATTACCGTCCGCACAGATGGTTCAGAATTGTCGAAAAATTATAAATTAAAAGGCAGCGAACCGAGTATAGATGATTTGAACAATAATGACGACGATAGTGTCTATACGTTGCAAAATAACCAAGGATTAACGGCCGCAGCCTACTTTGCTAATACAAGCAATCCAGAAGATCTAAAATTAACCGCTTCCGAGCGAGCAGATTTCTTAATGCAGGTCTTGAGGGATTATTATGGGGTTAGCGGGAGTGCAGAACAGTGTGATGTGCATGGTGATAAGCTCGCTTCTATTCTCGCTGAAACCGGTGATAATAAATATTATGAGGTCAACTTACGAAAGAACGGAAAGGTGACTACATGCTTTGTCCGGCCCACCAAGCACAAAAATGACACTGTGAATGGCTATAATACTAGTAGCGGGCCGCGCCAATACTATCCAGACGGCAGTCCAATGTCATTTGAATTGGTTATTAGTGAGCTCAATAAGGCCATTGGCAAAGCGGATGAGGATGATAGGGAAAAATGCCGAGAAGAACTTGAGGCTAAGCGCGATGAATATCGCAACTTAGCGAATGATGCATCTGTTACGCAGGATTCCGATTTGCGCCAAAAATATAAAGATTCTGCTGATGAGATTGACCAGATGCTAAACAGTGGTGAATACTATAGCGAACAAAATGGTGAAATTGTTTGCGCAAGCTACACCGACCCAGCTGGTAATATAGTGACGCCGGGAGAAGATAATAGCAGCACGTCAAATTCTTCAAGTAGCGATGCTGATGAACAAGATATTACCCAATGTTTACAGAATGCCTCATCGCTTGGCTGGTTTTTATGCCCGATGCTGAACACTATGGGTAAAGCGTTAAATAATTTATACGAGAACTTGGCCGAACAATTTCTTAGTACTCCTGCTTCTGAACAGTATAGTGACTCTGGAAGTATTCATCAAGCCTGGGGAACCTTCCGCAATGCCGCCAACCTGGTCTTTGCTATTATACTTACTATTGTTATTCTATCGCAAATTACTGGCTTCGGAATTAGCAATTACGGGATTAAAAAGATCTTACCCAACCTAATAGTAATTATTATCCTAGTTAATATCTCCTTTTTCCTTTGTCAAATAGCAATCGACGTCTCCAATATAGTTGGCGTAGGAGTAAACACTTTCTTTACTGATGTCGTGGGTGATGGTCGTGGGTTTGCGACTGTCGGCTCACAGACCTTAACTGCCGTCCTAGCAGCTACCGGCGTTGGTATCGCCGGGGTAACAGCTTCTGTTGCGTTCGGTGGACTTGCCCTGCTCGGGCCAGTCTTGATTGCAATTCTCGGTGCAATTATTGGCGTCTTCTTTATGTTATTGATACTAGCTTTACGCCAAGCAGTAATAGCTGTATTGGTCGCAATTTCTCCGCTTGCCGTGGTTTGTTATGCCTTGCCCAATACTAAGAGTTTATTCGACAAATGGAAAAAAATGCTCGTCGGCATGTTAATGGTATATCCAATTTCTGCAGCAATTATCGGTGGCACCGCTTTTGCCTCGCAATTGATCGCGACCAAGGACGCGGCGCCAGGTGAAAGTATTGGTGTAATGGCCGGTATTATTGCTTTGGTCTTGCAGGTTGCACCGTTCTTTCTAATACCAACTGTTGTTAAAAGCTCCATGAATGTAATTGGTAATGCTGGCGCACTGTTATCTCGCGCTGGTCAACAGCTCAAGGGCTGGTCGGCTGGTAAAATTCGTAATTCTGACTTTATTAAAGACGGGCAAGAACGCGCCGCGGCCAACGCCGCAGGCCGGCGCGCCGGTTTATTCAATTTCGGTCAGGCCGTAGGATTGCCCGCCACGGCTGGAGCCCGTCGCCGAGCTGTGCGCAACTTTAACCGCTACCGTAAACATCACTTAGGTGATGCTGAAGCAGAGTATGCCGCACAGGGCATGACCGAAGAGTCTATCCAGAATGCGGCCGAATCCCTCAAACGTAAATACGATGATCAACGAATTGACGACATAGCTAATAAAGTCATCAACGGGAACGGTAGCTACATTAATGCAGATGGAAATATGGTTAGCATTGATCAAAATAATGTCGAGAACGTCGGTGAGGCATATGCCAGTGCTGTTGCGCGCGCTGCGGCGGATCCAAGTGACCAACGTGCTTTCGACGAGGCGGCTGGCTTGCAAAAAGTTCTCATGATGCAAAAAGACAAAGGTTTGCAACAGATTGAACGGGGCCTTAAGGCTCAAACCCATAACGACGACGGCACTGTCATTGGCAAGAATGAAGTTGCTTCGGCTCTTGCCGCTCAAATGGGCCGTGACGGTCGTTGGATGGGCGATGTGAAAACTTTCGATCCTGGTACCTTTAAATATTTCAATGACCTGTCAAACAAAAGCGCCCCTCTCCAAGACGGCGTAACTTATGCTTCCACTACTGCTGAGAACTTCAAGCCTGCTAAGCTGCCAGATTTGGGTGATGGTGCCTTCGAAAGCATTAAAACGTACGCCAATGATCGAGGCAAACTTGATGTACAGAGCGCCTACGAGAAGGCGGGCAACGTTAAATCACTATGGGGTGCTGCGGACTCAATCGAGAAGGCCTATAGCGATCCGCGTATTGCAAGCCAAATTAAACCTGACGCAGCTACACTAAAGCTTCATAATGATATTCGCCGCTCAGCTTATAACGCCAAGGTGCGCGCCTATGCTCAGATGCAGGGTAAGAAGGCTAGCGAAGTGCAACATGAATTTATTAATAAGTTTGGTGCTTTTCATGAAGCTAGACCAGGTGAGGCTATTCAAAGGGACAAGTTTGACACTGCTAGTTATCTTGCGCATAATGCTAACATGTATATTCCGCACTAAAAATTTAGCCCCATTTTTATCAAATGGGGCCTAAACTTTTTGGGTGAATAGCTGGGAAACTAACAAAACCAGTCTATTACGAATGAGGAGTTAAAAGTTAGTCTTTAATTATATGAATCGTTCCAGTGTTCCTGTCTATATTGCCCCCTTGCTTGTTCCTCACTCTTGCTACTAGCATTCATCTCACCGTAATTATTGCACTGATCTACTGCGTACTCACGCCACCGATTTAATACGTCCCGCCAATATGCTTTTCCTTCGTCGTCAACTGCCCCTCGAAACAATCCCTCCAAAATCAAAAAATTACATGCCACTCTCCAAGTATGGCAAAAGAAATCTTTCCCATCCTCAGTCATACCGTCTAAGACAATTTTTCCTGTTCTAATGTCCTCGTTCCTTTGTTGCAATGCTGCCATATGCTTGTTGCAAAGATTATCAACATCGCCGTGTTCGCTCATTACTCTGCCATTCCAGCTATTCTTTTGTAGCTGCTCCGCAAAGCACACTGGGCAATTGCTACCAATACGACCTAGATAAGCTATTTTTGCAGAATCACTCGTAGATTTTTCTACGGGTGACTGCTTAGGCTCTTCGGCGCTAAAAATTTTGCTCAAAAAACTCATCCTTACCCCACCTTTCTATTTTTTCTTTTTCAAAAACGCACTCTAACATCTCCTCATTATTAAAGTGCAATTTTTTATCTATCACTGCATTATATATCGTCGTGTATTGTTTTGCAAACATAAGCGCGCAAAACCCGCCATCGCGTAAGTCCGCTTTGCAAAAACTCACTGTACGAAAAATATTTCACCCCAACTCGAAATCTATAATTCTGGACTTTTGTTATCTAAAACTCCTTACAAATCTCACAAAATATGCTATAATTACAAAATGAGAAATTTGTCGTCAGAGTTAAAGGGAAAAATTGGTGAAAAAGTTAATGTTTCCGGTTGGGTGAATTCGCGTCGCGACCATGGCGGGCTAATCTTTATTGACTTGCGTGATCATCAGGGAATTATTCAGCTCGTGATTACTCCTGACACTGCTGATGCTTTTGCCTTGGCTGAAACTTTGCGCGATGAATTCGTCATCTCAGCCTCTGGTACTGTGCGCGAGCGCGCTCCTGAGCTGAAGAATCCTCATATTCCGACTGGCGATATCGAAATCGTCGTCGCCGATTTGACTTTGCTAAATCGTTCCGAGCCTCTACCCGTCAATACTCATGATGAGGGCGACCCCTCCGGCGAAGAGCTCCGTCTCAAGTATCGGTATCTTGACTTACGTCGCCCCTCGATGCAAAAGATCTTGCGTCGCCGTGCTGAATATTATCGTATTATGCGTGAGTATATGGACGCTCACGATTTCATTGAGATTACTACTCCGATTCTCGCAAACTCTTCTCCCGAGGGTGCGCGCGACTTTCTCGTGCCCTCACGTTTGCATCCCGGAGCTTTTTATGCCCTGCCTCAAGCTCCTCAGCAGTTCAAGCAGTTGCTCATGGTCGGTGGCGTCCCTCGTTATTATCAAATCGCTCCTTGTTTTCGTGATGAAGATCCCCGTGCCGATCGTCTCTATGGTGATTTTTATCAACTCGATATGGAAATGTCTTTCGTTGATGACGGTGAAGTCGTGCGCACGACTATGGAGCCTTTGATTAAGAAGTTAGTTACTGAATTTGCCGGTAAAACTCTCGTCAATGCTGAAGTTCCTCGGATTACTTATCGCGATGCTATGGAAACCTACGGTACGGACAAGCCCGACTTGCGCTACGGCCTAGAATTGATCGATTTGACTGATGCTCTCAAAAATTGTGAGTTCAAAGTTTTTCAAACTCCCTGCGTTAAAGCAATTCGTGTACCCGGTGGGCAAAAATTCACTCGCAAACAAATTGACAACTTTACTGAGTTAGCTCGCAAAAATGGCGCTGGCGGTCTCGCCTATCTCATGTTTGAAAACGGCGAAAGCAAAGGCCCCGTCGCTAAATTTCTTAAACCCGCCGAACTCGCCTCGATCAAGACACTTACTGGTGCTGAGGATGGCGATGCGGTCTTTTTTGGCGCCGATTTACGCCAAAAAGTCAACAAAGTCCTTGGTGTCATGCGCATTGCTTTTGCTGATGCTTTAGGTCTGAAAGATCCGCAAAAAGTCGCACTCTGTTGGATTATTGATTTTCCGCTCTACGAGCAGGACGAGGTGACAGGGAAGATCGATTTTTGTCATAATCCTTTCTCCATGCCTAACGGCGGTCTGCAGGCTTTACGCGAAACGGAAAACAAGCTAGATATCATCGCCGATCAATACGACCTTGCTCTCAACGGTCTCGAGCTTTGCTCTGGCGCGGTCCGCAATTACGATCCCGAAATTACTTACGAAGCTTTCGGTATTCTCGGCTACAGCCGTGAAGAAGTTGACCGTCGCTTCTGCGGTATGCTCAATGCTTTCAAATTCGGCGCTCCTCCTCATGCTGGTTGTGCTTTTGGCATCGATCGTATGCTTATGGAGCTTCTTGACACGCCTAGTATTCGCGACGTTGTCGCCTTCCCGAAGAACGGTTCTGGCGTTGATCTGATGATGGACTCGCCGTCCTCAGTCGACGACTCCCAGCTCGAGGAGCTAAACATAACAGCCCTCGACGCAGAATAATCTTTTCTTAGCCCACCTAGAGCGTAGCGTGCTGAGGGCAGGCGCTCTTGTCCAAATGGCGAGGATCCGGAGTTACGACGAGGACTAGCGCGCCATACCCGTGACGACGGGATATGGCGACGCGCCTCGTTATTTGGATATGAGTGCCCGCCCTTAACCCAGCATGCCCTATATGTGCTATAATAACCCTATGGTCTGTATCGCTGCTTTCATTATTTTGTGTCTCGTCGGCATTTTTGTTGCCTTTTTGAGCATTTTTCGTCGCGACATTGGCAAAAAATATTGGACAGTCTTCAAAAAAGCTTGGGGCTGCGTTGGCAAAAAAGTTCGCTTACAAAAATGCGAAACCAACTTCAAAGACGACGTAAAAAATTCCCTCCTCAGTAAAATCGTCCTCAAACATCCCAAATGGGTCAAACCGCTTGGCATCGCTATTGAAGTTGGTTCAGTATTAATCGTTTTAATTACCGTCTGGTCTCTAGTAGAAGCCGTTAAAGCTATTCTCGCGCTTTGGGTCTTTGGCACTTGCAATGTTTCGCAACCCGCTAGCTGCGCGCTTGGTGCCGAAGTCTGCGGCATTGACGCCGAAGAGCCTAGTAACCCGCTCGAATGGACTGGTCGCTGGTTTACCGAATGGGGTGAAATTTTTGCTAACATTCCCGATCGCTTCCATAGCTGGAACGCAGAAGATTATCTCGTTGAACCTTATACTTTTGCCGAAAAATACCAAGAAGGCAAGCCGCTTGCGCTCGAAATTTTTGACCCAGGCTGCACAGTTTGTCTGCAAAGTTATCGCAATCAAAAATCTTCCGGCTTCTTCAACGAATATAATGTCGTGTTAATGGTTTATCCGATTATGCTACCCGACGGTCGACCAAAGTTTGCTAATTCCGATCTCATCGCTCGCTACATGCACGCTGCCGATTTAGCTGAAACTGACTATTCTGTCCAAATCCTTGACCGTATTTTTACTGGTACGGACGATAAAGGCAATAGCTACCAAGTTGCATTTTCTGGTATTTCTTCAACCGAAGCCGAAAAACTTCTCCAAAAATTCCTCCAGGATTTTGGCGCCAAAGAAAAACAAATCAAGCAAATTGTTGATCTTGCTCACAGCGATCAAGTTTCCGAAATTCTCCAGCAAGTACAGACTACGGTTGAAGACAAAATTCACGCCAAAGGCATTCCGACTATGATCTATGACGGACAGAAGCATAACGGGTTATATAAAAATGAATAATATCATTCCAAAGTTTTTATCAAACATTCCTCCCGCGCAGTATGGACAGCTATCTGCCAAAAGATCACACAATCTTCAACTTTTGCCGTTAGCATTAATTATTTGCGTCAGCATCTTTTTGACGCTTATGCCGTCATCCTCAGTGCTCGCTATCTCCGAAGAGCAAGCTGGCGCTATTTCGCAACACTGCGGCACTATTAAGCAATCTCTCACTCAACTTCAACGCGCCGATTCGCGCACCCGCACGTATCTAGGCACTACTTACGAAACTATCATTAATAAGTTTATTACACCGCTTAATCTGCGTCTCGTCAAGAATAATTTTTCACCACTTACTACTTTACAAGCAAATTTCATCAGTGAACAAAATCGCTTCAAAGAGTCTTATACAGATTATATGCGCGAATTGGAAAATCTCATCGCTACCGATTGTCAAGCCCAGCCACAAGATTTTTATAGCAAGCTCCAGACTGTGCGCTCTAAACGCAGCACTCTCCATAAAGTTGCAATTAATATGTCAAAATTAGCTGAAGAGCAATATTCGTCTGTGCAAAAAATCCGGGAGGAACTTTAAAATGCCCCAAGCCTCCCAGACTCCTCAAGTCTCTACCACGGCCCCGGCGCCAAAAACTCCCCAGCCCGACCATGGCAGTCGTAATTTGATTATTCTCGGTGTCGGCGCCATTCTCATCTCGGCTATCACTACCTGCGTAAGTTTATTTATCTATTGGCAAACTGGTGATATTTATCTTGATCGTTCACGCCCCGGCTACTTACCAGACCCTGAAGAGGTTAAAGACGAGCCCGAACCCGTATCTTTTGAGTTCCCCGAAACCGGTCCAGTTGATCGTGCCGAGCTCGATCGTTATTTGGATGAACTAAAAACCGTCAATCAACATCTCAAAAATATCTCCGACCCATATGCCGCTATTCCGCTTTCTGACGAATCTCTTGGTATTCCTAAGGCCAACGAATAAGTCGTAAGACCGTCGGCATCAGCTACCTAGCCCCCAGTCCCCACGCCCCGCCAGCTCTCGTGCCTCAGCTCTATTCCGCCGTCGCATCGCGTGGCAAGGCAATCGTCGGATTCACTGCTGTCTCTTGATTTCCTGCATAAACCAACTTTCGAATCCACGCATCTGCTGGCCCCGCTGACATTAGCAGTACTAAATAACCTTTCTTGTGCCAGCCAAGGAGTTTTTCTGCTAATTCATCGTTCAACTCTGCTGTCTCAGCAATCTTTTTATTGGTCAATTTTTCTATATAATCAGCTGGTTGTAAAACTTTCAACTTCGGATTTTCCCGCGTTAGATAAGTCGGCACCCAATAAAGTTTATGCAGCCCTTCAAAAGCCTCTGCGTAACCGTCTATTACGTCTACTTGCCGCGTATTTTGATGCGGCTCGTACACTGCCACTACGCCCTTCAGCCCGCGCTGATGGGCCTCTTCCAGCGCAATTTTTACCGTTGCCGCCACTTCCTCTGGGTGATGTGCATAATCCGAATAGTAGCCTTCCGACACCTGCTCAAAACGCCGCCCCACGCCCGGAAAATCGTTCATAATCTCTACTAATTTTTTGTGCTGCCGTTTTTCTGCGCCTAGCAATCCGCGCGGTTTTGGCAACATCGTTTCTAACGCGTCAATTGCCAAAGTCGCATCAAACCGCCGTGCCTCGCCCGATAGCGTTAAGCTCGCTTCTGTCTCTCCGCCATAAATCACTTGCCTACTCTGACTCTTAAATTGCTCAAAAGCTGCCTGATAGTCCTCCACGGTCGGATAAATATCCGGATGGTCATACGATACTACCGGAATTACCGCCAACCATGGCTTATAATGCAAAAAATTCCGGTCATATTCATCCGCTTCGTAGACAAAATATTCCGATTTCGGGTCATAATGCCCAGCCTCGCCAAACGGCAAAGTCGTCCCCACCAAGTACGAAATTGGCATGCCCATCTTTTGCGCTCCCCACACAATCATCGCACTGGTCGTGGTCTTGCCATGCGTCCCCGCTACTGCTACCATCTTCAATTTCAGTTTTTTTACTAAATAGCTAATCAACTCGTCACGCTTCGAAATTTTTAGTTTCAGCTTCTTTGCCATTTGCAGTTCTGGACTTTTTTCTGGCAAAGCGGATGTATGTACGAACCAATCCACGCCGTCATTTTTCACCCGCGCCTTCAAAAACTCTCCATCCTGCGCTCCTAAGCAAATCTGAATTCCGCGGTTCACTAGCTCATTCGTCACCGGTCCTCCCGCTAAATCCGAGCCAAACACCGTCAATCCTGCACTATGTGCCATCAACGCCAGTGGCCCCATTCCGGTGCCAGAAATTCCCGAAATATAAATCTTCATGGTTCAATTATAGCATATCAGTTTTTGGTTATGTTATAATTAACTAAACATGGGTGGCAGAAAATCCAATCATATCAAACACTTTTTGGCACGCTTCAAAGCCGTGCACACTTGGCAGCTTTTTTTAATTCTAATTCCGTTACTTTTTCTCACCGCCACCTTGCTCCGTTTTGACCATATCAAAATGACCAACCTTCGTGCTGCCGTCCTTCGGGCCGACGAAGAAGGGAATGATGAGCTAATCGCTGAGCACTTGAATGAACTGCAGACTTTTGTTTTTTCGCATATCGTAGTCAATACCAGTGAAACTAACGGCGTCACTAAAGTTATTTTTGGCACTGGGCCTTTTTATCTTGAACAGCAATATCTCCGCGCTGCAAACGCTGCTATTGAAGCGGCCGAATCTCAAATCACTGACGATTCTAACCCCAACGGTAATATTTACGCGGCCGTCGGTGCTATTTGCAAGCCCCTGGCCATCGCCAACGGTTGGAGTTGGAATAGCCCAGGCTACCTGGACTGCTGGACTAGCGAGCTCGCCAAATATCCCGCTAGCGACGAGCTCAATACTAATCTGACGGCCAATGTTCCCTCTACCGAACTTTACCGTTATAGTTATGCTTCACCAATCTGGGCGCCTAGCCTTTCTGGTTTTGCTATTCTCGCATGTCTCATTCTGGGTCTAGTGGTTGCCGTGCGCTTCGTCATTTGGCTTAGCCTCAAAATCACGCTGCTTTTTCTTAAAAACTAAACCCTTATGCTTCTCTGTTATCTGCGTCTACGCTCCATTTTTTCGCATTTTTCTCACAAAACACCCTTGACACCCCTCATCTCTCGTCTTAAGATAAGAATATATTAACTTAAGGAGGGACCTAATGGCCTATCAACACACCAACAGTAAAGGCGTTACCTACTACCTGCATAAGTCAGAAGTTACTCTGCGCGGTGGCAAACCACAGACGATTTATTTCTTCACTAAGACTGCAGAGGGCGGCAAAGGCGTACCGTGCGACTTGCCCGAAGATCGCGTTGTGAACGAAAACCCACGCAATGGCTTCTTGACTTTGAAGAAGAAAGCCGCTTAATTTACGGCACGTTGGTAATTATTTAGGTACAGATTCCCTGTTCTGAGTTTAACTTCAGAGCAGGGAATTTTGCTGCTAGGCAACTCTATTTTTGACATAAATTTTCTTCACAAAACTGCTAACGATATCTAGCTGGAGCGACAGGTAGATAAACTAGCGGTTTTTCTTCCCGGTTATGTTGCACCTGAAGATGGAATTAAGGTAAAACCTATTGACAAAAAGCATAATCTGTGCTACACTCAACATAAGTCCTGTGAAGGGCTAGGGTTTTGGTTGGGTAATGTCCCAGCAGACCTTAAAATAAGCTTAAAAATATTATAGAATTATGAATAAATCTCAGACCACCTCAACTAAATCAATCATTACGAAATCCGATCTGAAAAAGCGCGCTATTAAAGAGTTTGCGCTGGGAACAGTCGTGGCTGGCGCCGCTGGCGCAATTTCCTACGCTTCGTATGACGCCGCTGCTTCATCTGCCACTGGCGGGACTTACACTATTTACACCGGCGCCATCGCTCTCGGCGTAGTCTATGCGATAAAAGGCCTCTTCACCCTGCTTTTCCCGAACCTTGTACTTAAATGGTCTAACAAATCTGCCACCAAGAATGCTAAATCCGCCGCTAAAGCCGAGGCGACAATTGAAGATGAAGCCGAGCCAACTACACCAAAGAATGAAAAAATCGAGTTCTAAAGTTAGACGATACCAGTATATATTTATAAAAAATAAAACCTAGAAGGTTTTATTTTTTCTGGTGGGGGCGGTTGGGTTCGAACCAACGACCAAGCGGTTATGAGCCGCCT
>CAYPTT010000014.1:0-19267 GCA_964413835.1 uncultured Candidatus Saccharibacteria bacterium
ATTTTCTGGATGAGAACCAGACGTCCTAGACCACTAGACGACGGAACCATACTTACATTATAACACAAAAAATCACTTTTCTTCAAAAAACCTCGATGTTTTGTCCGTGGGGGAATTGTCTATCCATGGTACAGTTCTTCGCGGGCTCTAGGCCGTAGTAGTCTCTATTGGACTTCTACCGCGTACCATGATGCTTCAGACGTCTACAATCAGTATTTTAATAGCGCTAAGGTAACCCCTTCCAATACTAATAACCGCGCCCATGGTTTCTCCGTCCGCTGTCTAGCACTGTAGGGGGAGGGATAAGTAAGTTATTCCCAGGTTACGCCGCCATATTGTGGAACTGCGGTAATCCAAAGTTGGCCAGGAGTGAACTTGATTTCATTACCTTCATTGTCGCGGAAGATAATTTGTTTGTTTTGGGCGGATTTAGCCCAGGAGCCTTCGATTACGGTGCCATTTTGAAAGATATAGGCATCGCCGGAGCTAAGTGTAGTAATATTTTCGTGATAGCCGTCGGCCATACGACTTTCTTGGACGATCATTGCGGCAATGGCTTTGGGCGTAACTTGTACGAGATCGCCGCATTGAGTGGTGGTATTGGGTTGTTCGAGCCCAGCTGGACAATCATAGACCATATGTTGCTCACCATTGGCGTAGGAGCGGAGGTAGCGATTATTCTCGGCGTCATAATCGTAATTAATATTAAACATTGGCATATTGCCGATGCGTATACTGACGTGTGATACGGGCGTACTGAGATTCATGGCTTCGAATTCTTCTGCGCTGATGCAATCTGCCGTGGATTCTGTAGTATCTTCGCAAACGGTAACTTGTTGACTGGCAATGAATTCTTCAGCTTCCTCTGGTGTTTGGCGCGGGAAAGCGATTACATTAGAAGTGCGATAATCATGGTCGGCATTGAACTGGGCGAGGTCTTTGGGTGAAGTGAAAAGATTGTTCCAGCGGCGACCACTGTTGGTTTCGTGCCACATATATGTGAGGCTTTCGTCGAGGTTGCGCTGACCGCCAGCGTTGATGGCACGAATAGCTTCGTCGGAACCGCCCGCATGTACAACGGTACAATCAAAAGGTGTGTCCCAATCTAGATAATATGGACGCAGAGAACGTACTGGACCGATTACGCTAGTGGTAGGATTCTGGAAAATAGCCGCAAAACGGGTGATGCCAGCTTCGGCAATAGCTTCAAAAACGATACCAGCTTGAGTGAGCCCAGCTTGTGGGCGACCGCCGTCGTTGCCGTTGGGAATTTGGACACAGAAAGTCGGGCTGGAATTAAGCGCTGCGTCGGCAATTTCTTCGCCAGTGAGAACGCTATAAATTGGTTCGGCAAAGTCGGCGGGAGCGATTTCGCGCTCCTCGTATTTTTTATTAAGCATAACCAGTAAGAAAGCTAGAGCGCCGATTAATAGTACAACAATAGCGATTAGAACCGCGAGCAGGATTTTTTGTTTTTTAGTACGAGGAGGTTTTTTGGCGCGTTTGGCTTTTTGTTCAGTTTTGACGGTTTGGTTGTCTGGCTTATTTGCTTTGTTTTTAGGATTTTTATTATCGTCGGACGTTGGTGTGGGCTTGTCGTGGTTGGATTTTTTGGCGGATTTGGCTGATTTTTTGCCCATGAGAATATAACTCCTTTGGTATTAGTTTTTTGCTGTGTTAACGCAAAAGTAGTTTAATGAATTTTCTTTATTTTAGCATAAGCTAGAGACGGCGTAAAGTTATTGAACTTATTGAACTTATTGAACTTATTGATTGTCATTTTCGATTGCGGTGATGGTTTGGCGAATTCTGGCTAGGCTACGATCTTTACCAAGTACGTTAAGAGTTTGATGCAAGGCTGGACTAAAGGGAGCGTATGAAACACTAATACGGATGAGTGAAAAAAGTTCAGCGGGTTTTTTATTTAGTGTGGTAAGTAATTCATTGAGAGCGTTTTGGAGAGACTCTTCGGTCCATTCAGTATTATTAAGTTTGTCGGCAGTAGCTTGGAGCAGATCGCTGAGTTCTTCTTCGGAAAACTTTTTAAGGAATTTATTTTGAAAAATTAGCTGAAGATCGATTTCTGGATCGGTGAAAAAATATTCAGTCATGGTGCATAGATCGGCTAAAGTCTTGAGGCGATCGTAGATAATACTAAGGACTTGTTTGCGATAAGATTCGGGATAAGCGGCGGCGGATTCGGGCCAAAATTCTATGGTACGGCGGTAAAAATCGTCGATTCCTCGCTCCTCAACGAGGCGACGAATCCATTGGCCGTTCTGCCAGAGCAATTTAGTTTCGTCGAAGCGAGCGCCAGAAGTTTGGATACGCTGCACAGAGAAATCTTTAATGAGCTCGGCTTTGGTGTAAATCTCCTGCTCAGTGCCGTCGTTCCAGCCGAGGCAAGCAAGGTAATTAAGCATAGCTTCGGGGAGAATGCCGTCTTTGCGGTATTCGTCGACGGATTTGGCGCCATCGCGTTTGCCAAGTTTTTTGCCACCAGTAGGACCAAGGATGTGTGGTAAAGAAGCGATTTTGGGAACCTTAAGACCCAGTGCTTCGTAGAGAGCGAGATAATTTGGCATACTGGAAAGATACTCTACACCGCGGCAAACCCAATCGACGCCCATTTCGGCATCGTCGACGATGTGAGCAAAATTATAAGTGGGTAAACCATCGGCTTTGATGAGGATGATATCGTCTTGTACTTCTGGTCCAGCCGAGAGGTCTCCCATGACTTCGTCGTGCCAGTGGCGAGGTTTAGGATCGGCCTTGAAGCGGAGTGGTAAACCTTCGCGCCAAACCGGCGGATTTTCGGGACGAAAATTACGATAAAGGTAAGGAATTTTTTGAGCATTGCAAGTTTCGCGATATTGTTGAATTTGCTCGTTGCTGGTGTCATCGGCGTAGGCTCGCCCTGCAGCAATTAATTTTTGGGCCCAAGCGTGATAAATTGCTTTGCGTTCGCTCTGGAAGTATGGCGCACTAGGGCCGCCAACAATGGGACCTTCGTCCCAGTCGAGCCCGAGCCATTTGAGAGTGCTCTCAATTAGTTCAGTAGCGCCCTCAACGTAACGAGCTTGGTCGGTGTCTTCGATGCGCAGGATAAAACTGCCTTGATGCTGTTTGGCAATGAGATACGGATAGATAGCACTGCGGACATTACCGATATGAATGTAGCCGGTAGGACTGGGTGCAAAACGAGTTTTAATCATATATTATATATAACACAAAATTCAGTTTTGTGCTACAGGGAGGTGACAATGTTACGAAGTTGTTTTTTGGTGAGGTTATTGTTGGAAGATGTAATTTTATATAGGACGCCACCGTTAACCCAAGCGGCGTCTGAACCACAAATGTAAATCGTAATTCCCTGTTCGTGCGTAGTAGTATAATTGTCTTTCCAAGTTGGCTCTACAAAATTACGTTGCAGAGCAGAGCTGTCCCAAGAGGACTTTTCTTCTACTAGGGTAAATGATGCATCGTCAGGACCGTCAAATTTCATGGTAAGGCGGCCGTTTTCGGAGAAAATGTCACCGAGTGAATAATCGCGCGGTACGTAAGACGGATATGAGGCTTCAATACCGGTTTGCATGGCGGCGACTTGGACAGAAATGTCGGGAATATTAGTGCTGACAAAATACACAATACCGCCAATACATGCTGCGGCACAACCAAAAGCAAGTAGGAAGCGCGGCACGCTGCCCTTGCGGCGACGAGTGCGGACTTTTTTAGTCTTAGTATTGGTTTTTTTGCTGGGAGTATCATCCATATTGGAAATCGAGCGCACGGCTTGTTCAAGTACGCTAGTGCTAGGCTCAGTGTAACGGGGCTTCGTGGTTGTAGGACGGCGCGAATTGGTCGGAGTACGATTGATAGACTTATTTGCGGGTCTACTAACGGTTTTGTGCATGGCTGGATTGGCCGCTCTGCTAGAAGTGGTTCTAGGAGTGCGCGCGAGTGAGACTTTGGACTTAGCGGGCATGTCCATTACGTGTGAAGTACGACTAGCGGCAGACATGGGTGCACGATTAATTCTACCGGTGCTGGCGGAGATTTTGTTGGAGCGATTGACGGAAGCGGCAACTTTGTGCTCGGCGGCTTCTTTGGCTTTGGTAGATTTGAGAGCGACGTTAGTGAATTTTTCGATGGTATTGCCAAGCTCAGCCATTTCAGGCGAGGGGTCGGACTTGATGCTACTAGCAAAGGCCTGAATGGAGGCTAATTGGTCGGAAACGTCAGCATTGTCGGTGGCCATGCGAATCGAGGCTAGAGCATCGGAGGTGGCGCGTGAGATGGCGTCGATTGATTCGGTGGTTTTTGGTGCGGTATAGTCGGTAGTGTCTGTAGAATAATCTTCTGCTGATTCTGGTGCGGGCTCGACCGGCGCACTGACATTATTAACGAGGTCTTGCATCATAGATTGTTTCATTTTGTCGAGCGTGGCTTCATCGGGTTCATTATATTCGCTAGCAGGGTTAAAATTATTCATGTCGTTAGCCTCAGTTGTCGGGTTAATATCGCTAGGGTCAGTATAATATCCGTGAGCGTAAGCGTTCATCATATCAGAGTACATGCTTGATACGCCAGAGTATGAGCTATCGGGTGTAGAACACGACTTATTAGTGTCTGAGTATGATGCTGTGGGTTCGGAGTACGAATTATTCATGCTGGAGTACGAATTCTCGTACGATGAGTAAGCCTGGGTATTGAAGTTATTAGGCATGGCTGAAGAATTGGTAGTCGCCTCTTCGGTCAAAACTTCTGCCATCGTGACAGGAGTGTAATAGTTGTCAGCGTCTTCTTCAGCTGCTGCGCCGTCATCTACGGTCGTTTCAATTGCTGAAGCCTCGTCCATTATCTCATCCATCTCGGCGGCAAATTCTGCTGAGGCTGCATCTTCGGAATAATCATAAACTATCTCGTCGAGCTCATCGTAATCATCGCTCATTACCTCGTCTGCGACCGGGATGGCTACAGCGTGCGAAAGGTCTTGGTTATGCACGCCGAGGTTAATGAGGCGAGAGGGTGCAACGACGTCGCGTTCGATGCGGGGGCGGGTGGAGGAACTGTTATATTTGCCTGCATTAGAAGCAGCCGGACGCTTGACGTACCGGCGATCGAGGATAGTGGAAGGCTGTGTCAGGTGATGTGTTGCTGAGCTGTCCAGTCGTCCCTGTTCTGGTTGATGTTTATTCATGTAGAAAAATAACTCCTCGCTTTGCTTATGTCTATTATAACGTCAAGCGCGATGAAAAAGCAAGAGCAAAATCCAGAAAGCTATATAAAACAGGGTTGATATGTTATAATAAAAGGTACGATGAATGTTTATCAAGATAAAAACCGTAAACAGATGATTAAAGTAATACTGGCGGAACTCTCGATGGTGCTAGCAGTGGTGGTGATTGTGGTAGTAGCGACTTTGGCGGCGATGGGTTTCTTTGTGAGTGGAAATGGTAATATTGAACAGTCGGGACTAGCGCAAATTCATTCGATGCCGACAGGTGCAACGGTAGAACTGGATGGTAACGTGTTGTTTTCGCGGACAAATTTGTCGCGCACGATGCCGGAAGGCGAGCATAGGTTGAGGATCTCGCGAGATAAATATGACAGTTGGGAAAACGTAATTAAGATGAAACCAGGGATTTTGCTGCGGTTGTATTATCCGCGTCTATTTTTGCTGAATCGAGTAGCAGAAACGGTGCAAGATTTTGAGCAAGAATTGGAATTTTATCAACCCTCCGCGGACCGCACGAGTATTATTTATGCGCTGAAAGACGCTACGACTTGGAGCTTGCTGGATGTGCGTGGTGATGAATTGAAGACTACTAAACTAGATATGGCAGAGGTTTTGCCAGGAATGGATGTTGAGACACAGCGTTTTATTGGTAAAATTGAAGAATTGCGGTGGAGCGAAAGTGGTGATCATCTACTCGTGCGGGTGAGTTACGAGGAGCAGAAAGATTGGGTGTTAATAAATGTAAAAGATCTGAAACAAAGTTTGAATTTGACGAAGACTTTTGGTATGGATTTTACGCAAGTGGAAATGGCGGATGATTCGGCGGGTAAGTTGTTTGTGTTAGAGAATAAACATTTGCGGCGGATTGATACGGCTGGTCAGCAAATTTCACGGGTGATTTTGGACAATGTGGCAAGTTTTGAAAATCATGAGAGCAACATTGTATATGTGAGCGCGCCAGAAAAAAACGCTAAAGGTACCGAAGAGCGGCAGATTGGTACGTATCGTGATGGTGAGAAAGGTGGAGTAAAGCTAGTGACAGTAGGCGGGGCTACGCAGGTGCGAGCGCAGATTGCGAATTACTACGGTGACGATTACGTGGGGTACCTGATTGACAATCGCTTGACAGTGCTAGCAGGGAGCTTGCCGACCTATAGTGATACGGGGGCAGATTTATCGGTGTTGACAGAGTTATGGAAGAACTATGAATTGAGAAAGACGCCAAAGAGCTTTGGTGTGAGTCCGGGGGGCGGTTATTTTTGGCTACGGGCGGATGAAGAGAATGCCGTGGCAAGTTTTGAAACCGAAGAAATATCCCAGTATATGGTGACTGGTACACCAAAATGGTTGGACGGTGAGATGTTTTATGCGGTGGATGAGAATAGTTTGCGGGTATGGGATTATGACAATGCAAATTTGCGGACTTTAGTAGCGACGAAGAGGCCTAAGGATCTGAGTGGTTTGGAGAACGAGAAATTGGACGTAACGACTTTTACTGAATGCAAGTTAGCTAAGTATCCGGTGGTTTTGGCGAATAATGACAAATGGCTATATTATTTGGTGGATGATGGTGATGGTGGGGTAAATCTTTTGCGAGAAAAAGTGCGCGAATAACTGAGTTGGGGGTGTTGATATATATATATTAGTTGTGATTACTAATTAATTGCCAAAGAAGCTGCGCCAAATATTCTCGAAGAAGGAGGGTGAATTGGCGGGCATGGTAGCGTCAGTGGTATCGTTGGGTTGTTCAGTGTTAGAATCCGTGGAACCGTCTTCGGCGATATTACTTTCGTCGTAAGTTGGATTAATTTGCTCAGCGGTGACTAAGAGGCGATAGCGCGAAGTTCCGAGTGGTGTGCAGGTGATGAGTGTAAGTATAGGTTTGTCGGTGGGGTAAATAAGCGCAGCAACGTTATCTGGTTCGACGGTTTGGTCGCCGGTGACTTGGTACGTATAGCGAACAGAATTGTAGTTAATATAGATTAGATCGCCGGGGACGAGGCGCTCAAGACCGGAAAAAATGAATTTATAGGGATTGTTGCTGTAGATATCGCCAGCGGAGTGCCCCGAAATAACGAGATTGCCAACTTGACCAGGCAAAGCGTTGGCGCCGGGGATGGAAAAATGGGCAACACCGTGGTTCATGGCTTCCATGACGTCGTTATAATGAATATCAAAACTTACTGGCACATCAATATTGAGTTTAGGAATGATTAAGCGTGGTTCGGCGGAAACGGTTTGAGCAATGGTCGGATCTACCGCGGTGAGGCTAGTGGCGACTTCGTCGGTTTGAGGTACGATATAAGCCATAATGGGCGCAAAGATGAGGCGGTTATACTGCAGGAAAAGTCCTACCAGAATAATAAATAAGACGATAAAGGCGGGGATGAGCTTGCGTGTGCGGCGGGCGCGCTGAACTTGGCCGGTGGCGACGCGTTCATTTTTCATTTTTTCGGTGGCAAGATAGGTTTGGGCGGCTTTAGCGTAATACTCGCTATAATAATTTTTGTAATAATCTTGCCAGGCGGAATGATATTTTTTCCATTCGTCGTTGGTAGTGGCAGCGTTAATCGGGGCGTCCTTAAAGGAGCTAACGTTAGTTGAAGTAGAGTATGATGAGGGTTGGTTGGAGTACGATGCTCCCTGGCTGGCGTATGATGGCGCAGAGTTGGAGTATGATGCTGTAGGGCCTGAGTATGATGTTTGAGGTGTGGAGTAAATTGCGCCAGGAGTGGAGTATGAATTTTGAGGCGAGGCGGAAGAGTTTTGACTAGGGTTTGTGGCCTGAGCGACGGAACTTGCGGTGGGGGATTTTTTGACGAGAATGTCTTTAGAATTTGGCGGGAGGTTTTTGAGATTTTTGACCGTAGAGGAATAAGCCGCGAGGACTTTTTTGCGCGCAATCTCGGCGGCAGTTTGGCGTTGCCGATCAGAACTAGAATTCCCACCGTAATCATTATCCATATTATATCTATTATATCACACGAATGTGTGTTATAATATAGGCATGGGGATTGATTCTGAATAAGTTTTGGTGGTAATTTGAGTCAAAATTTAGGAAGATTTGGGGCGAATGGCGGAACTGGTAGACGCGCTAGACTCAAAATCTTGTCCTCGTAAGAGGGTGAGGGTTCGATTCCCTCTTCGCCCACCAGTGCATCTCTGGAATACTTGTATTTTAGGGGTGCATTTTTTTGATGAGCAGTGTAGATGATGAGTAGATTAGCAGAAATATCACACTTAAGGTTGCAACTTTTTGAAATCTTGCTATATAATGCACGATAGAACAGCTTGGGCACCTTTAACGCAGTAGGAGTATGAGGGTATGGAAAATAGTTTATTATTTTCCATACCGAATCGACGCCCTGCGGCGATTAGCTTCAGCTAATCGCTTATTAAACTAATGTAGGAGCTAGTCGGTATGAAGATATCGCTACGATCTAGACTGTTGAAAATTACAGTCACGATCAAAATCTCCCTAGGCGGTAAGCGCTAGAGAGATTTAGAACAAACATACCACTATCCTAACACTCTTTAGTAGCGAGGTCAATAGCGATTAATTCATCGTTATGCTCAAGCTGTTCGAAAAAGGTTGTTGACTATCTATGTCAGTAATGTGGAGAAAATGCGTAGTTTGCATACTATTGTTTGATATTAAAGATTTTGTTGGTGAGCTTGGTAGAGTAGTATAATACCGGAATGGCAGCGAAGGCGAAGATGAGGCAAAGGCTGATGAGCGTAAGTGAAATGTGATCGACGAGACCGAAAAGGTTACGGAGAAAGATGAGGCTGAAACAGAAGCCGGCGATACAGCCGCTGAGGACAATGGTTTTATAGCGGTCGAGAGGTTTACTGATGTGATAAATGACAAGAAGCCCGACGACGCAGATGACAAAAGTAGCGATAGAAGAAATTACGGTAGAATCAAGATGGAAGATGCTACCGACGATAACAATAAATGCGACAATGAGAGCGTCGGTAATACCGCCAGGTAGGGCGCGAGAAATGATGTTGCGAGTAAAACTGCCCTTGATGAGGCGAGTATTAGGCATCTGCGAGAGAAGGAAGGCGGGTACACCGATGGTAAACATGCTAATGAGTGAGACTTGGGCGGGGATCAGTGGGTAGACAACACCAAAAATAATGGAAAGAAGCGCGGTGAGGATGGAAAAGATGTTTTTGACGAGAAAAAGACTGCCGGCGCGCTCGAGGTTGTTAACGACTTTGCGGCCTTCTTGAACGACGGTGGGCATTTTGGAGAAATCGGATTCGAGGAGGACAAGCTGGGCGGCCTGGACAGTGGCTTCGCTGCCGGAGGCCATGGCGATAGAACAATCAGCGTCTTTGAGTGCGAGAATGTCGTTTACGCCGTCGCCGGTCATTGCAACCGTGTGACCTTGGGATTTAAGTGCACGGACGAATTTGCGTTTTTGGTCAGGTGTGACGCGGCCAAAAACCGTGTATTTTTTGATCGCTTTGGCGAGTGATTTATCGTCGGTAAGCGTGGAGCAATCAATGTACTCATCGGTATGCTTAATGCCAGCCTGCTGAGCGACTTGGGCGACGGTGAGCGGATCATCACCGGAGATAACTTTGATATTAACGCCTTGTTGATAGAAATACTGAAAGGTAGCGGGGGCGCTGGGGCGGATAGGGTTAGTTAAAGTGATGAGGCAGAGTGGAGTGAATTTGGCGGTAAGGGCTTTGCCGTCGGGAATTTTGTGATATCTGCCAAAAACCAAAGTGCGGAAACCTTGTTTGTTGTATTTGGCGATTTTGGTGTGATATTTTGTGTAATCTTGACGTAATACGAATTCGGGAGCGCCGAGAATATAGGAATTTTTGCCAAAACTGACGCCGCTGTATTTATACTGTGAAGAAAAACCAATGACGGTAGTGGACTTTTGCGTGCTTGGTGTATTGAAATAATCTTTAAGGGCCTGCATAGTGATGTTATCGGCTTTTTGGGCATGAGCAAAATCACTAAGCAGGGTTTTGAGCTTATCTGTGGTAAAACTTGAATCTAAAATATGTAGATCGTGGACTTGCATGGTGCCGTCGGTAATGGTACCAGTTTTGTCGATGCAGAGGGTATCGACGCGAGCTAGTGTCTCGATGGATTTCATATCCTGCGGTAAGACTTTTTGCAGGGCGAGTTTGGTGGCGCTGATGGCAAGTGTAGTACTGGCGAGCAAGAATAACCCTTCAGGAATCATACCAATAATGGCCGCGACCATGGCCTGAACACTAGTTTTGGCGCTGGCGGCGTGGAAGAAGTACTGCTGAGAAAAGAGGATGAGTCCGATGGGGATAATGATGAATCCCACAATTTTGACGATTTTGTTGAGAGAGCGGATGATTTCGGATTGTTCACCGGATTTGATAGCTTTAGCTTCGAGAGTGAGTTTGGAAATGTAAGATTCTCGGCCGACTTTTTCGATTTTGACATAACACTCGCCTGAGACAATATAGCTACCAGACATGAGAGTGTCGTTGGGGCCTTTGTGAATCTCGTCGGCTTCGCCGGTAAGCAAAGACTCATTGACGGTAATATTGCCAGTAATAATGTGTCCGTCGGCGGGGATTTGGCTACCGGCAGTGAGTATGACGACATCATCTTCGACTACTTCACTGGTGGGGATCTGGACCTTTTTGCCATCACGAATAACAGTAACTTGCGGTAAATGTAAGACCGTGAGACGGTCGAGGACGATTTTGGAACGGATTTCTTGGACGATACCGATGAGGGTATTAGCGATAATAATTGGGAGAAAAGTCAGGTCGCGATAAGATTTGACCAGGATGAGTAAAACAGAAATGACAAAAAAGATGAAGTTAAAATAAGTGAAAAGATTACTGAAAATGATTTGCGGGATGGATTTAGAGGGTGGTTTGACTTCGGAATTAATGAGGCCGGCTTTAACGCGCTCCTCGACTTCCTCATTTGTCAATCCAATAATTTTTGTCATAATACCATTATACTAGGCGAAAGTGAATTTGAGGTGACAATATATTATATATTAGTGTGTTACGATGTTTTTTTGATTCAATGATGGTGAATGTGGGCAGTTTGACCGAGCGGGGTAATCTCGCAATGATCATCATGACAGTGTTCGTTAGGTGATTCGAACTCAATCGTCGTATGTGTGATATGATGCTCGGCGAGAGTATGTTTAATGTGAGTTTTGAGCTGAGCCGAGGGGCGGACTGTAACGACATGGAGAGTGGCATAATTATGTTCCCCGTCCATGCTCCAAAGATGAATATGATGAACATTTTGAACTTCGGGAATCGAGAGTAAAAGCTGTGTGATAGATTCGGGAGAAATGTTAGCTGGGGATTTTTCGAGAAAAACATTGAGGATGGCGTGAAAGTTCATGAAGGCGTTTTTGAGAATAAAAAGAGCGACCAGGAGAGAAAGAATCGGATCGAGATAATTAATGTTAGTAAATTTCATAATAATAGCGCCGATCAGTACAACGACCCAGCCTAAGACATCTTCGAGCATGTGGAGATTAACGGCTTTTTGATTCAGGGAACTGCCAGTGTGAGTAAAGTAGGTAGCAATAGAATTGATAACAACACCAATAACGGCGAGGATGAGCATACCGTCGTAATTGATTGTTACAGGATGAATAAGACGAAAAATGGCGTTAAAAATCATAAAACTTGAACCGAGGAGGAGAATAAAAGTCGTAAGAAATCCACCAACTACTGAATAACGTAAATAACCATAAGTGTAATGAGAATTGGGATGCTTTTGGCTGTATTTTTCGAGGAAGAATGCGATACCGATACTGAGTGCGTCGCCGAAATCATGAATAGCGTCAGACATGATTGCTGTACTGCCAGTCAAAGAGCCACCGATAAATTCGTAAAGTGAAAAACTAAGATTAAGGAAGAAAGCGATGAAAATGTTGCGAGAGGTTTTGGTTGAGGTATGAGGATATCGCGGAGCCTGTTTATGATGATGTAATGAAGCTCGGTGTTTGGATGAATTTTGTGGTGACATTTGATTCCTTTTTGGATAAATTAGTGACTTTGTAGATGGGAAATATGTTCGAGACCGATTTCGTAAAGAGCTTTGATATGGTCGTCGTCGAATTCATAGTAAATTTCTCGACCCACGCGGTGGTATTTGATGATTTTAGTATCGCGCAGGATGGCAAGTTGGTGGGAGACGGCGGATTTGGTCATATTGAGGACGTTGGCGATGTCGCAGACGCACATTTCACCTTGGTCGAGCGCCCAAAGGATTTGGATACGGGTGGAATGACTGAGGATTTTGAAGAGCTCGGAAAGACCGTATAATTCCCCGTCGGCTGGTTTATGACGAAAGGCTTCGATTACGGCATCTTGATGGATGATATGGCAGTCGCAAGTGAGTGCGGGCTGACGCGGGCGATGTTTAATCAGGGGTAGATGCTTAATAGTTGAATGAATGTTCATCTTTTTATTATAGTTGAACATATGCTCAACTGTCAAGAAAAAGGTAATTTGGAAAAGTTTTTGATATATGAAATATAGTTTAGAGCTAATGGAATGATATAATATATAGTATGAAGAGTCGGAGTGGTGAGTTGAGGTATGTAAAAGTTTTGAATGATGAGCAAATTTCTGTCGCTCTGACATTGAGGACGCAATTCTGGGATGATGAACCTTCTTTGGTGAGATATTATCAAGAAACTTTGCCGTTAGGATTAGATGATAATACACTTTGGCTAGTGTACGATGGAGATATTTTAGTTGGATTGATTGGTGTGTACACTTTTGATGAAGATGAGCCTGGTTACGATGATGGTAAAACGATTTGGTTGGATTGGTTTATGGTGGTTGAGAAGTTTCGCAGAAAAGGGTTTGGCAAACAGATTTTGTTAGATGTAATTGACTATTGTCGTAGGCTAGAGAGATTTAAGTATATGCGACTCGATACGACTTTTTGGGAGGGGCGACCAGCTTTATGCTTGTATGATAAAATGATGGACTTGCGAGAGGTTTACAGTGCGGAAAAGCCAGAGAAAAAGGACGGAGAATATTATTTGGTATATAGCAAAGCTTTGGGAGATTGGCAAATTGAGCCGTGGGATAATCGGTTTTTAGGACTTAATCGTCCGGGAATGAGTTAAAAGTAAAGGAGAAAGGATAAAATGAAAGTTACAAAGTTAGAACATTCAGGTATGATACTGGAGAAAAATGGCCGGAAAATCGTGTTTGATCCGGTGGAATTTGAAAGTAAATTGCCGGAGTTAGAGAATGTAGTGGCGGTGATAATTACGCATAAACATGGCGATCATCTACAGCGTGAAAAATTAGATGAAATTGTGGCACAGAATCCGGAAGTGAAAATTTTGGCAACGGCGGACGCGATGGCGGAATTGCCTGAGGCAGAGATGGTGGAAGCGGGAGATAGAAAAGAAGTTGGTGGATTTGAGTTGAGATTTTTTGGCGAGAATCATGCTGAAATCGTGTCGAGTGTAGTTCCCTGTCAGAATATCGGTGTGGTGGTCGATGAGATGTTAGTGAATCCGGGTGATTCGTTTGATATGCCAGAAGATTTGCCAAATGTAAAAATGCTATTAGTGCCGAGTTCGGCGCCATGGTGTAAAGTACCGGAGGGGATGGATTTTATTCGGCGGGTGAAACCAGAAATGGCGATTCCGGTGCATAACGCGGTGCTCTCAAAGCTAGGAAATGGGTTCAATAATAATTGGCTGAAGAGTGCGTGTGAAGAAATTGGGGCGGAGTTAAAAGCGTTAGAGATTGGTGAGAGTGTGGAGGTGTAGGTGAAGATTTACGTAGCGCGACATGGCGAAACTGACTGGAATAAGGAGATGCGTGCGCAAGGTAGCAAAGATATTGCTTTGAACGAAAATGGCATTAAGCAGGCGGAAGCATTACGCGAGGAGATCAAAGATTTGGATTTTGAGATATGTTATGCCTCACCTTTAAAACGGGCGTCTGAGACGGCTAAGATTGTGGTGAACGGGAGGTGTGAGATTATTTATGATGATAGGTTGCGAGAGCGGAGTTTTGGTGAGTTTGAGGGGAAGATAGTAAAATCTTGGGGTGAACTAATAGACGGAGTGAATATTGATGATGTAGAATTGGTTGAAATTACAGGTGGTGTAGAACCAGTATCGAAATTACTTGCTAGATTTGCAGATTTTTTGAATGATTTGAAAACGCGATATTCTAATGATGCTAAAATCTTAATTGTAGGGCACGGTGGTTATTCAAAAGCGATTGAATATTATTTGAATGGTGGAGAATATGGTAAGTGGTATTTGAAGAATGGCGAAGTGAAAGAATATGAGGTTTAAGAATGAAAAAGACTTTTGACTTTCTTAAAAATCGTGCAGTGGTGAATGGTAATCCGGTGAATTTTGTAGCGACGGTTGCGGGAAATGAACCGAGTTGTAGGCCGTTTGGCGATCCGATTATGTATGATGGTAAGATTTATGCTATGACATTGAAACACAAAGAAGTATCGAAACAGTTAGCTAAAAATGATCATGCTTGTGTAGTAGCTTATGATGGTGACACGTGGGTGCGAATAAGATGTAGGTTGATTGATGATAGCGATAACATGCCAGCGAAGCATGCCGTATTGGCGGAATTTGACTGGGCGGAAGAAGCGGGTTTTACGCTGGATAATCCAGATTTTCAGTTGTTGTATTTTGCTGAAGCTGAAGCGACGTGTATGGATTCGGATGGTAAGGTAATTTGGCGGGAGGAGTTTTAAAAAATGCGTGAAATTCACAAAAAGATTAGTCCAGAATATTTTGAAGCGGTGGCGTCGGGAGAAAAGACTTTTGAATGGCGCGTGAATGATTTTGAATGTGAGCCGGGTGATGTTTTAGTATTGGAAGAATGGGAATATGATAATGGCCAAAATACGAAAGAGGGTCGACGGCCGACTGGGCGTTCGATACGGAAAAAGGTTGGATATGTAGCGCATACGGCGGATTTTGATTGGCTGGATCGGCCAGACGTAAAAGCGGATTTTGAAAAATACGGAGCGCAGATTATTTCGTTGTTGGATGAGTAGGATAGGTTTATTCGGAAAATCCGAACTTTCTTGTGGAAAGCTTATAAAGATTTTTTGTGAAGATATTATACCATGTCGATTTCTATCTCGATATCTGAATCAAGATTGATTTTTTTGGTTGGCGAGGTCTTCGTCGGCAGAGATAATATCTTTGTGGCCGACTAAGGCGGCGTAAGGCGCGAATTGGGCGGCGCGGGCTTCGGCGCTCATGGGGTGAGGAGCGAGCGGACGCTTTTGGTTAATAATGTCGGCGTAATCATCGAGTTTACGCTGAAGAGTTGCGGGGTGGTAATGGGTGGGACTGGTAGTATTGGTGCTCATTGGATTTGATAGCTTTGATTAATAAGACTACGCATTTCGTAGCCGTTGATATGGTAGGGCGGTTGTTTATATTCAAAAATATGAATATTAGCATGGTTGATTGAGTCGGGGAGGAGATGGAAATATTGTTGGTAGTTAATGATTTTTTGTACGGCGTCTTCTAGGAGATCTTGGCGAGCTAAGTAATGATGAATACCGTGGCAATTGAGCGATGGATAACTATGAAACATTGGTTCAAACCAGTGAAATTGATCGTTTTGCTTATAAGTGGTGATAGTATGGGATGGACAGCCAGCGTGATCGTCGTAAAAAATATAGTAGGTAGCAATTGGAAGATTTGTCATAGTTTGGAACCAGCAACGACACAGTTCAGTAACATCCCAGCAGTTACCAACTTTGCTATTGATAAGTTCGTCGGGAGATTGTAAATAGTAAGTTTTGGCATCGTTGACACCGGAATGGATTTGGCGGTTTTGATCCATCCAGCCGTAAGTAAAATTTTCGCTGATGTAATCAAAAAAATGTTTAATAGTCGTGAGATTTAGTGATTGAAAAAGTTGAGCGTAGTTCATTTGAATTCATTTTAACATACTTAAGCGCGGTGGCCACCGATTTGACGATGGCGGTCGCGGGCGGTAGCGCCGGCTTCAAAATTAGTACCGCGCAAAATAGCGTTTTTACCATAGCGTTGGCGGATTTTGAGGATGGCTTTTTGGACGCGGTTTTCGCGACGCAGGGCGTGGAGTTCTTGGGACTTTTGACGTTCGAGTGCTTGATAATTGGTAAAAAGATCAGCCTGCATGGGGTAAGCTAGCGGATTTTCGGCAATAACATCTTCGTAAAGATTAGCGTCGATGAGGTCATTGGCGCAGACGGTGACCTTACGGACAGCAAAATGAGGATAGCTATGCTCTGTAAAAGCGTTGAGAAAACCCTCGGTAATGAGGCGAGTAGAATTGGTTTGATATTTGAGGCGAATGGTAGCCTGGAGAGGTTTAGGGACTTTGCGCCCATAATGATCCAAAGTCGTAACGAGAGGCTGAGTATGATTTTGAAGTGCAGGAGTATGATTTTCGGAGTGAGGTGCATAATGAATGTTGAGGGTGAAATGGTCGGTGAGGTAATTTTTATGAACTAAATCGAGGGCGAGACTTTCGGACATTTCTTTGATGATGGTAAGCGTTTCGTCGAACGAGTATGGACGAGAAAGGACTTGGCCGGAGCTGAGACTTTTGGTGGCGGGTTGATGTTGTTTGATTTCGGAGATTTGGGCGCTTTCGTAGCCCCAGGCGTGGTCGATAAGAAGCTCAGCATTGATGCCAAAAAGTTGATAAAGCAGATGAGGATTCTCTAGTGAACAACGCGCGACGTCGCCCATTGTATAAATTCCCCGCCCGGCGAGACGTTTAGCATAGCCACGACCAACGCGCCAAAAATCCGTGATAGGCGTGTGGGGCCAGAGTTGAGTGTGGAAAGTGCGCTCATCAAGCTCGGCAATGCGGACGCCGGCGGAGTTTGGCTCGGCATGTTTGGCTAAAATGTCCATGGCGACTTTGGCAAGGAAGAGATTGGTGCCGATGCCGGCAGTGGCGGTGATGCCTGTGTTTTCGAGAACGTCAGTAATCATTTGTGTGACGAACTCGGCGGGAGTGGTTTTAGTATATTTGAGATAACTGGTGAGCTCGCAGAAAATTTCGTCGATCGAGTAAGCAAAAATGTCGGCGGGTGCAAGATGCTGGAGATAAATATTGTAAATGCGTGAACTATAATCAAGGTAATATTCCATACGAGGAGTAGCGACGATGAAGTCGAGGGCGAGGCTGGGATTTTGGGCTAGTTCATCGGCATCGGTGGATTTGCCGAGGAAAACGCCGAGGGGAGAATGCTGGAGACGTTGGTAATTAATTTCTTTGACTTTTTGGCGGACTTCGAAGAGGCGGGCGCGACCCGGTAAGCCGTAGGCTTTGAGCGATGGAGAGATAGCTAAGCAGATAGTTTTGTCGGTGCGAGATTCGTCAGCGACGACGAGATGCGTGGTCAGCGGGTCGCGCCCGCGCTCATTACATTCGACTGAAGCGTAAAATGATTTGAGATCAATAGCGGCAAAAATCTGGGACATAGTTTTATTTTAGCAATTTTTGGTGTTTTTAGTTTATTTTAGGTTTGTGCTGATTGGAATTTTTCCTAATTTTTGGTATTTTTAGCCCAATTTTTGTTAAAAAGAGGAAAAAATCGGTAAATTTATTGACTTTTTTGGATATGTATGCTATAATAGAAGGAGAAGTACTCTAACATTTCAAAAATAGATAAGGAGGGATTAGAATGAAATGTACGCAAAGTAGAGTATGCACCTTGGAGGAAGCTTTAAAAACGGTCCGCGAGGATTTACCTCAGCCAGTCGGCATTGTATTGTTTGGCGCTGATTGTGAATTTAAAAGTAAGGTTGTAGCAATAATGGTTCGCGAACTGGGCGCCTTTAATTCACATTATTATTTTTCCTGTCCGGATTGTGCTAGTTTAAGCGATGTATTACGTAAGTATCCGGCAGAAGTCGTAATAATGGATTCAGATGAGTCAGGTATGCATGATTTAAGACATGAACTGGTTAAGACGATGCGTAACGCTGGCGCGAAAACCGTGGTTGGTATTTATGCCAAAGTCGACAAAGTGCCTGTTAGACCGTTGATGTCTAGCCTGGAAAAGGTTGAGTTCAACAAACAAATCACGGCTATCAAGCAAAGCAACCCGAATGCTGAGGGGCTGGATTATTACATTGAAGTTGAGAATGAAGAGGAAGAGGGATAATTCGGAAACTAAATGGACCTGAACATTAGAATACTCTCGCTGGGAAACTGGCGGGGGTGATTTTTGTGGTAGAATATAGGAGTGGAAGATTTTATTTTACATCTTGATAAACGCTTAGCGGAAAGTGAATTTGAGCGGGTACATGCGGTTTTGGTGACGGCGGATGGGCGGGTTTTGGTGCGGTATAAAAATGGTGAGCCGAGGATTACAGGTGGGCATATTGATCTGGAGGATGCAGATTTAGCGTCGGCATTGAGGCGAGAGATAAAGGAAGAGATTAATTGCGAGATTGACCGGTGTGATTATTTAGGATATCTTGAAGTTGAAAAACAAAAGAGTTGTGAGGAAAATGGTAGTGAAGTGAATGATTTGGCCGGTTCGGAGAAATGGGCGCGGATGGTGGCGCGGGTGAGTGTGATTGGTGAGGCGAAGCCGGATCCGGACCGGGAGAATAATTGGATTTATGGCAGAGAATTATTGACGTATGAAGAGGCGCTAAAAGCGATGTGTGATCCACAAAAAGTGGGAAAATTTGCCGAAAATAATGCGAAATTTTTGCCAAAAGCGTATAAAGTGGCAGAGGTACAAGGTTATTTTACGGAAGAGGAATCACGGCAAAATGAAGTTTTGAATCTAGAGGCCGTAGGTGGTGAAGTGGTACCAAAGATATAATTAGATATGGTTGACTAGAAAATAATATATTTTTATAATGTCAACCCTTCCTCTCCCTCCCCGCTTATGTTAATATAATAAGTAATTATGTATTACACTTCTTCCTCCTCCTCTACCCCTCACCCGCGGCTTTCTGCTGTTACTGTCCTGGGGGGGGGGTCACTTATTGGCCAATTTATGCT
>CAYPTT010000015.1:0-19185 GCA_964413835.1 uncultured Candidatus Saccharibacteria bacterium
AATTCCCGATCGTCAGGGAATCAGCCGACGGATCCGCTCCCCAATAAAACTTTTTATTCGCCCGTGTGTCCAATTTCGCCGGATCTTCTAACGAGGTTTTGGCGTAAAAACCTCTCCACCTTAATTCTTCCGATAATTTCATATCTATAATTATACCACAAAAATAGCCCCAGCCTATCTGCTAGGGCTTTTTCTCGCGTTCAACCCCAGCCTATCCGGGGCCTTTCTTAAAATCAGCCCCAGCATATCCGCCGGGGCCTTTCTCACCTCCTTCACTTTGTAAAAGCTCGCACCTAACCGTCAATACTTATGTCAATATTCACGATTTTTCTTTCGTCTGTTGTTGAATTTTCTTCATTCCGCCCAGCCAAAATGGCAGGCCCGTCAGCGTCGTCCCCGCCAGAATCAACGCCCTGGTCGTAACTACAATCGCCGTCGCCAGCGCGACATTCTGGTCGCTTTGTCCCAAGAACCAAACCATTGCTCCCTCGAATCCTCCGATTCCCATCGGCGTTGGAACCAAAACTCCTACCGCAGTACCGATTCCAGAAGCAATGATAATTTCCAGTAGTAAATCCGGACGGCCCATCGCTGCTGCAACTACCCAAAACGGCATAATCTCCAGCAGTGAATAAATTAATCCATAGATTAACGCAAGCAACAAAGCCCCTTTATCAGTGAACATTGTCTCAAGCATCTCTAACACTTCTCTTAAGCTCGCTCCGATCCCTTTCTCCTGTTTATTGAGCCAAACTGTCAATTTCTTTGGCTTCATGATCATGATTACCGCCAAAATTCCAAAGCCAATAATAATCAGACAGCCCAGCAAGATCGGCAGAGAAAACAGCCATTCCGGTCTGTCCGCTATTTTTCTCGTCAGCATCAAGATTCCTACCGCGACCATAATTTCAATCCATTTGGTCGCAATCGAGACCATATAACGAAAAGAATACAACGAAACAGTCTGTTCTGGTGACGTGTCAAACTCACCTTTCATGCGCATCTGGGCATAAACTAATCCAGAGATACTCATAAACGGCACCATCGTATTGACAAAATTTAGTTCGTATTGAATCCTTGCCAGAGTACCAAGCCTATGGCCTTGCTTGTCTAGATACGGCGCCCAGATTAACCCAGCCATTTCGTACATCTCAAATACGATCATAATCAAGAACAGCAAAGGCCAAAGTTCCATGTTTGCTAAATATTTTCCTACTTGTCCCAGCTCGCCACGTTGCGCTAAAACGCTGTATACGAGCCCCACAACCACGCATACCGTAATCGCCGTAAAAACCACTTGCCCCGGACTCACGACTTTACTCAGTAAATTCTTCAGTTTTTCTTTCATCCTGCTCACGACTTTGCTCAGTAAATTCTTCAGTTTTTCTTTCATCCTAACCTCCTCCTTTTTTGGATGACCGCCATGCTTTTACTCAGTTTTTAAGTTACTTTAGGCTCCTATCGGCCTATAAAACACCTCCTTACTTCCATTATAGCACACATCTCAGGAAAAGTCAAGCTCTTGACCCTTCCCTCTTGACAAAACGCTCAAGCTGTGCTACAATCATTATAAGCCTTTGCAAAGGTCTAGTTTTGCACGTACCTTTACAGGTTAAAATAGTCTTGAAGTCTCAATTAGATCATTTGCTCAAGTCTAAAAGTTTTCAGAGATTATAGCTTTGCAACCCATCAACCAAAAATCATTCAAAACAAGGAGGGAACAAAAATGATTAGACTTAACGTAACGAATCAACCGAGGCTATATTTTCGGACGGCGACCCGTGATTTAATCAGCGGACTCAATTCATATAGGATTGAGTACGTTATTATCGAGGAAACGTTGTGTAAGAATTATGGTTTAGTAGTCCAGGATTATCGAATCAGTCCTAGCAGTCTTTTAGATTTGATACCGAGTGACCTATCATCCGCAACATCTTTTGCGCAAATTACTGACATGCCCTGCTCTTGGTCAAAGCATCACCAAAACTTCTTAATGCACTATCCGGCAATTGTCAGAGGCGAATCCAATGACAAAATAGGGCACTGGCAGTCATATAAGATGGAAATCTTTCCCGACAAAGTGGAATTGATTTTTCGCGATTCCAATAAACGCGGCGACTACAAAGTCTCCATTGGGTCCATAATAGGCGCACTAAATTTTTCAGCCAAAGACGAAAAAGGGGAAATACTCCAACTCAGCGCTGGTTTCGACCGTACGGCACAACTTTGTGAGGTGTCAATCCAGCGGCAAACACGGGATCCAGCTAATGCTTACGAGGAGGTATTATTCCAACTTTCTTACGATGATGACCATGCGGTCGTGTGTAAAAGTTTTTATCCCAAAGATATCTTCACGTATGAAGTTGCCAATGAGCGAATGGGATCCGTTTCATCGCGCGGCCATCTCTATGACTACACTGAATTTTAAGTTAAGGGTTATAACTCAAGAACAGTGAGGTGAGAATATGTTCAAGAAAATTCGCCTAGTTTGGAATTTAACACTCCGTTGTAGATACCGTTGTTCGCATTGCGCGGCCTCGGCAGTCATCGGCAATTCTGAAGATTACGAAACCAAATTTCGGATTTTGCGGTCAATCGTAGACTCGGGATTACCAGTCGATATTGACTTTGCTGGCGGAGACCCCTGGTGTGGTATTGGTGGGCTGGAGCTCATGCAATCCGCATCGGCGATTTATGGTAGCAAACACATTTCTATTTCTAGCGTTGGCGCATCAGTATTAGAACAAGATCCTAAGACTCTTCAAGGTCTTGCAGCCTCTTATGATTTTACCTACGACCGTCCGTGGTGGTACAAAGACGACGTGCGTCAAGATTATAATTTAGCAAACTTTAGAGCCATGCAGATGCTTGACAATCTAGGCATTGAACACGGTGTCGCTTTACCGGTTTGGCAGATGGATGAACAGTATCAATATGATTTAATGAATAGTTTGTTGTCTGTTCATCCGTGCTCCATTCGCCTATTGCGGCTCATGCCGGTTGGGCGGAATCGCCAGATTATCGTTAACGATCATGCAGTTGCTGATCAGCTTATTAGGTATTCGCGCGCGTTAAGTTATCGTGGACTCATCAAGAAAAATTGCGCTATGACCGGTCAATGTAACGGTCTCAGCGACCATAAGTTAGGCTTAGATCATCATGGCAATTTATATTGGTGCATCTGGGCTGCGGATTTGCCTGTGAGGGCCTTATTGAATCCCTTCTATCTTGGCAACGTGCTTGAAGAGCCATTATTCGATATACTTTCGCGTCATAGTGACAAGGCTGAGCATTTATCAAGAAATGTTTGCCATGTGCTGTCCTATATTCAGAGCTTGGGCAGTACTAATCCGCGTAACCGACCAAGCTCGAAAAAACGCATTTACTCCAGCTCAAGCACTAAGGAGGTCTACCCAAAATGATTAATCAAATCAGAACCCAAGTTCAGCAGCTTCTAGAGCAGGAAAACTCCGGTCATAATATGGACCATATCGATCGAGTACTAAACTTGTCTTTGCGCTTCGCCGCTCAGGAGAATGCTAATCGGGATATCGTTGCGCTCATTGCCTTGTTGCATGACGTCGATGATTACAAAATCTTCGGCGCGGAGAGCGCGCAAAATTTAACCAATGCTACTAGCATTTTGGAACAAGTTACTTGTTCTAATTCAGACGATGTTAAGCGCCAAGTTCTCGGCGCTATTGAGACTATCGGTTACGGCAAAAGGCTCGATGGTCTTCAGCCGACCGCGCTGGAAGGCAAAATTGTCGCCGATGCTGATATGTGTGATGCGCTCGGCGCCACCGGACTCTTTCGTCTTTATCATTATAATCTGGCTCATGGTTATCCAGTATTTGACCGAGAATTTTATCCCAGCTTGGATATGTCCACGGCAGAGTATACCGCCACACGCAAAAGAACTGTTATTAGTCACATGTTCGAAAAACTCTTGCGGCTCAAAGACCTTATGCTGACTGATTCTGGTAAAGCCGAAGCTGCTACCCGGCACGAGATTATGGTTGAATTTCTCTATCACTTCTTCCGAGAAGAAAATGCTCCGGAATGGATCGACTATTTAACCAATTATCTGCAAAAAACCAGCACAAAGCTAAGTGCAGTAGCAAAGTAAAAATCAAACTCCCGGCCCCGCTAATTCTAACGGGGCCTTGTCATGCTATAATAATCTTAGCTAAAATGGAGTTACTATGACTAAAATCACCAAACGAGTTCTCGCCTTTGATATTGACCAAACCCTCAATATCGCTAAAACTCCCATCCCGCCCGAAATCGCTCAAGTCCTCGTTGCTTGCCTGAACTATTTTGAAATCTGCCCGATTTCCGGCCAAAAATTCGAGCAATTTCTCCTCCAAATCGTCGAGCCCCTCCAGGCCACCGGTGTTACCGCAGCGCAGCTCGCACATTTGCATTTATTCGTCGCCCAAGGCACACAATATTACCGTTATAACTCCCCAACATCCGCTGCCAGCCCCAGCACTATCGCAACCGAGACCAGCCGCAAAACCGCAACTCAGCCAGCGTCTGATTCTGCCGCCTGCACTGACCCTAATTCTTGGCAACAAATTTATAATTATCCTCTCGCAGAGGAGGATGTTGTAAAAATCACAACAGTATTAGAAGAATCCGCCAGAGAACTAGGCTTTTGGGAAGCCGACCGGCTCAAACCTGGCGACCAAATTATTGAAAATCGCCTTTCTCAAGTCACTTTTTCTGCACTCGGTCAAGTCATGGGCACTTCAGAAAAATACGATTGGGATCCCGACATGAAAAAGCGCCAAGCCATCGTTGCCAAATGCCAAGCCAAACTTCCCGACTTCCTCTACGAAATCGGCGGCACCACTTCGATTAACGTCGCCGCTCCCGGTATGAACAAAGCTTTTGGTATTAAACATCTCCTCGACCAGCTCCACGTTGCCAAAACCGAGATTCTCTATTTTGGCGACATGACTCAGCCTGGCGGCAATGATTACCCCGTGGTCGAAATGGGCATCGACACTATTACCGTTCGCTCGCATGAAGATACTCTTTATGCTTTGCGCGGCATTCTTGGCTTACTTGGTGACCAAGTTATTAATCACCCTATTGCCTAGACCAGGTCAATCAAAAATCTCCAGCCCAAAAAGGCTGGAGAAATTTTCATCGCGCTAGTTCCGCTCGCTTTTCCAGCTGTCTACTCCAAGTTTCCGGCGCGCCGCAAATCAAAATATTGCCAACTCCCAGCTCCGTAGCCTTCGCCTTGCGCGCGCTGGTTAGCTGCGCTTCCAGAATTGCTACTCGGTCCAGCTGCAAAGAAGTCGGCGCGATCGGCTTATCGTGCTTATCGACCGGACACCGCACTAGCTTGTAAATCGGATCCGTCGAAAAGCCGCGTTGCACATACTCCAGCACGAGATAATCTTTCGGTACAACGTCCCAAACGTCCGTGCATGCCACCGTGGCATCGATAAAGCTACTGGCTTTATCGTCCTTCATCTTAGGCTGCAACATTCTGCCGTAGACATCGAGCACGAAGGTTATCGTTCGATACACGCCGTCATCGTAGTGCATACGTTCCACGGGGTTTAACGTTTGTGGCTTCTTGACGGGCCTAACTGTCGAGTCAATTTGAGCTGCCACCCGCTCTTCAATTTTAATATCCTCAGTCGCCTTTGTCGGAGCGATCGCCTCACCAAAAATTTTGTCAAACAGCTCTCGAATCATCGCCTGCCTTTTTGGCACTTCCTCCGGAAGCTCATGGGTCGCTCCCTTGCGATACTTAAAGCCAATTGGCAGGACATAATAATCCCAATAACATGTCTCTCTTGTATCATCCTGCTCCGTAATTTCGGCTTGACCCAGATAACAATGATTAGCCAGTTTCTTAATATTATTCATCACCCTGTGTGGTTTATTAAGATCTTGCCTATCAGCAATTAGCAAATACCGCACCTCTTCCGGTTGCATTGTTAAGAAAAAATGCATTACGTTAGCTTCGCGTGTGTCCTTCATAATCCGTGAGCCAAAACATACTCGACTATCTTTACTAAAACCAGAGTATATGTCGCTAAGCAGCTCGTTAAATTTTAGCCCAGCAGTCTGGTTGTAGAGAGCCTTGCGAAGCTTAAAAATCGGCACCTCCCAACTATCCAGGTGAAATGCCACGTTCGGTTTGCCTGGATTACCAATATTTTTCCCGCAGATCCGCACAGTGAGGCCGCCCATCTCCGAAACCGCAGTATGATAGCCATAAAATTCCTTGGCTTTTGCCAAATCCTCTAAAACTTTCGTTTTCATCTCTTCTCCTCCTTCACCATCGATGCCAGTAGGGAATTATCCCGCACGGCACACAGATTTCGCAGTCAGAACTAGTCAGATTTTCAGGTGCTACCCCTGCTGTGCTGCTAGTTTTCCACTACAGATACAGCCTAGCAAGAGGCTTATCTCTCCATTGTAGCACACTTTATGATTTTTGTCAAGAGGAAAATCCCCCCCAAGCCCCCAAACCCCAAAATACCCTCCAAAAAACACGCTCCTAAAAATATTCCCCAGATCACTCTGGGGAATAGCGTAAAATTGACAAGAATCATAAACGACTGCCAATGATTATTTAATTACTGATGATTCCAATACCTTTGGCGCCGTATTGTCCGAAGGTGACCATAATGTCTTCATTAGCTTATGAAACTCCACTAGCGCCATATCCTCATCGGCTTTGTACTTCTGCAAATCCTTAGCACAATCTTTTAGTCGCACCGCCGAAAGGGCATATTTGGTAGTATCGTACTTACGGTGCATCCCAGCAATGCTGCAATGCGACGGCAAACTCACAGTCGCTTCATTGCCCGCAATATGTATCCAGCCTTTCAAATTTTGCACCATAGGTTGCAATTTTGCAAACAATGGCGCAAATTTCTGCCAATTTTCTCCTACGATAATCACGGAGTCCAGGTACTCACGCGGTGTTTTACGGTCAGCAATGCGCTCAGCCTTCTCTGCTAATTGTTCATAGCTGTCGTCCAGTGACGGTTTTACCGCCTCAAACTTCAATTTATCCATATTGCAATGTGGTATTTCGACGAACGATAAAGCTGCTACTTCGCACCGACGGTATTTTTCACCCAGCTCGCAGGCTTCGATCTGGAGATTCTGATAATATTCCTGGGTAGCTTCGTAGTCTGCCAATATCTGAATGTAATGTTTCCATTTCATTGCGAACTGTTGTTCCTGTCGCTGTAGACTCTCATAATATCTCGACAGTAGTCTTCCTAGTGGAACCTTATCTATTGGCAATACGATATAGTCGATGCCCTCTTTGCCACCATTAGAAGATACTTTCAAAAAGCTCATCGCTGCAAATACATCCTTAGCTATCTCTTCGGTGATTCCACGAGTATTACTTTCTGCGCCGCCCCACTTTACCATCATCAGAAGATGTCGATATCGTTCCGGCTCATAATGCGATGCCAGGTGAAAGACTTGGGCGTCTTCTTGCTGATATGCCTGAAAAATCGGGCACAATTTATAAGAATTACATAGATCCTGACAACAGCTTGTGTCGTTGCTGTCTAGCGAACCGTAGGCGAAGCTAAAACTATTACCGCAGAAATCGTTCATTATCCGCTCGGATAATGATGAGCTAACTAGCTCATCAAATAACCTTAATGGATGGCGCAAAAATCCGTCTTTGTTATAGTGTAGCGGATAGTCGGATGCCACGATTAAACTAATCGGCGCCGTATACTGTCCCGACATCGTCCAACTCAGACTATCCCCCACTGGGCAGCTTTCCATTGGCTCGCCCACTAGCTGAGTCATAATCTTCTCTGCCTCATCTGATGGATAGAAGTTATCTAGCGTCAGTGCCCTGTCTGGCTGATATTTTTCGTAAATTGACTCTAGCGCTTCCGTAATCCTCAAATTAATCTGCTGTCTGCTTTCTTTTTTGTTCGTTTTCATTTTTTCTCTTCTCCTTCCTCTGCTCGCGCAGAAACCATCACCGGACCCTTATCCGTATTTCAGCAAAGACTTTATCTCCGCGTGCTGGCGGCTACCCTTTGGGCAGCGACCAAACGAAAAACCGTAGGGAACTTATCAATTGGCCAATTCTCAAAAACACCAAACTTCCAGAAGCCCCTGTCGCTTCTCATCTCCTCGCTGCCCAAAAGCTCTAATTCTCACAAAATACCAAAATTAGCGAAAAATAGCCTTTCCAGAGCAAAAATACTAAAACAAACAATTAATCTTGTCAACTCGTAAATTTCGTGGGGCTATCTAGGACATCAAAATCCAACCCCATACCCTAATTGTAGCACACAATATCTAATTTGTCAATATCAAGACCACTAAATTATCGTAACTTGCCCAAAATTATCATCCAAAATCAGCAACAATACCCTCAGATTATCATCTGAGGGTATTGTTTATTAGTCCAAAATCCACGTACGTCCAAAATCTCTTCTGGCGTATTGCTAGCATTTTATATTTCGCCCCCACTATAGCTACAAAAATCTTCGAGCGACATTTGTCCGCATAGTTGTCCATCAGCTTCTGGACTGTACTCACGCAATTGCGTATTAACTTCTGGGACTGAGTGCTCCGCGACCGCCCTATTCCGTTGTGATACGATCTCGTCAAGCACCTTAAACCACCCACGTCCAAAACTTGGTATTACCCCGCCAAACGGCAACGCTTGTTTTTGCCGTTTCGTTTCCCAACGCTCTTTCAGCTGTTCAAAAATCAGCCACATTCGTTCGCGCTGTGCGTCGGTGATTCTCTCTGGACATTGCAATATCATGAACTCCGGTATTGCTGCTAAATGAGTCTTGCGGAATTTAATCACTAAGGCCGTAATCGGCACGAAATCCCAGACTACCCATTGGTCATGCTTCGCTCCTTCGTGGCGTTTTCTACGCTCCTCCGTCGCCCTGCTCCGGCGTGGTCTTAGGCGGCGCCCGTCCTGCAATAACACAAAAGTCCGTTCTTCGCCGCACTTATCGCGATAGCGCCAAGATTTCAGTCGCCGTTCCTCTGTCAGCGTGCCAACTGGTAAAACTTCATCCTGCCGTGCTTGTAATACCTCAGCGCTTTCGCTTGTCTCCATTGAGTCCTCATCGTATCCAATTGTTATTTCCTGCATTTTTCACCCTCCTATTGCTATGTTTTTGTTGCTGGCCTAACTTTTAGTAATTTTTCACCAGTTACTCATTCTTGATTTTTCAGTAATTTCTCATTAGCTACTTATGCTTGACTTTTGTGTTCTGATGCTTATCTTTTGAACCTTAATTTTCAAAGTACCAACCTCCTTATTTCTAAACTCCCCCAAGAAAAACGGCTCCAGCCCACTACAGATAAAGCCTTCGCCGAGGCTACCTTCTCATTCTAGCACACCACAAGCATTTTGTCAAGTACTATCTGGCGATTTCGTCAAAGTTGCTACCTTGATTTCATCTCACATATCTTGATGAGCCTAGCCTCAGAGGTGGATAATTGTCCAACCAGCGCAAGTTTATGCTATAATCATATTATGAAAACTTATATCGTGGGCAACTGGAAGATGAATTTTTCGGTGGGAGAATCTTCCGTTTATCTTCATAAACTTCTGCAAAAAGTGCGGGCGGCGAGGGATCTCAAGATCGTCGTTGCGCCTTCCGCAGTTGCGCTCCAGCCTCTGTCCCTGCAGACCGATCGCAAAAAAATTCGCCTCGCCGCCCAGACCGCCAATCCCCACGATTTCGGCGCCTATACCGGCGAAGTTTCGTTTACTCAGCTTCGCGGACTCGTTGATTATTGTATTATTGGTCATTCCGAGCGCCGGCACATTTTTCATGAGTCAGACAAATATGTGCGCGATGCTGTGGCTGCAGCGCTGCGCAACGGTATTACGCCAATTCTTTGCATTGGCGAGACGGAGACCGAACGCACTTTTGGCGAAACTTACGACGTTTTGCGCGACCAGCTTTTGGGTGGCTTGTCGCAGGTTTCGGCCGAGGATATCTCTAAAGTCATGATTGCCTACGAGCCGGTTTGGGCTATCAGCACTACATCTGACGCGCGCCTCGCCTCGCCAGATGACATTAGTGCCGTGGCGCAATTCATCCGTCATACATTGGCTGATACTTATAGTAAAACCGTTGCTACAGAAATTCCTATATTATATGGTGGTAGCGTAAAACCGACTAATGCGGGAGCCTACTTGACTATTCCTGATATAAACGGTTTGCTGATTGGCGGCGCTTCTTTAATCGGCGAACAATTCCTCGACATTATTGAAACCGCAAGGAGGGTGCAGTCTTAATCTATGGATTTTGCAGCAAAAACACCTTTTCGGAAATCAAACACTCCATTTTTTGCTGCCAAAAAAACTGCTCAAGGTGCAGGCAAAACCAATACTGCTCTAGACGAAGCCATTATGGCAGCTCGCGCGGGCGCCGAAGTTCCGAGTAACCCTACTAATACGAGTAACCCATCGTCTACTGGTTCTGACGCAAATTCTAGCGCCGAATCCTCTCAATTATCTTCGTTTTCTCCATCGCCGCAATCTTCTGGCTCTGATCTTGAAAGCATCTTTAGCACGACCCATCCTCCTTCCGCTCAAGAAATCATCAATGCCCGTTATGGCAAATCAGCTCCGTCGGCTAGTGCTGGCGCTTCGCCGTCAATAGCTGTCGCGTCGGCACGCGACGCGATTAATGCCGCGAAGCGCCAGGCCAAAAAACCTGCCTCTGATACTAAATCCTCGCAACCTACGCCCCTTGCCCCATCCACCGAAACTGCTAAGAGCGCATCAAAGCTTCACCATGGTTTCATCCAGCGCAGCATGGAGTCCACCCGGGCATCGGCTTCGGCTTTGTTAAGAAACTCCAAAGGTGAGAAGCCTGATACTCCCGCTGTTCGCACCTCCCTCAAATTGGGCGCCGATGCCCTCCCTGCCAAGCCCGTGGCTACGTTGCCGCCCAACGCCCGCATGGCGCGCGCCGCGCAGCCGATTGACGCGCAAGGGAACGTCGTTATACCAAAAACTCGTCGCACCAAAAAAATCCTCAGCCCGGCTGCGCGGCGCGCCAAACTCCCTGCCCAGCGCTCGGTCAAAGCTATTCCAGTTAACGGTGTTTCGCCCGCTAAAAAGAGCCAATCCAAACAGCGTTCTATTGCTATTTCCGACGGCAATCACCAAATTGCCGTCACGGATGCTAGCGCTCAGCCCCAATCTACTAAGGCACAGGTTCCATCCCGCTCAAGCCAACCTGCCCAAGCCCCGACGCGATCTGCCAAGAGCGTTACACCTCCGGCTCGTGCCGCCCAACGTGCTGCTCGGCAGCTCATCGGCGGTCGGCCACTTGCTGTCCCTGCCCCTGCCCCTGCTGCTGCGGGAGTAGCCGTTACTCGCACCGGCCAAAAAACCGTCACTGCTCAAAAAGTCGCCCCC
The DNA here is from genome assembly GCA_964413835.1 of uncultured Candidatus Saccharibacteria bacterium. GTDB lineage: Bacteria > Patescibacteriota > Saccharimonadia > Saccharimonadales > Saccharimonadaceae > Nanosyncoccus. The sequence goes on from CAYPTT010000015.1 coordinate 11,423, forward strand.
GCCCAAAAAACTTTCACTACTCAAAAGACCCTCGCTGTGCAGCAGGCACTTAGTGCCGACCATCCAGCCGGTTCCCCGCGTCCACAAGCTCCGCGTAATTCTCATCGCTCCAATACTCAGCCGACCCCCCGAGATCTGGATGGTCTCGGCGTGGTAGAAGATTATGCTGCGCCAGGCGCTCCGCACTTCACCGATCCTTCTGAAACTTCTGCGCCCGGGATCAATGCTCGTGATCCCAAAAACCCCAAAGCTCACAAAGCCGAAGATAACCGCCGCACGCTAGGGAAGCAATCCCCCTTCTTTCTTAAATCCGTTAACGTTGAAAAACGCCCACTCTCGCACGAAACCGCCGGCATTGCTACCACTCCTGGTGTCCGCCGTGTCACGAACTATAGCGCTAATACCTCACCAGTCCCTTCTATACCTGCAGAGAAATCCACCAAATCTAAATTTGGCAATATTCGCTCGCATGGTCGCAAAAAAGACACTAACCAGGGACCTAACGATGATTTCCTTGCTCCGGTCCAGCAAAATCTCCCCGAGCGCCCCACTGTCATTATTCCGTCGAGCCGCCGTTCTAGTGCCCCACTTTTCTTTCTTGTTCTACTTACGGTAATCCTTGGCGCGGCCGTCGGCGCTGCTGCTTACCTCTGTTTCTTCCAGTAAACCTTTCAGACCCTGCATGGGGTTAACAAGCCTCCAAAAAATCAAAATTACCCAAAGTACTCACCGAAATACAAACTTCCAAGACTAAACTGCTTGCAAAACCGTAAAATCTCCAAAATATCTATTGACAAAAATAAAAATCTGTGCTACTATAGAAAGATAAGGTGATGTTATTCTCATCTACCTCTGTTTTTCCTGTACCATTTGACCCGTACGGGTCTTTATTGCTCGCAATAAAGAACATTTTAGTAGTCAAAGTTCTTTCTTAGTTCGACTAGTCCGTGAAAAATTATAAAATCATGGTCAAAAACACCTCAGCCAACAGATTTTTGCCCTAAATTTCGATTATCCTCGCGCCACTGTGCCGCGAGATGACCTAAAAATCCACCATCCAGAACTCCAGCCCGGCAAATCATTCAACTTGAAGTAAAAATAATCGGCACCTAGGGCAAAAATCGGACTTGCTCAAAAAATATGCATAAGGAGGGAATGTAATGAGCATATTAGAAGTTACCAAAAATTTTGAGGTGCATCCATCACCCAATTCGACCTTGTATCGGCCGGAAATTGACGTAATCTTGGCAGTGATTCACCGAACAGCCGCAAACCGATTAAGCAGTCTCAAGGGAACGTTTATCCTTGATGGGCAGCCACATAATCACCCGGCAAGTTGTATTTGTCGATTCAATCTGGTGGACGGTGCTTGTCGGCGAAAGTTCTTCTGTGGAGCTGCGGGGAATAGTGATGAGTTGGCGGCAGAAGCAATCAACCAGCTGCTCAATGCTGGTTCGGAACGTACGCGCTATCGCAACATTTGGCCGCATGACTTTTACAATGCTAGCGGCAGTATGTGCGTTGGCGGGGGAATTCATTGTGATGGCAACTTAAACGTGCTGGTGCTGAACAGCACCTACGGCAAATTTATGGCCACCTCATACTTAGACTGTGAGTCGGAGTATGATTTTGATGGTAATATCGCCGTGCTGGTTGCCGTTGCTACTGCCTTTAGTGAAATGATGCGCGAGGACCGCACCTTGCAGCGCTCTTTCGCCAAAATCCGCCAGGTATATGATCATCATTACATCCAGATTGTTCAGGATGTACAGGGATTATCTACACAGGCTCAACTGCCCGAGCTCAGGAACTGGCGTGCTTGGCGTAGGCCAACAAATCAGACGGGTAACTCCTATCTGCCCTTTGAGGAGCATTTTTCTCTGCAAAAGGACGAGCCTAAAGCCGGATTTAGTGATCCGCCTGAAAGAGATCCTGATGATCGGAACGATCCATCTGCCGGTGACCATAATAATCCGCCTGCTGGTCATGATAATCTGCCTCATAGCTCGCCGCCATTGCTGAATCCTCAGAAACTGCCGGATCATCCGAGCCCGCATCCCGAGGAATAAGATTAGTCATTTAAAACACTCCGCCAACTGCGGGGTGTTTTTCATCTCACGAAATGTCATAGCTAAGCAACGCTCCGTCACATCAAAAACCTCCGTCTCAAATGTTTACAACGATTATAATCCTGACAACGAATCTTATCAAGATTACCTCTATAAAAACCTGAGTGTAATTAATTTCGAAATCAAGCGGTGGCGTAAAATTAGAGATGGTTGTTAGAATAAAGTAAAGGGAGAGGGCTATAAAGAATAGCAGTACTGACTATTTTCCTTTACCTCTTAAGGTTTGGATTCCCATGCCTCGGTGGTATAAGTAAGTATATGGAGTTTATTCTCGACTTAATCAATGACAACTTGCCGTCTCAAATTTTATGTCTTCTTATTTTGCTAGTTATCGCCTTGAAAGATATAAAATTACGCCAGAACCTTAAAGTTGGGGTACTGTATCTAATGAGTTTTATCATGGTCCTAATGGGATGGGTTGAGATTAATCTTGGGATAGCTATATTAGTATTAGCGGAGTTTGCCTTGCTAGAGATATTCGCAGAGGATGTAGAGAAACGATCTCTATTTGGAATAGGATATAAAATAATCGATTGCATATATAAACTCTTTATCGAATACTACTTCATCTTATATATTGGATCTATTGTAACTTTGACGATTGGCGAGCTAGTCGTTAGAAGATGTGATAATCTGCTTATTCAGAATGGCGCTTCATGTTGGATTTGCAGTTGGCAAAGCACGTTTGCTACATGGGTCGTGTTGCTCGCTTCGGTGCTAATCTTGGCGGCAATTCTATGCATCACTCGTATGAAGTTTGAAACAAAAACAGTTACGGATATTATGCATACGCTGAAGGCTGTTAATATTTATTCCGTGCCAGTAAAAGATATGGAGACAAAATTTAACATGTTGGTTGCTTTTGAAGATAAGACTTTTCTTGACCGAGATAAGTATTCTCATACTGTCTTATCGCCGCTTATTATGAAAGGGGCTATTAAATATATCAACAAGAGCACCCTAAGAAAACCACTCCAAACGATGCGCAAAATTTTTTCAAGAGGTTATGGGACAATAGAAATGCAGCTAATACGCAATATAGGAGTTGAACGAGGTTATGACACTTGCGTACTGCGACGTAAAGTTTTTGAAATAGTATATTCGACTCTCATCTTCAATAGTTATCGAAGGCAGTTTTCTAATGAGAGTGATAGTGTACAAAACTATAAATACTGGATATTATGGTGCTACATACAAAAAGTTCCCGTGAAGTTTTCTCGCAGATTTTTTCCAGCACAATTATCTACAGCTGAACAAATATTTGGCAAAGATTTTGAAGAGCTATCATTAGAGGAATTCTTTGTATGGTGTATTAGCCTAGAGTTCTTTGCTCTCATAGGGCCAAAGACAGTCATGAAACGTGAGAGTATTATCGTGGGCTATAGCCTGAACCAAAAGAAAATTGACACTGTAGTTAGTCGAGCAAATGGAGCAAGATAATTAGCCCGCCCCTTCCTGCATATACTCCGCAACAATCTCAACTACTACTCTAACGTCACGGGTACAGTTTTTGAATTTTATTAGCTCGAAAGCCTTTTCTGGGAACTCGCGAATCGTCTCCGCAAGCAATGCGTGTATGAATGATTGAGTTACGCCACTCACCCCACTAAAATTAAGCACAACATCTTTGTTAGTTGAAATGGCGGGCATAATTTTTTCTATTCGCAACCGCCTAGCAGTATCCTTATTTCCTCCAAAATCAGCAACATATTCTGACATATTAATTATCATACAAACTTAAACCTCTTGTATTGCCGTTGTTTACGTTCTCGGACCGCTAAACTATAAGTTTTCTTAATAGTTTCTAGTAAATCAGCAAAGTTCTCGTTAGCATTCAGTGTAATATCGACACCAACTAACGTACCATTAAAATTTGGCAAATCGTCTTTATAGCTATGCCGGTCATCAAAAGGATCAGCGTTGATTCGTGGTCTTTGCACGCGCTTATCGTACTTTAGAAGTTTATACAGAGAGTCTCCAGAATAAATTATAAAATAACTCCTAGTAATTCGTGCTAAGGATTTTACAATAAATAGACCGGCGCCAGCATTTTGTTCCGTACCATCTGGTCGTGCAGTAGTTCCACTTACTCCAGGCATTAACGCAAGACGTAATGCTTCCAGGTCGTTTTTAGGGTGATGATACTTATTCAGGCTCGATTTTATTCCAATACCTGTATCGCAGATACCAATACTAATCTTGTTCTTACGTTTATTATACTGAGCAGCCACAAAGGCGCCATTTTCTGACATCGAATGCTCTAAGACATTACGTACGAGCTCGTAAAGAGCATACTTAATCGCTAATGATTCTTCGCGCCCAAGATGAAGTAGGGGAATGATATCTGTTAGAAACTTTGTTTGTTCGACTTCAGTTTTTATGTTTGCAATTGGAATATATCGCCCTGATGGCTCTTTTTTGTCGATGTGGAATGGTGAAGCGGTAGAAACAAAATTATATAAACCCATTGCATCGAGATAAGCCCCAGAGGCGGCTGAATTATCGTCAATTGTAGCGTGTTCCTTGCCCACAGCATTTGCTAAGGCTGCAGCTAGCACAAGACCAGCTGGGTTTGTATTCACCCAATGGTCGTCTGTGAAAATTTCTAGCCTGCTTTCGTCAGAAAAATCTATCTTGGACAAAAAATTATCGAAATTTTGTAGAGTACTGTTATTGGTAAAATATACCTTCATAATCTTATTTTATCGGCATAGCGTATTTCTGTCAATATACGTTATACCGAGCATAGCACATACTTTTTGTTCGGTATAGCGTATTTCAGTTATTATACGTCATACCGGACAAAAGTCCAATTCACGGACTTGATTCGGACTAGCTAGCAGCAGATAAAAAATGCCTCAAATGAGGCCAAATATCAACTCTGGTGCCGAACCATTGAAAGAGTTCGGACTCTTTTAATATACCACCATAGTTAAAACCATTATATCTTATCTAATTATACAGATATATTAGGCGGGACTATGCCCGTGCCCATTTTTTCTTTCAGAATACTGCCTAGTTATCTTTCTTTGATGATAGTGTTTCTTCTTTTCTAGAGCACGGGAGTGTCACTATACAGCGTTATATTCCATGCATAAAATAAGGGAGAAGGCTTAAGCCTCTCCCTTGTTCTTGATAATGATTATTCTTCTTCATTCTCCTCGATAATATGCCGAGCAATCTCGTCCAAAACTGCCAAGTCAAGAATTTCGGCTAGTGCGTCTAGGTCAGTCCTTAATCCAGCTCTCCTCATTTCATCCAACACTTCGCCATAAATACTCTCAAGTGTATCTTCAACTATTTTATTCAAGTCGTTATATAGAAAGCCATCACCCATAGCAATCCTAAGTGCGACTCCACATGTAAAACTCCGTCCATATAGATTATGGGCCCTAATAATGCCCTCTATAACCTTTTCCATAGTCTGCGCTTCACTCATATTGCTCCTTAGTTAATAATACGATTCTACAATCAGCGAAGCCGAATAAAGCTTCCAGATACATTGGTCTTTTCTACTTTTCATCCCTCACGGAGGTGCTCTACAAAACCCGAGGGGCTTTTAATGACTAGATAATGACGACTATCGGGGCGAAGAAATAGGATAGGTGGGTTGTTAGACTACTTAGATATACCCCTAGAGCCCCCTCTGTCTTCCTACTTTGATGAATATGGAGTGACTTTTAGCTCACGGAATAGAGCATACTTTAGTAGTACCAGTCGTATAAAAGCCTATGTCCTATTCGTAATATTGTTTTTTATCAAAAACTTGTTATAATAAATTCAATATCAAATGCGAGGTAAAACATGAAACTTTCTGAATTACAGATTCAACATTTTGGCTGTATTGGCGATAATCCTATTAAAGTTAAAATCGATAACATCGTGGTGCTAATAGGTCCTAATAACGTAGGCAAAACGACTATTGTTAAAGCATATGAAGCATTCGCAAGTTCTGGAGCAGCTCTCGGTATCGATAAGTTTTATCAAGGAAATAACGATAAGCCGGTAGAAATAGTAGGGATTTTTAACGATATTAGTGAAGACGACAAAAAGCAAATTGGGGAAAAATGGCTCTACGAAGATGATGGCGAAGAACTAACCAAGTACAAATGGGTATGGAGTACTCCTAATCAGGCTGGTGAAAAGTTTTCATGGAACAATGAAGATAAAGAATGGGTATCTGGAGGAATGGGCGGCTGGGATAGCAAAATAAAAAGTTGCATCCCAACACCACTAAAAGTCGATCCGTTTGATAGTCCTGACCAACTAGAAAAACAGACCATTGAGCTTCTAACTAGTGCCATCAAAACCAATACGGCCAAAGACCAATCTAGATTAAACAAACTGACGAGTGATATTAATCAACTCGCAAGCGATATTAAGGAAGAGATATCAGAAGAGCTTAATAAGACTACTAGCAAGCTAAAGGAAAATCTCAGCAGGATTTTCCCGAATCATGATATTGATATTGAGCCTCAAGCGGGAAAAATTGATTTGGATAAGATTGTTGCTGGAGGGACCCATCTGCGTGTTGCTAGTAGTGATGGTCAATACTACCCCTTAGCAAATCAAGGCAGCGGTCTTCAGCGAGCTTTTCTATGGTCTGCGATTGAGGCATTGGCTGATTCTGGGAAAATGAAAAGTGGTCGTACTTCCGTTAAAGACAAGGAGCAAAAAATCTTGCTAGTAGAGGAACCCGAGTCATTTTTACATCCACCAGCGGTTAGGGCTGCACGTGAGGCATTATATAAAATTGCCGAACTCTCTAATTGGCAGGTCATGATTACTACGCACTCACCAATCTTCATTGATGTTTCTAAGCCGCATACGACTATCGTTAGAGTAGATAAAACTCAAGACACTACAAAAACTTTTTCCACTGAAAAAGCCGATTTCACCGATGACGAACGAGAACGATTAAAAATGATTCACAATTGCCATCCTACCGTAAACGAGTTCTTCTTTGCAGACAAGATAATTCTGGTAGAGGGCGATACGGAAGAAATCGTATTATCACAGTTTAAGGATGAAACTACTACCGTGTTGAACTGCCATGGTAAAGCAAACGTTCCAATGTTTGAAAAAATCCTTAATCATTTCGGCATTAATTACATCGTCATCCATGATCTAGACTCTCCGAAAGCCAAAAGAGACGACAAGTTTATCAAAAATGCAGCCTGGACAATAAACGAGACGATTCTATCTGAAGCCCAAAACAAGGTTGGTAATATGGTCATCGTTAATATACCTGATTTTGAGATTCAGTTCTTTGGACATTTGCAAACAGGGGATAAACCTTATTCAGCGGTGCGTGAGCTTCAAAATCCAAAGAATAATCAAATACAAGAAGAGCTAAAGTCCATTGCTTGCGGTAACCTTGAAGCAGTTCATAATAGAATAATCAATAAGGCATCTGACTATAAAAGACTTGGTATTACGTATTGTGAAGGTCATAACATAGAACAAAAGGACAAGTGGGATTTTAGCTAAATATCGGATTGATTCGTCTCGCCGTAGCTCCCACCAAGCGAAGGCGGGCGAATCTTTAGGAAGTAGTTGGGTTCCTGTCTTGTAGTGGTCAGATATGGCTTAGAAGTATGTGTTTTAGGCTCTGTAGCTACCGAGCTGGGAGAT
>CAYPTT010000016.1:0-18292 GCA_964413835.1 uncultured Candidatus Saccharibacteria bacterium
AACCATGGTTACATAAACCTCTCCCTCCATCCCCTCTCCTTTGTCCGTGGGGGATTGGTTCATCCGTGGAGCGGTTCTACGCGGGACTTAGGTATCGGTAGTGTCTGTTGGGCTTCTACTACTCACCCTAGTGCTTCCTACGCCTACTACCAACATTTTAATAGTGCTAGTGTCGCCCCTTCCGATAGCCAATACCGCGCCCATGGTTTCTCCGTCCGTAGTTTTATCGAAGAGGCAAGATTACATATTAACTAGGTTTTGCTAGCTCTAAAAGTTTAGCAACAAACTCGACCACATCTTTCTGCTGGCGGTTTTCGTCGGGGGTAAGATTAAGTTCAGGATTAGTGATGAAATCGAGCGACTTAATTTGCTGATAAACAACTTTAGCGAGCGTTTTGAGCTCTTCTTCGTCGGGATCATTATATTCATAAACTTTATCGTAGACCTCCCCCTCTTGATCGGGTGAGACGAAGAGAATATGGCCTTTAGTAACGTGATATTTTGCATAGCTGGGCGACAAGTTAAGCAGGAGTTTATAAAAGCCGAGTTGCAGGCGGTACTTATAGAGGTTGGGTTTAGATTCCCATTTGCCAGCATGATATTTGCCGGTTTTAAAATCGTAAATCTCGATAGTCTTAGCAACATCGTCAATGGCAATGTGGTCGAGTTTGCCGGTGAGAGGTACGCCGTCGAGCACTGGATGTTCGGCGTGTAGATTAACTTCGGCTTTAGCATTAGGGGCTCGCAACAACGAACCAAAATCTCGTAGGGCGATTTCGAGGCCGTGGGTACCCTTTTCTTGCAAGTCTTGGATTTCTTGAGCCGTAAAAGGCAGTTCACTGGCTTTTTGTTGATAAAAAACTTGCGCATCTGTGTCGGATATCTGGTGGTTAGTAATTTGTTCGAAAGTGGCATGAATGAGGTTACCATAGGCCAGGCTACTAGTGAGTGGTTCATCGGGTGCTTGTAAAATGCGACGTTGGTAGACGGTTTGCGGACCAGCAAAGATAATATCGATGAAGCTCGTAAGATCAGAGGCGGTGAGGCGATATTTTTCTAGTCTGGATTGCAGAAGTAGCTTCAAGTTTGGGCTGAGGACTTGATAGGCGGCAACCCAGTGATTGCGAAGGTTGTCGATTTGTTCGGTAATGGTAAAATCTTGGTGGAGTTGAATTGCTTGGGCGTCAAGTGGCAAATATGGTGAGTTGGGATTGGAATTTTTTTCGTCGCGGAGTTCCCCTAGATAACTTAGGCGGTTAACTTTTTTGCCAGTAAAATCAGTGATGGAATTAGTCATAATGAGATGGTCGCGAGCACGCGTAATAGCAACGAACAGTAGCCGCAAACGTTCGTCGTCGGTAATGCCGGTGTGACGAATCTGCAATAAGTTATTTGGTAAGCTAAAAGTGGTATTATTGCCTTTAGCTTTACCCCAGGCGTTATCGTCAACGGCAAGCATAAAAACGTATTTAAATTCTAGGCCTTTACTCTTGTGTGAAGACATGACTTGGACGGCGTTTTCGGCGTCACTGACGATAGTGCTACTAGAAATATTAATTTCAGCTTCAGCATAATCGTTGACCATTTTGATGAAATCGGCGAGTTTAGGCTGGATGGTATCACCATAGGTGGCGGCGGTGTTACGCAATGTGGTGAGGTTTTGGAAGAATTCAAGTTGTTCAACGTCGGAACTGTGAGCCTTGTAATAGTTAAAATATGGTGAAGTAAAATCCACATTAGGGATAGTTTGTAAACCGATAGCATAATCAAGCCATAATTCGAGTGGCGCGGCATAGCTTTGCATGACGAGGGCGGCTAGCCACTGGGAGATTTGCTGTAAACGAGGATTTGCGGAAGATTTGAGTGCTTCGAGGGCAGTTTGATTGCTGCGGCGAATGGCTTCTGTGGCGGTGATTGCATCGAGCGGCTCAACTTCAAGAAATGGGAAAGATAAGATTTCTAGTAAGCGGTGTTCTGGTCGACGTTCATTGGCAATATCGTTGATAAAATTAGCTAGGCTTATTAATTCGTGAATTTTGGCATCTTCAAAGAGGCTGGATTTTTTCTCATAGGAGATATTGATTTGGTGAGCTTTGAGAAAAGGCAGTAGCGGAGCAATATACTTATGCTTGGGCGCGATAATAGCAATATCATTGGCCGCTTCACCGGTTTTAATTAATTCTGCGATGTGTCGAGCTATCCAGGCATATTCTTGGTCGGCGTGATCGAATTCATGGCGTTCAATTTGGGAAGGTTGCGGATTGTGATCTATCTGGTTATTTTGATGCTTCTTATTTTCTGGTTTTTCTTGGGCAAAAATATCACGCATAGAACGGAGAATCTTAGTAACTTGATGATTTTTGGCAAAGCTATCTTCGACTTGTTCGGCGACGCGGTGGGAGAAGTTTAGGATTTCGCTCGTGCTACGGTAATTGTCAACCAGGGTGATAACTTTGGCGCGATAATGCTCCTGGAAGTCTAATAAATTTGAGGCGTTGGCGCCTTGAAATTCAAAAATTGCTTGATCGTCATCGCCGACTGCCATGACATTGGGTTGTTCATAATCAGTCAATAACTTAATAAGTTCGAACTGGGAGGGGTTTGTGTCTTGAAACTCATCGAGCAGGATGTATTGGAAAATTTCTGATAAAGTTAGGCGAAAACCACGATCCTCCTTGAGAGCGCAGATAGCTTCTTCGATCATGTCGGCAAAATCATAAAGGCCTTCGGTCTGAAGATGATTGGTGTAACTTTGCATGATTTGAGCAAGCGAAGTAAGTTTTTTGTTTTTGATATGATCTTTGAGGCGGTAAGTGCCGTCATCGGTTTTTTCAAAGTTGGCATTACGCCATTTAGTAAGTGGTGAAACGCTTGGTTTATCTTTGGCCGATTCGGTTTCGATAAGGCTAGCTAATTCCCTGGTCATAAGATTGGCGGTAGGCTCGATATTACCGGCGATAGGTTTAGGACTAGTAAAACGAGCGAGAACTTCTAGGATTGGTTGATAAACTTCAGCAACTGCTTTGTTAAATTTCATACGCGGAGTAGCTTGTTCAAGAATGGGAGAAATCGCGCTAGCGAGCTCGGCGCTGTCGGTAGTGTTTTGCGTAGCAATTTTAGCAAGATCACTGGCGCTGAGACGGGCCGATTTGGCATGCTGAATAGTATCGATTAGGTCCTGCACTTTAGTGTTCTTGAGGATGTCCATGGCGGGTAAATGATCACGAATTTCACGGATGATTTTGTATTGTGTAACGCCATCAATAGGTGAGTCGAGCTCGCGTTCAAGATGTTCGGCGTAATTTTGGTAGCGTTCGATAAGATTAGAACCAAAGGCGTGGTAAGTAAAAATATTCACTTTGGCGGCAGCTTGGCCAATCATTGTGCCGAGGCGCTCACGCATATTGCTGGCGCCGGACTCGGTGAAAGTGAGACAGAGGATGTTTTCGGGGTTGGTATCGGTATGTTCGAGAATGTAAGCAACTTTGGCAGACAAAAGTTGAGTTTTTCCAGTGCCAGGTCCGGCTAAGACTAGCAGTGGTCCGTCTAAATATTCAACGGCGGCTTTTTGTTGTTGATTTAATCCCATGTTATATATTATATGATATTTTATATATGATATTTTAGATTATTTACGACTAAGAATAATGAGATTTTCGAGGTGTGGTGTGCGGGGAAAGAAGTTAAAAGGCTGGATATGATCGATGCGGTATTTTGCGAGGAGGATTTTTACGTCTCGGGCTTGAGTGGCAGGATTGCAAGAAAGGTAGATTAATCTTTTTGGCATGATTTCGATAATTTTGGCTAATAATTCTGGCTGACAACCGGCACGTGGTGGGTCAAAAATAACGGTTTGATCCGACATAATATATTCTAAAGCTTGTTCGGATTTAGCCCAAACTGGCTGTGCGCTCGTTCCTTTACAGTTACGTTCCATTTCGCGGTAAGCGGATTTGTCGCATTCTACCAAAGTTAATTTTTTGTTACGAGCGACAGAAAGTCCAATAGTACCAACGCCGGCATAAAGGTCGAGTACCTGATCGGTGTTAATCCAATTTTTAATTTCGTGGAGTGTCATTTCGTAAACCGGTAAATTAATTTGAAAGAAGCCGTTTGGTGAATAGCTGTAAGTTTGGCCAAGAATAGTGTCGGTGAGATTCTTAAAAACTGGGTGTGGCTGGTGATTTTCAAAAAGCCCGCCACTGACTTCGCCAGCTTGATTGCAACGCAATAAAAGACTTTGATATTTGCGTGCTTCCTCGTGGCGTTGATTTAGGCCTTGGATGATTTGCTGGGCATATTGCCAAATTTCTGGACGTTCGATGCTAGAATGCGTGAGGGGAATTTTACGATGTGATCCACGGCGACGAACGGCGGGGAAAATTGCTGCTTTTTCAATATCATAATACAGGGCGTATTCCATTTTATTACGATAATAAAAATCATGGCTGTCGGTTTGAACTGGCGGAAGATCTGCGTGCGGAATATCATGTTGGCGCAGAATTTCGTTTAGCAGCTCGCGCTTTTGGTCTAGTTCATACTGATAATCCATGATTTGCCACGGTGAGGTGGAGAGGTAGCAGTCATCTAGTGGATTAATGCGATGCGGCGAATGATCCTCAACTTCTAGGGCGATACCTTCGGCGTAGCTAGCTTTATTCTTCGTTAGTTCTATTTTTGTAACGGTTTCGTCGGGCAGCGCACTCCAAAGCATCACTTTCTTGCCGTCAGGTAATGTGCCGAGAGCTTGTCCGCCAGGGATTAGTTTTTCGATTTTGAATTTCGTCTCGACAATTTTTGGTTGTTTCATTTTATTCGTAACGCAAAGCGTCAATCGGATTTTTGCGAGCAGCACGACGAGCAGGCAGGGTGCCAGCTAGGAAAGCGATTAGCATGATAATGCCAATAATCGGCAGGATATTTTCTGGCGTGAACTTCATGAGCTCAAAGGTGGGAAAATCGACTAGGAATCCGCCGGGTTGGTGAACATAAAAGTTGGCAGCATAGCCGATGGCCATAGCAGCAGCTACACCGAAGATTGAACCCCAAAAGCCGAGTAGAATAGCCTCGACGGCAAAACTTAGAAAAACTTTGCCGGACGACATGCCGAGAGCTTTATCTAGACCAATTTCACGCGTACGTTCTTCGACTGACATATAGAGAGTATTGATAATTCCGATAGCTGCGGCCAGCAAGGCAATTCCACCAAAGATCATGAAGATAATCATAATGACGTCGAAAAATGTACGAATGCTACCCATCATGTCGGAAACGGTGACGCCATAAAAGCCGTTGTCTTCGAGAGTCTGTTTGATTTCGGCTTCAGTATAGCGATCGTTATCGAAGCGGGTTTGAATAGTATAAACTAATTCTTTTTGCTCAGCAGGGTAATTTTTTGTACCTTCTTGATACATAGCGTCTTCGAGAGCTTGGCTAATAATTGCACCATTGACGGCAACCACGCCCTTGGCCTGAACTCCTACTACAGTTGCATTGAAATTAGTTGGCTTATTTGTGAGCGGGTCAAGAAAAGTAAGCGTAACGGTTTTATTAATGGCATCTTCGTCAGAGCGGAAGCCTAGTGCTTTTGGAAAACCAGCTTGCAGGGTGATTTCGTATTTTTTGGTATTTTGCTCTGGCAGGCGACCAGCAGTGGTAGCGATATTAAAATCGCCTGGCGGCATAGCGCCGACGGTAATGTTATATTTTTTGTCAGTGTTTTTGCTGGAGATATATTCGACTGGAATTTGTTTGCTGACATAAAAATCATCTTCGTTGAGGCCGTCGATTTTTGCAAGTTTCGCAAGCTGTTCGTCGTTCATAGCGGACATGGTCTGTTTAGGATTGTATTCGGTTGGCTCATTACTACCCATCATCATGGAACTCATACTTTCGGCTGAACCCTTACTCATAATCATAATATAATCCGCTCCGCCTAAGCTAGCAGTTTGGTCGTCGATGAAGCTATTGACGCCAGTATTGATTGCGGCATTAAGGATAATGGTGAGGCTGCCGATGAAAATTGCTAGAATTGTGAGAAAAGTACGAACTTTATTACGGAAAAGATTATGATTGGCAGTACGGATAATATCAAAAAGTCTCATTAGTTCTTTCCTTTCTTGGCTGAAGTGTTTTTGCTAGAGCTAGCTTTACTGCTTTTCTTGGCGGCGGCCACGGTGGCGCGAGCAAGCTCACCTAAATCGTCATCCTCTGCACTAGCTTTGCTGGTGAGATGTGTAATACGCGTGGTGGTACTTTTGCGCGATTGGCGTTTTTTGGATTTGTCATCAATGATTCTTCCATCAGCAATGTGAATTTGGCGATCGCAGAGTTTGGCTAGATCTTCGTCGTGCGTGACAATAACTAAAGTGACGCCTTTTTTCTTATTAAGATCAAACAGGAGTTTGATAACATTGTCGCCAGTGACGGAATCAAGATTACCGGTAGGTTCATCGGCAAAAAGGATTTTAGGATGATTAACAATGGCGCGAGCAATGCAGACGCGCTGCTTCTGGCCGCCGGAGAGATCGTTGGCTTTGAATTTAATACGGTCAGATAGCCCAACGGTGCCGAGTGCTTTGGCGGCCATGTTTTTGCGGGTTTTACGACGGACTTTAGCAATTTTGAGCGGTAAAATAACGTTAGCAAGAACGGTATCCTGAGGATTCATGAAGAATTGTTGGAAAACAAAGCCAAAAGTAGAATTACGCAGTTTATTAAGCTGACGATTGCGAAGTTTGCTAGAGTTTACGCCGTCAATGATGACGGAGCCAGAAGTCGGCTTATCGAGCAGGGCCAATAAATGCATGAGAGTAGATTTGCCGGAACCAGACTTACCAACGATCGCAACGGATTCGCCCTCGTAGATTTCTAAGTTAATGCCTTTAAGTGCTTCAAAGGCAGTGGAACGTTTGCCGTAGACTTTAACAAGGTCTTTTACTTCGATAACTGTTTTCATGATTTTATTATAGCATAGTTTGTCGTGGATGAAAAGAGAAGGAAATTTGAAAAACGCAAGGTGTATTAGCTTCTTTAGGTCTCCTTTGTCCGTGGGGGCGACGTCCATCCCTGGACTGGTTCTACGCGGCATCTAGGCCTCAATAGCGACTACTGGTCTACTACTGCATACCCTGCTGCTTCAAATGCCTACTATCAGCGTTTTAATAGCACTAATGTCTACCCCTCCCGTAACGATAACCGCGCCTACGCTTTCTCCGTCCGCTGTCTAGCACTGTAGGGGGAGGGATAACCCACCAAAACCTCTCCCTCCATCCCCTCTCCTTTGTCCGTGGGGGATTCGTCACTCCATGGCTTGGTTCTTGGCGGAATCTAAGCCACGATGGCTACTTTTGGGCTACTACTGCCTATCCTCATACCTCTTTTGCTTATTATCAGCACTTTATTAGCGCTATTATCTATCCCTCTCATTACACTAATCGCGCTCACGGTTTCTCCGTCCCGGTCTACCTGTAGGAAGGTAAAGAAATCTAACTTAAATATTGCCAAATTTGGCCGTCTGGCGTATCAAGGACGGTAATGTTTTGAGATTGCAAAGCCTCGCGAAGGTGATCAGATTCGCTATAATTCTTGACGGCACGAGCTTTGGCGCGAGCTTTTAGTAGATCGTTTTGCTCTGTGGTGAGGTTTGGGCTGTCTTTGAGTAACTCTAACCCAAACCACTGCTCAATTTTTTGCCAGAAAGTCAAACTAGTGTTATCTAGGCTATCAATAATCGCGAAAGCCTCGGGCGAATTGAGATTCTGGTTGATAGCAGTTTTGATTTCGTCAAGTTTGGCTGCAGGCTCCGCTTTTTGCATTTTATTTAGTTTAGTTTGATATGCTTTGGCGATTTGGTTGCGCCAATTGAGGCGGCGAATCCGGGCAGCTTCGAGATTTTTCCACGTAAAATCGTGCTCGGATTGGTAGTGTCCCTGTAAGACCCACATTTTAAAATCGAGCGGCGAAAAACCATGTGTAGCAATGTCATCCAGAGTGACGACATTGCCGAGACTCTTAGAAATCTTCGCACCGTTGATAGTAAGGAAATTACAATGCAGCCAAAAGCGGGCTAATTCATGGTCAAAAGCTGATTCGCTCTGCGCAATTTCGTTAGTATGATGCACAGGAATATGATCGATGCCGCCAGTGTGAATATCGATCGGTTCGCCTAGTTCAGTATGAATAATTGTAGAACATTCTAGGTGCCAGCCAGGATAACCCGGACGATCTAAGAAATCCCAACGCATAGCGTGCTTTTCGCCCGGCTGAATAAACTTCCAGACCGCAAAATCTGACGGGTTGTGTTTTTCCTGGGAAAATTCTACGCGTGCACCAGCTTTCAACTGGTCGAGCTGCAAATGAGCAAAGTCGGCGTAAGTTGGGAATTTACTGGTGTCAAAATAAATGCCATCGGAAGTTTCATAAGTATAACCTTTGTCAATGAGAGTTTGGACAATTTGTTGATCTTGTTTAATATAATCGGTGGCGCGGGCGATTTTGGTGGGTTCGATCAAGTTTAAGCTACGAAAACCGGCAAGGAATTGTTCGCTATAATATTCTGCCACTTCCCAAACGGTTTTGCCGGCTTTGCGAGCGCCTTTTTCGAGTTTGTCCTCACCTTCGTCAGCATCGGATGTTAGGTGTCCAACGTCCGTAAGGTTAAGTACGCGTTTAACTCGCCAATCATTCCCTTCTAGTGTGCGGACGAGTAAATCCCAATAAACATAAGAAGCATAATTGCCGATATGAGGCATGTCGTAGACAGTTGGCCCACAAGTATAGATTTTTACTGAGTTGGGATCTTGCGGTTTGAAAGTTCCAAGTTTGCGAGTGAGGGTGTTATAAAGTTTCATTTTGGGGCTCCTGTTCAATTTCTTGCGAAAGCTGATTAAGTAAATTAACGATTTTCACGCGTTTATTGGAAGTGATATCGTGATGAGCGAGTACACTAGTCATGGTAAGATATTTAGAATTATTGCGCGCGGCACGGGTCAGATTAGCGCCAACCACCAGTGGGTCAAAACGTCCATGGATAATCAAAGTAGGCACACGGATTTTGGTAAATGTCTGGTAATTATGGCGATTGAGAATGAGATTTTCCATCGAGCGAGCAAAAGCAGTGGTCTTGAGATAATGGCAGCGAAAACTGCTAAAACGCTGGATGAAACGTGCAATAACTTCGATAGCAGGTTCGTCTTTTGCAAGACGATGCAAAGAAGCATAAGAATGTAGATAAACCCGATCTGGTAATTTTGCCAATTCGTTTGGCATAAGGACGGGCGGCGAGACTAAAATCAGCTCTTTGAGATCAAAACGGTTGGGCTGATGCACGGCATAATTAGCGGCAAGTAATGCCCCCATGGAGTGGCCCGCCAGGACTAATGGTGTAGTAATATTCAACTTCTCCAAAGTATTTTGTAGGGCTTGGTTATATTCGGGATAGTCATAATCAAGCCAATTAGCGTGGAGGGATTTGCCAAAACCGAGCAGGTCTACTGAAACCAGCCGGATATTATCTAGCTCGTGCTGACGCGCCATTTGACGAATAACTTTTTGCCAAACGTCAGATGTTGCGGCGATACCATGCAAAAATACCACGGTAAGTTGAGGCTGGCCAATTTTGAGGTCGGCGGTAACGTGCAACCGGATTGGACGATGCAAAATTCGGTATTTAAGCCAAGTAATTAAATCATAAGGATTACGGATGTTGGTCATTTTACGATACTTTTCCGACCTTATCATGAGTTGGTTCAGTTGTGATTTTAGTATCGTTGGTGGCTTGGCTCGCGGCGATAAGCTGGGGGATGATTTTAACTAGGTCAGCAACTACTTCATCGTAGCTGGTATCGTAAGTACGAAAACCAGCAGCGTAAGGGTGCCCGCCGCCGCCAAAATATCCGGCAATTTGGTCAGCGATTGGCAGACTGGTGCGAATCTTGCCGGTCACCTTGCCGTCGGGATAAGTTTTGACGGCAACGGCGACTTCAACGCCTGAGACCAGCCTTAATTCTTCAATAATTAGGACATTAGGATTATATTCATCGGAGTAGAGCTGAATGTCTTCGAACGGAATGTGGACAGTGGCTAGTGTGCCGTCAAGCGCATAATCAATACGCTTAATTAAATCAGCTTTATAGTCAAGAATACGAGGGGATTTTTTCATGAATTCACGGCGTTTTTCATCAAGTTCGGCGGGGTTGGCGCCAAGTTCAATCAAATCTGCCATTACTCGCATAGTATCGGCCGTTACTGAAGAACTCACTAGACCAAGAGTGTCGGAGGAAATAGCAGAATAGAGAGCTTCGGCGGAGGTACGCGGAATTTCTAGCTCTTGATCGTGGGCGATTTTGTAAATCAAATCAGCGCAGGCAGGCAGAGGTTCAATAATTGCTTGGTGAGGAAAATCGAGATCGTCGGGCGTTTCATGATGATCAATCACGAGGACTGGCTTGCTATAGAGACATTTTTTAATTGCGGCGTCATCGAGCAATTTTGACAAAAGTATGCTCGCCGCGGTATCGACAATAATGTAACCATCAGCTTTGTAATCAAAGTCAATGTCGACGCGCGACCAATCCGGGAAATAGTGTAAATATTTGGGAATATCGACTGGACAATAGAGTGAGTTGTCAGTGCTTTTTAAGATATAGTCCAGGGCAATGGCGGAGCCAAGTGAATCACCGTCGGGATTCTCAGCCTGGATGATACACAGGCGTTTTTTGTCAAGCAAAAATTCAGAAAAAATGTCGTACATAGAGTAATTATAGCACAAAATACATAATTTTAGCAAAAATGTATTGACTTTTTGAACAGAGTGTGATATAATAGAAATATAGGGTGATTAGAACTTTTTGCGACTGCTAGTTTTGGCAATCTGCGGTGTCTAGGTGGATTTCTTAGTTTTCTGAGGTTTTCTAGCAGTTTTTTGGCTAGGTTTCTGTTTGGGGAAAGCTTTGACGAGGCGACGGTTTAGTTTGCCTTTGTCCATGAGAATTTGGTGAACCCGCTCAGAAATTTCTTCGGTGGCGTCGCGCTCAGCAGTACCGACCGTAACGCGCACGCCGAGGATGAGCCAGAGCGACAAAATAAAATCTGCGATTAGGTAGATTAGCAAAAGGCCAGCTACCAGGAAAATGAGCCATTCAGGCAGGCTAACAAACAACCAGAGGAAGAAAGGCGTGGCGATTTTGACAATAATGATACCAATAATGCCGAAGCCGATTGCGGATTCGAGGCAGATACGACCATTAAGATTAAAAGTGCGATTTGTGTAGTCCCACCAGCGGACGCGAAAAAGTTTCTCCATGACGTAGCTAATAACGTATTCGAGCACTGCGCTGCCAACTACGGCAACACAAAAAATCGCCAGCCAGTTTTCGGCTTGGCTCAGAACGAGCGACAGGAGTACGGCGCCGACGCCATAAATCGGGCAAATCGGACCGACTAGAAAGCCGCGGTTGACTAATTTGCGGCGCTGCAAAATGGTAACTAGGACTTCCATCAGCCAGCCACAAAATGAATAGGCCATAAATAAGAGAAACCAACTTGCAAGAGTGTACCAAAAACTCATCTATACCTCCAATTCTCCAATTATACGCTGGCTGTCGTCAGTTGGCAAGCTTTCGACGTTTTTAAGTTTACGCTCGATTTGGCGTGAGGTAACCTCAGCATCGCCGATTTTGTTGGCGGTCTCTTGGAGCTTTTTCTTGGTAGCGGCTAGTAAGTCACCGAATTTAGCAAATTGCGTTTTGACAGCGCCAAGGGTCTGCCAAACTTCGGCAGAGCGTTTTTCGATGGCGACGGAACGGAAACCCATGGTGAGGCCAGAAAGAATGACTGGCAAAGTCGAGGGTGAGGCAAGCGAGACGTTGAATTTTTGGCGAATTTGTTCGTCGAGACCAGGAATACGTAGAATCTCGGCGTACAAACTTTCGGTTGGTACGAACATCACGCCAAAATCGGTGGTCGCGGGTGGGTCAAGGTATTTGGTGGAAATTTTCTTGGCCTGCTCTTTGACGTCGTTCGCCAAAGCTTTGCGTAGGATTTCGATGTCGGCCTTGTTGCCTTTGTCATAAGCGGTCAGCAGACGACTATAATTTTCGATCGGAAATTTGGAGTCGATGGGGAGATAGACGATATTTTCGTCTTTGCCCGGCATTTTGACGGCAAATTCAACCCGGTCATTACTGCCTTGTTTAGTAATGATGTTTTCTGAGTATTGTTCGGGCGCGAGACAATCTTGGATGAGATTACCAAGCTGGACTTCACCGTAAATACCACGAGTTTTGACGCCTTCCATGACTTTGCGGAGGTCACCCACGCCGTTGGCGAGGTTTTTCATTTCGCCCAAACCCTGATAAACTTGGGTAAGTTGGCCAGATATTTGTTTAAAACTCTGATTAAAGCGTTCTTCGACGGATTTTTGGAGTTTTTCGTCGACAGTGAGACGCATTTCTTCGAGTTTTTTGGAATTGTCGTCTTGGAGAGTTTTGACGCGGGTATCGAGAGTACGTTGAATATTATGAAGATTTTCGGCGATTTCACGGCGATTTTCGCGAAAGGCAGTGTCGATATTGGGATTAAGCTTATCAAGGGCGGCTTCAATGCGGATGAGGCGCTCTTCGAGCTTGGCGTCTTGGGCGCTAGCCGAAGATTTATGCAAAATAAGCCAACCTAACGCCGCTAAATTTAATGCTCCCAAAATCAGAATAATTAGCTCCATATCTATATTATAACATAAGAACTATTGGGGGGTAGGAATTTAAGAGCCTGTTGGTAGGATTGTGGTGAGAACTGAGCTAAAATAGGTGTTCCCATGGAAAAAGGATGCCTAGGCTGGCATCCTTTTGAGGTTTTGTCAGAAAAATTATTCTCCAGCTTCGTTTTCGGTCGGTCCGTCCTCGGGAAGCTTATCCTTAGCGGCTTCGGCATAAAATGTGTAAATCAAGAAGCTGCCTTCTTCGCTGGGGAAGATGTTGCGTTTGATGGTGAAGGTTGGCCACACCACCATCTCTTGCGTTTGTTTGCTACTCAGAGATGTAATCCGAGCATCATTAGAGAAGCCTTCCTTATATTCCTCGCCGAAGAATACGAGCAGTTTGTCTGAGCCATAAAGGAGATGGACTGGTTCATCGGCGCAGACCGTAACACCCGAGAAAACTGAATTGATTTCTGGTTCAGTGCGGTCGCCTTCTTCGTTCATCATGACACTGCGTCCGATAGTGCAAGAGATTTCCTCTTCTTTTCCTGGCTCTATGACAGTTGGAGCCATAATGATTCCATCGAGCGGCGGTGTAGCGAGGCGTTCACGATCCGCTTCTGTATCAGCAGAAGCATCATTACGTAAGAACATAATGATGTCGTAGTAATTACCCGGCTCTATCTTGAATGGTTGGTCAGGTGGACCAATGTTGACTCTAAACCGACCATCTTTTTCCACTTTTTGGACGTAGACAAAATTTCTTTCGTCGCCGATAAGTGGATGGTCAGTGACCGAATTCAGTATAGGCTTCGTAATATCGTCTGCCGACTGATAAGTTTCATCGTAGCTGCTTTCGCTGCGACGATACTCATATTGTGTCCCCGTCTCATTTTTTGCGCCAGTGACTTTAATCCCAAGACCCAGATCGCGAGAAAGATGCGGTAGTTCGGAGCTATCCTCAGCATCTTCATCATTTTCGCTCGAAGCTGCTTCTGTTGGTTTAGCAGTTTCGTTATCATCTGTTACAGATTCGGACTCCACTGTAGCTGTGTCCGAGTTGTCCTGCGTAGCGCTTCCCCTTCCGCAGCCAGTCAACAAAAGCACAACTGCGACGATGAATATAAACCATGCAGCACACAGTGTGCCAGTGATAAATGTCCTAGTAATTGATTCTTTTTTCATTTTAATTCCCCCTTATTCTTTTTCTGAATCTGTTGTCGTGTTACTATCTTCGGAGCTATTCTCTGCAGCTTCTTTGGCCTTGTCATACTGCATGAGTACAGTATCTTGGAAGGATTGAATGACCTTCGGATCCTTTGCTGGCTCAGCATAAAACGTGCAGATGGCCATTTGCCCCATCTCAATGCTGGGACCGACGCGACCAACCTTGATGCAGGTCTTGATCTCACCGTGTCCGGTGGACTCGTTTAATCTAGTCATTTCGATATCATCGAGCATGTTATACATGCGGTGACCATTAATCTCTGAACTTTCCCGCAACAAACCAAACGTTGGTACCGTCTGGTAAGCGCGTTCAATAAACATATCCTCTGCGGCTTTGATAGCTACGGTACCGCGCACGCCTTCAAAATTAGCCTTGGGATCGTTGGCGGGTGACGGTTGAATTTCGACTGTAATATTAGCCACTTCACCCTTGGCAAGAAAGCCTGGCGTAGTAATGTGTACCGACGCCAATGTAGAGCCATACCGTCCGGTGATTTCGGCCGAGGTAATTTCACCTTTTTTAGCTGCTTCGTAGGCTTCATCTGGCACGGTGCGATCGTTCAAAACGAGCGCTGCAACGTCAAAAAAGCTCCCGGCGTGCACCGTAACTGGCACATCTTCTGGACGCAGATTGACGTAAAAATTCGTGCCATCATCTTCGCCCACTTCCCGTACGTAAGCCCCATAGCGCTCATCGCCATAGACTTCGCGGTCCTTAACGGAATTAAAAACCACTTGATCTATCTCGGCGGACGCTGGATAAACAGTGCGTGCAGTAAAGCCTTTATTCTGATATTCCAGGTCGTCTGGCACACCATCGGTTTGTTTGAAATACATACGCGGCGGTTCCAGATTAGCCTCCATAGCAGTTTGACGCAAGGTTTCGACGTCATTCGTAAGTACGGGATTTCCGTGTTCGTCTTGTGGATAAATTATCCTTGGATCAAACGCTCCTGGCTTACCGTTTTCCATCTCTTCTAGCAGAGCTTGAACTTTTGCGGTTAATTCTGCTTCGAGTTGCTCGTCATAAGCTTCGCCTTCTTCTTCGGTCATGCGACCTTCGGCCACTTCGATCTCACCAACGGTCATGTTGGCGTACTTTTTTGCTCGATCTCTTCGTACCGAACAGCTCGTAGCATACATTATCGTTCCAAAAATTACAGCGATAATTAACACTGTGACGATTCTGCTTACGAGAAATAACAGCATCTTCTTAACGCTTTGCCAAAGGGATTTCTTTGGCCCCACAGCCTTTGCGGTTTCTGGCTCAGCTGAATACTTGGTCTGAGACTTAGTTTTATTCTTCGTCTTAGCCTTGCCCCTGTTTTTATCCTTGGGTTTTTTGCCGGAAATAACCTCGTCCGGAGACGTATGTCCCCGACTGGCATATTTAGCAGCATTTCTTTCGGCTGCGCGGCGTTGTCGCCGCCGATACTCTTCAATTGCCATTTGGTGGGCATAGTTTGGCCCACTGGGTTTTTCTTGTTTCATAATTTCCCTCCTTAATATGAAATTGTGGGTTGATGAGTGTCATTCTACTACAGATGTTTTGCTGGCAAAACGCTAGGCGTTTGACAGCAGTTCCGGTTTGGAAGTTTCTGGGCTGAAAATTATCTGGTTTGGGTTTTCCTGACAAATTTTTAAAAAACATACCTCCTTCTTCTATTGTAGCACAGATTGCGTAAAAAGTCAATAGTTTTATTGATAATTTTTGTGTAAGATGGCCTAGTATAAGTTTATACATCAAGGGGACAGGTTCTGAAGCGAATCGCTAACGCTCCCGTGCTTCAGAACCGTGTCCGCCTAGGTTGCGGAGGACCATGATGTAAAAACTTATACTAACCCAGCCCACAAAGATTACCAGTAGAAAATTTTTACAAAGCACAACATACTATAAGTGGGGCTTAATTATTGATGGATTCGGGAGCTTAAATCTAGTCTGGCCTGACGACATGGACTTTACGTCCTAGGCTAACGCGGGTCCGAGTCAAGCGAGCGATAGCGAGTTGATGAGGAGAGCGTTACCTTGTCGTCAGATCAGACTAGGATTAAGCTCCAACATTCATAAAAATAATTAAGCCCCACCAAAACCTCTCCCTTCATCCCCTCTCCTTTGTCCGTGGGGGATATGCCTACCTGTGGAGCGGTTCTATACGGACTCTAGGTGGCGATAGCAATTATTGGTCTACTACTACATATCCTGATACCCAACGTGCTTATGATCAGTATTTTAATGGTGGGAATATCATCCCTTCGAATGAACTTGGCCGTGCTTTTGCTTTTTCCGTCTGCTAATCCCTCCCCCTACAGTGCTAGACAGCGGACGGAGAAACCAACAGCGCGATTATTAAGATCAGATAGGAGAACGTTACGGTTATTCAAAGTTAATCCATAGCTGTTCCAAACATAAATGGATGCAGTAGTAGACCAATATGGCCCATAAAGTCCCATATCACGTAATGAGCCATATCCAAGTAAGACGAGTCCCCCACGGACAAAGGAAGAAATACATAATTAGACGTGAGAGATGGAGAAAGGCAAAAACTGGGGCTGTTGTATGGACAACAGCCCCGAAACGTCATTGCTGGCTTAAAATTGCGAATTGTGGCGATTAATACGCTATTGGTTGCGACTATCGATGACTTCCTGCGCAACGTTGGGCGGAACTTCTTCATAGGCGAAGAGCTCCATGGAGCTAGCGGCACGACCCTGCGACATCGAGCGCAAGTCAGAAGTGTAACCGAAGAGGTTGGCGAGCGGACAGAAGGCCTTAATAAGTTTGGCGCCACCATTCAGATCTTCCATAGCGTCGATGCGGCCACGGCGAGAGTTAATGTCGCCGATCACATCACCCATGAACTCTTCTGGAGTGGTAACCTCAAGTTTCATGACTGGCTCCAACAGGACTGGCTGAGCTTTTTTGATGCCTTCGCGAGTAGCAAGGCTACCAGCGAGCTTGAAGGCAAGTTCACTGGAGTCAACATCGTGGTAACTACCGTCATAGAGCGTGGCTTTGACGTCGACTACTGGATAGCCAGCAATTACGCCGCCATTCAGGGTTTCTTCAATTCCCTGCTGAACAGGTTTGCGATACTCCTGTGGCACTACACCGCCTTTAATCTGGTCGATAAACTCAAAGCCTTTACCGGCCTCGTTTGGCTCAAATTTCACCCAAACATCACCATATTGACCACGACCGCCAGACTGTTTAATATGTTTGCCCTGAGCTTCGGCAGTACCACGAATGGTTTCACGGTAGGCAACCTGCGGGGCACCGGTATTAGCTTCAACACCATGTTCTTTATTTAAGCGGTCGATCGCAATTTCGAGATGAAGCTCACCCATACCAGAAATGATGGTTTGGCCGGTTTCTTCATCGGTATGCACGCGCAAGGTAGGATCTTCTTCGACTAGCTTCTGGAGACCAAGACCCATTTTTTCTTGGTCAGATTTGGTCTTTGGTTCAATGGCAATCGAAACAGGTGGATCTGGGAAAGTAATATCCTCAAGATGAATCGGGTGGGCTGGGTCGCAGATGGTAGTGCCAGTGGTGACATCTTTCATGCCAACCACAGCAGCAATGTCGCCAGCTGTAATTTCGGAAATCTCTTCACGTTTGTCGGCAAACATGCGGACGAGACGGCCGATGCGCTCTTTACTACCAGTCGTAGCGTTTAGGACGGTGCTACCAGAAGTCATTTTACCAGCGTAAACACGGACAAAGATTAACTTACCCACAAATGGATCGGTCGCAACTTTAAAGGCGAGAGCGGTGAGAGGTTCGTTATTATCGGCTTTGCGGATAATCTCGTTGCCGGTCTTAGGATCGACGCCAACGGTTTGGCCCTGGTCACGATCAAGCGGAGACGGCAAGTAATCTGCAATGAGGTCCAGCACCTTCTCGACAATTACACCACGTCCGTCACCACCGGTAACGAGGAAGAAATCACCATCGAGGACACGTTTGCGTAAAGCAGCCTTCAGCTCAACTTCGGAAATTGCTTCTTCACCTTGGTTAAAGAATTTTTCCATTAGAGCTTCGTCGGCTTGGACAGCTTCTTCAACAAGGAGCGAGCGAGCGTTTTTGGCTTTTTCGAGCATGTCGGCAGGAATATCGCCAATTTTGAGCTCGTGGTCAGCGTAATCTTCGTAAGTGTAAGCTTTCATGTCAACGAGGTCGACAACGCCGCAGATATCTTTCTCGAAACCGATTGGTAAATGAATCGCGACGGCGTTTTTCGAGAGACGCTTGTGGATACTATCGAGAGATTTATAGAAGTCACCACCGATTTGGTTGATTTTGTTAACAAAACAAATGCGCGGGATACCGTATTTAGTCGCTTGGCGCCAAACAGTCTCAGACTGAGC
>CAYPTT010000017.1:0-17984 GCA_964413835.1 uncultured Candidatus Saccharibacteria bacterium
ACCCATTTTGCCGTCGAAAACTGCTACCGCACCGTCGAGCACGCGCAGAGAGCGTTCAACTTCAGCGGTGAAGTCGATGTGACCTGGGGTGTCGATAATATTAATCTTATGGCCTTTCCACTGAGCCGTCACGGCGGCGGAAGTGATCGTAATACCACGGTCCTTTTCTTGCTCCATCCAGTCGGTAGTAGCACCACCAGTACCGCCCTTTACGAGGTCGATTTTATGCTTCAGGCCGGTACGATAGAGAATCGCTTCGGTGGTAGTAGTTTTGCCTGCGTCGATGTGGGCAATAATTCCGATATTACGGAGTTTTGATAGGTCATTGACTTCACTTGCCATGAGATTCTATTCCTTTTATTGTTTAACTTTCTCCCAAGTTTAATGCTTAACACGCTAGCCAGTGTTATTGACTTGAGACAGTAAGCATTAAAAATAGACTTTTCTACATTATAGCACAAAAAGTAAAATGGAGGAAGTTTTAAATTGGTGGATTTTTGTCGGTGCTGAGAATGTATAAGCGTTGTTTAGCTCTAGTCATAGCGACATAAAGCAAACGCTGTTGATCGGCGCGTTCGGCAGCCAAAGTATCGCCGAAAATCTCAAAAATCGTGGCGTGAGGATGAGAATTTAAGATTTGTTCATGGTTTGCTTCGAGAATAATTACCACATCTGCCTCCAAACCCTTAGATTTGTGCATGGTCATACAGCGGATTTGCGCGGTACAGGTTTTGCTTGATAGAATTTGATCGTTTTGCAGTACTTTAAATAGGGCTTGCTGGAGGTTAGTAAGATCAATATTGGCGAAACTGGTGAAATTGTGGCGATGCAGTAGCATAATTGAGGACTTGTGGTGTTTACGGCACAGTTGATAAAGTTGCTTCAGATACTGCATCGCCAACACGGGGACTTTGGTAGGCACGAGATGACAAGTTTCAGCTAAGGCTAATTGGAATCTTCCGTCGCCTAGCGCATCTTCTTGAAAATCTTGGCAATTAAATTTAAGCTTACTAGGATTGAGATGTCGAATTTTGCCGACTTTAGAATTTTTGGCAACAGCACCAGTAGCGGCTGAATCATAATTAGTGAGCATGTAGCGATTAGCATTTTCGACGATTTTGCGACAGCTGCGATAATTGGTAGTTAAATTAATATTAATCTGGTCTGCCGGGAAATATTTAGCAAAATCTAGGAAATAAGCACAATCGGAGCCGGCGAAACGGTTAATCGCTTGCCAATCATCACCCACAGCAAAAAGCTTGGCGGTGGGACATAATTCGCGGATGGCATAAGTGAGATTAAGGAAAAGATAGGAGAAATCCTGGTATTCATCAACCATAATCTGGCGTAATTTAGTAATATAAGTAAAATTTGTCTGCAAATCCGACCGTCGCAAAAGTTCAGCGGCCTGCGCCATGAGAATATTGAAATCAACTTGATTTGACGATAAGGCTTGATGATATTTTAGATAGACAGCTAAAGCAACTTTATGCAAGTTAATCCAGACTTGATGTTCGGGAGAATCATGGTGAACTTGGACATATTTTTCAATGTCTTGCTGGAGTTGTTCAAGCCCGCTAGCGCCCAAATATTGTTGGCCGGCACGAGCAATAAAAGTATGCACTAATCTTAACATCGTCTCGCGTTGCTGGGGACTATATTTATGCTTATCGGTATTGAGCTCGGCAATAAATAGTTGCCGAATGAGAGCATTTTGCTCAGCTTCGTTGATAATCTGCGGTGACCCATGGGCGTTTTTTAGAATATCTAGCGCGTATTTATGAAATGTAGAAGCGATGCACACTGGACCGGGAGTTAGGGGCTGACCATCAATCTTCACATCGGCGATCCGCTGGTTCACCTCGGCAGCCGCTGTACGATTAAACATAAAAACGGCAATCTCATCCAGATCCAGACCTAGTTTGGCGACGAGGTAGACGACTTTCGCGACAATCACGCGAGTTTTGCCGGAGCCGGCGCGAGCGGTTACGAGAGTATTCTGATGATCGTCGGCAACGGCACGAGCTTGATCGGCATCCAAAAAGTACGGTTCGCCTTCGAGTGTAACATGCTGCGTGAACCAGTTTTGAAGATCTTGCACTAACTTAGCTTCTTCCGCAAGATGGCTTGGACACTGCTAGGATTGGCTTTGCCTTTTGATTCTTTCATGACTTGGCCAACTAGAAAACCGAGCACCTTTTCTTGGCCAGCTTTGAAATCAGCCTGAGCTTTGGCGGTTTCGGGTTTGGCGAGCACCGTATCAACGATCGCCTCAAGCGCACCAAGGTCATTTTCCTGAATTACCCCGAGCTCCTTGGCGATGGTGCGAGTGTCTTTATAATGCATCTCTGGATCAAAGAATTTGAGGAAGACTTCTTTTGCACCAGTACTGGAGAGTTCATTTTGCTCGACCATCGCAGTCAGGTCGGTGAGCTGCTGAGTACTCGGTAGCTCATCATTGAGGAGGCTAGTGTTTTCTTCGGCGAGCAAAACGCTAGAGAACCAGTTAGCGACTTTTTTGACAGCTTTCGCGTCCTCAAGCTCCGCTATTTTTCGCATCAGAGTCGGATAATCTAACAATACCTCAATCAAATCCGTTGGTAAAACATTTTGAAAATCTGCACGGTATTCATGAGGCATTTTGGGAAAGTCGGCGCGAATCTGGGCAACAAAATCTGCCGACAAGTGAATCGGCGGCAGATCTGGCTCGGGCATATAACGATAATCCTGCGCAGCTTCTTTGCTACGCTGAGCAGTAGTCTCACCGGCGGCGTCATTCCAACCCCGGGTCTCTTGGGCAACCTGCTCGCCTTTTTCAAGTAATTTAGTCTGTCGTTTGATTTCATATTCAACGGCGCGCTCAACACTGCGGAAAGAATTAAGATTTTTGATCTCCGTACGCTGACCAAGTTGGTCGCTGCCCTCAGGAGCGATGCTAATATTCACGTCAAAACGCATATTGCCATTATAAAGGTCGCCAAAAGTCACACCAGCATAAGTCATGTTGCGCCAGAGCGTTTTAGCGTATTCGCGCGCATGCTCGGCACTATGAATATCGGGCTGCGAGACGATTTCAACTAATGGCGTACCAGCACGGTTAAGGTCCACCAGGCTGTAGCTCCCAGTATGGCTAAGTTTACCAGCATCCTCCTCTAGATGGGCATGTTCAATCCGAATTTTAGTGCCATCTGGCAACTCAACGGTGCCGGCGCCGATGATGGGATGAAAGAGTTGAGTGATTTGATAGCCTTTGGGCAAATCAGGGTAAAAATAGTGTTTACGATCAAAGCGTGATTCAAGGTTAATCTCGGCATTCAAGGCCAAACCGGCCCGAACAGCCAATTTGACCGCTTCACCATTTAACCGAGGTAGCATACCCGGCAAGGCATAGTCGACCGGTGAAACACAAGAGTTGGGAGATTTCTGGCGTGCGTCGTTGTCAACCTCAGAGAAAAGTTTAGTTTTGGTGCAAAGCTGGACGTGACATTCAATACCAATAGTGGGGAGATACTTCATACTAAATCGCTCCTAAATCTTTTAATGCTTGCTTAAAACCAGCCAAAGCCCGACTAGCTTGGTTATAATTAAGATCAAAATCATTCTCATGGGCGATTTGATTACGTAATTTATGCGCACCCCAGACGGCATTGGCATTTTGGAATTTATCGTTGATTTTCTTCATGCGCTCTCCCATAGTCTTACCGCTAATGCCCATTTCACTGAGGGCTTTATCGAGCAATTTATCAGCGTTTAATACGGCCATAGCATAGGTACGGGGGTCGTCGCGGACTAATCCATTCTCGATTTTGAGCCATTTAGTCTGGTACTCTTCGACATCAAAAGTATGACCGCGCCGGCCAGTTAGGGTCATGGCGACCAGCATTAATAAACCAACGGCGACAATGGCGATAACTAAAAAGACGGCAGATGACCACATAAATTATTTCTCCTCCAAAGTTTTTGCAAAATTGATTAAGGTACGATCGCTACGACGTGGACCCACCAGCTGTAAGCCCAAATCTAACCCGTTGGTTGTTCGTCCAACTGGTATCGCCAGCCCTGGTAATCCGGCCAGATTTAGTGGTACGCTCATTACATCTTCGAGATACATGGCAACTGGGTCATTGACCTTACTACCAAGGGTAAAGGCAGGGTTAGGGCTGACTGGTGACAAAATTACATCACATTGCGCAAAGGCCTTATTATATTCGTTGATAATCAACGTGCGGGCCTTAGCGGCTTTGAGGTAATAAGCATCATAGAAGCCGCTCGACAAGACAAAGTTGCCAATCATAATGCGGCGTTTATTCTCTGGCATAAAGCCTTCGCCGCGGGTATTATTATAGAGGCTAGTCAAATCTCCGCTCTCACTGCTGCGAAAGCCATAACGAATACCATCGTAGCGCGAGAGATTGCTGGCGATTTCGGCGGGTACAATAATATAGTAAGCAGCCAAAGCGTATTTGAGTGCTGGCATCTCGAGCTCGACAATTTCAATTCCGCGGGTTTTGAGCTGCTCTACCTTTTGCGCTAGCGCTGCACGAATCTCGGAATCGACGGCGTCATTGTCAAAATCTTTAATAATACCAACTTTTTGAACTTGCGTAGCTTCACTGGTGGCATAATAGTCCGGTAAGGTGGTCAAATCATTAAGATCTTGGCCGGCGGTAATTTCCATCAATAAGTCCAGATCGGCGGCATCTTTCGTAAAGAAGCCGATACAATCAGTGCTAGAAGCCATCGCTACTACACCATAACGGCTAATCGTGCCGTAAGTCGGCTTAAAACCATAAACGCCATTGAAACTGGCGGGCTGACGAATTGAGCCGCCAGTATCAGTACCTGTAGCAAATTCAACAATATCAAGCGCCACGGCCACGGCCGAACCGCCACTCGAACCACCGGCCACCCGAGTAAGATCTTTGGAATTTTTCGTGGGGCCATAATAACTATTTTCCGTACTAGAACCATGCGCAAAAGCATCAAGATTCGTGCGACCAATCAAGATCGCACCTTCGGCTTCGAGCTTTTTGACTGCGGTGGCTGTAACGGGACTAGTGAAGCCTTCGAGAATGCGGGCGGAAGCAGTGGTTTTGCCCGCAGGACTCAAAAAATTATCCTTCAGCGCATACGGTACGCCGGCGAGGCGACCAACTTCTTCTCCCTTGGCAATCCGAGCATCAATCTCCTCGGCCTGGCGCAGAGCGTCGTCATTAATCCAGTTAAAAATCTGATATTCAGCTTGGAAACGATGGGCTTTTTCGATGGCAGTTTTGACCAATTCGACCGCACTTTGGGTTTTACTTGCAATTTTCATGTTTTCTCCTACAATACTTTCGGAACTTTGATTTGATAATCTTGTACTTCTTTCGTCAAGGCGAGGAGCTGCTCGCGATCGGCTTCCTGAGGGAGAATTTCGTCGGCACGCCAGATATTTTCCATTTCAAAAACTTGATAAGTCGGCTCAATGCCTGCGGTATCCAACTCATCAAGCTGTGATATGTAAGTCAAGATTTCTTTAATATTCCCTTGCAAAGTAGCGCTCTGCTCTGCAGTCAAAGCAAAATCGGACAGCTCAGCAAGGTGAGCGATTTGTTTTTCATCCACATCCATATTGGATATATTATAGCATAGAGGCGCCAGAATGGGAAGAAAACTACTGCTCTTCTTGTTTTTGCTGATAGAGTTCTTCTTGCCGCTCGATAAAGTCAACTGCTTTTTGACGGTCGAGAATTTCTTGACGTAATTGGTGCTTGCGTGTAGTAAGCATAGCAAGACGGGCGGATTCGGTGCTTGGACCTTGACGATAAAGGCGTGAATATTGGCGAAGTTCTTTGGGGCGAAAGCCGGCTTGGCGCATTTTGAGCAGCTGGCGAATCAGCTCAAGTTGCGCTTCGTTAATTATTCGCGCTCCGAGATGATTACGTTGCAGATACGGGATATAACCCTTGCGACAAAGGTAACTGACCTGATTGCGAGGGACACTAAGCTGATCGCTAGCTTCTTGAACAGTATAAGAGTGCATATTCATATTATACTGGAATATTCTAATTGCTTGGAGTTTTTTCAAAAAAATCCAAACAAGGTCAAAAATTTACCTCTGTTAGTATGAAATTTGCCTTGGAGTTTTTTCAAAAAATCCAAGACAGATTTTTAGCCTAAAAGGGGCCTCTTCACGAAGCCCCTTTTCTACGCCAGACCCCCAACTCCAGCGCTTTTGAATTTGTTTTTTACCGACTAGTGATAATCCCCTCCTACCCTACAGCTCGGCCACGTCCTCGGCCGATGGCGCGTCCGCAATCATATCAGCAGTCTCAGCAGCGACTTCAGCTTCGGCGCGATCAGTGATTTCGAGTGGCTTGACGCCGGTACCTACCGGAATCTTGCGTCCGATAATGACGTTTTCCTTCAGGCCGTTGAGATGGTCGACACGGCCATTAATAGCAGCATTAATCAAGACGCGAGTAGTATCTTGGAAGGATGCAGCCGAGAGGAAGGAATCCGACCAGATAGAGACTTTGGTGATACCCAGCAAGAGATTTTCGTAAGTAGCTGGCTCTTTGCCGGCGGCTTCGAGACGCTTGTTCTCGGCCACGATAGCAGCTTTCGAGACGATGTCGCCCGAGACGAAGCTGGAATCACCTGCCTCATCAATCATCACACGGCTAAACATTTGGCGCACGATAATCTCCAAGTGTTTGGCGGAAATCTCGTGCCCCTGAGCAGCGTAAACAGCGATCACATCATTCATGATGTAGCGTGCAGTAGCCTCAGCGCCCTTGAATTTGAGTAAATCTTGCAGATTCAAAGAACCAGTGGTCAGACGATCGCCAGCCTCAAGCACGTCGCCGCTCTTGACAAGTAATTCGGCATCGTTTGGAATTTCTACTTTCATCGCAGCGCCAGCTTCAGCGACGATCACGATCGCATCTGCTACCAGTTCAGCAATCCCGTCCACCATGGCGATCAGAGGTTCTTTACCTTCGCCCTTATCGGCGAGGACGTCGCCAGCTTTAATACTAGCGCCATCTTTAACACGGGCGGTACGGCCATCGAGCGGCATGCGCGTCACATCGCCGGAATCTGGGGTAAGCTGGATAATATATTTATTACCGTCTTCCCAGAGTTCTACGCGACCAGCAATTGGCGCCACGTAAGCTTGACCCTTTGGCGCGCGAGCTTCAAGTAACTCCTCGACACGAGGAAGACCACGAGCAATGGCCCCGGAACCCGCCACACCGGAACCGTGCTTCGTGTCAAGCGTCAGCTGCGTGCCTGGCTCACCGAGCGACTGGGCGGCAATCACGCCGACTGGTTGATTTGGTTCGACGAGGACACGGGTAGACATATCGACACCGTAAGCTTTGCGCGGGACGCCATTGACGGCAGTAGTGGTAAGAACCGACTGAATCTTCACGCTTTCGATATTTTCATCCCGCTCAATCTGGTCCGCAATGTCTTGACTAATTAGCTGATCTGCATCCACGTAGCCTGGGACCGGCTCAGCAGTATAACGTCCAGCAATGCGCGCAGCAAAGCCAATACCGGTATATTCACTTTCGTCACGACGGACTTCGAAGCCAGGATCCTCTGCTTCCTCATCGGTGGTGAAGACATCTTGCGCCACGTCAACGAGACGACGGGTAAGGTACCCAGAGTCAGCGGTACGAAGCGCCGTAGACACCTGGCCTTGACGAGCACCTCGTGTCGCAATAAAGCTTTCCAGCGTATTGAGACCTTTTTTGTAGCTACTCTTGACTGGGAGCTCGATTTCGTTGTTGTTGATGTCGACCATGATGCCAATTTCGGCCGAGGCGAGCTTGATATTACTAATGCTACCGCGAGCGCCCGAGTTCACCATTACGGCGATGTCGGTGTCCATCGTAGCCAACTTACCTTTCAAGAAATCAGAGATTTTCTTATCGATGTCGCGCCAGTTGTTCACGGTGAGGTTATAACGTTCTTCTTCTGTGACGAGACCTTGGTCGAATTGTTCCTGGATCAAGGCAGTCTTGGCGTCGCCCTCGGCGATAAAGTCATCAATCTCAGAATAAGTCGGGTAATCATCCTTAGCGGTCGATACTGAAGCAATTGTTTCGTACTCAAAGGCCAGATTTTTTACGGCATCGGCAGTCTCTACCATGGCTTCGGGGCCATATTGGTCAAAGATATCTGCCATAACCTTCTTCAGCTGTTTACTAGTCTGGACTGAGTTATCGTAGGCATAATCTTTTGGCAATACTTCATTAAAGATTGCGCGGCCAAGGGTGGTATTGCGAATTTCCTTCTTAGCGAAGACGCGAATTGGGGTTTGCAAAGTGATCAGGCCTTGGTCGTAAGCCATTTCGGCCTCATAAATGGAGCTGAAAGGCTTAACTTCTTTAGTCTCGGTACCAGGCTTGTCATAAGTGAGATAATAAATGCCCAATACAACGTCCTGATAAATCGCCAAGACTGGTGCGCCGTCAGCTGGCTTAAGCAAGTTTTTGCCAGCCGACATGAGTTCGCGCGCTTCAGCCTGAGCAGCATCCGACAAAGGCAAGTGCACCGCCATTTGGTCGCCATCGTAGTCGGCGTTAAAGCCGCTAGCGACGAGCGGGTGGAGCTGAATAGCTTTACCATCAATCAACTTTGGCTGGAAGGCTTGCACAGACAAGCGGTGAAGACTTGGCGCACGGTTGAGTAGGACGTATTTACCCTTAATACACTCGTCGAGGCCATCCCAAACCACCGCTTCGCCGGCTTCGATCATACGGGTAGCGGCACGGATATTGGCTGCATGCTCATTTTCCATTAGCCAAGAAATCACGAATGGTTTAAAGAGTTCGAGCGCCATCTGTTTTGGCAGACCACATTCATTAAGTTTCAATTCTGGGCCAACTACAATCACCGAGCGGCCGGAGTAATCCACGCGCTTACCGAGCAAGTTTTGGCGGAAGCGCCCTTGCTTACCTTTGAGCAGGTCAGAAATACTCTTTAGCTTGCGGCGGCCATTCTGAGCACTGGCACTACGACTGCCGTGCACAGCTGAGTTATCGATCAGTGCATCGACAGCTTCTTGCAGCATCCGCATTTCGTTGTGGCGAATGACAGCAGGGGCATTCAGCTCAATCAGCTTACGCAGACGATTATTGCGGTTGATAACGCGACGATAAAGATCGTTCAAGTCACTAGTAGCAAACCGTCCACCTGGCAAAGCAATCATCGGGCGTAGATCTGGCGGGATGACTGGCACGATAGTCATAATAAGGTCGATAGGTTTAATGCCAGCAGCTTCCATGCCTTCGAGCACCTTGAGGCGCTTCATGACGCGCTTTTGCTTTTGACCTTTAGTCTCTTCGACTTCCGCTCGCAACTCTTCAATCATTTCTTGTAGATCAATTTCATCGAGCAGCTGCTTGATAGCAGTGGCACCCATTTCGACTTCGATCAGTTCGTCGTAATCGTCTGGCAGGTTGCGGTAAGCTGCTTCATTAATTACGGCGCCTTTTTGCAAACCGCCAAGCGCCAGCTTTCGGGCAGAAAAGTCTGCTTCAAGTTCTTCTAGTTCTTTATCCTGCTGCTCGGCGAGTACTTTAGCATTAGCGTTAGGCTCTTCAGCTAGTTTTTCGTAACGCAAGCGAATTGCTTCACGCGCCGCCACGGTATTAGCTTCGAGATCAGCTAGGCGCTGCGCGATTTCTTCATCTTTAGCGTCAACGATGAGATAGGCGGCGAAATAAACCACTTTTTCGATATTCTTTACCGTTAAGTTGAGTAATACACTCAGGGCGCTTGGTGTGCCGCGCATAAACCAAATATGCGCTACTGGGGCCGCTAAGGTAATATGCCCCATGCGTTCACGCCGCGAAATCGACTTAGTGACGAGATTCCCTTCTTTATCTACAGCCGCCTCACGCGAGCGGACGCCTTTGAGCTTTGAATCGTGCGGGTTAATATCTTTGACTGGGCCAAAGATTCGTTCGCAGAACAACCCGTCACGCTCCGGCTTTTGCGTGCGATAGTTAATGGTTTCCGGTTTCAAAACTTCGCCATAACTCCAGTTCAGAATATCTTCCTTGCTGGCTACACTCAATCGAATTGAATCGAAATCGTTGGCGCTGATAAAATTATCCATCCAAGCCATCTTATAACTCCTCTCCGAGGTCGGTTAGCTCCGAATCATTGTCGCCATGTTCGTCGCCTAAACCTATATCCTCTGTTACTTCTTCCCCATTCTCTTCTTTCATCATCTCTTTGACTTCTTCGTCAGCATCGAGATCAACTAAATTCTCTAACATGTCTTTGTGCCCGTGCTGTGCATAAATCAAACGGTCATCTTGCGATTTTTCGATCTCGCGCGAGGTTTTCTCAATCACTTCGCTCGCATCGGAACTTTCGCCGTGGTCTAACAAATCAACCTTCAGCCCCAAGCCTTGGAACTCCTTCACCAACACGTTGAAGCCTTCTGGCAACTTCGGGCCTTCAATTGGTTCGTGTTTGATGATTGCTTCATAAGCTTTAGCACGGCCGTAAACATCGTCAGATTTGATTGTCAACATCTCCTGCAAGGCGGTAGCAGCGCCGTAAGCTTCGAGCGCCCACACCTCCATTTCTCCAAAGCGCTGGCCACCATTTTGGGCTTTACCACCGAGCGGCTGCTGAGTGACGGCAGTGTATGGACCGGTGGAACGGGCATGAATTTTGTCTTCCACCATGTGATGAAGCTTCAGCATATGCATGACGCCGACTGAGGTACGTTCATCAAATGGTTCACCAGTCAAACCATCATAGAGTTGCACGCGACCATCACGGTCAAAACCGGCTTTTTCGAGTTGTTCAGAAATTACTTCATCGGGAATACCGTTGAACGATGGCGTAGCAACTTTGTAGCCCAGAGCGCGCGCCGCCATACCGATGTGCACTTCGAATAGTTGACCAAGGTTCATACGACTTGGCACACCCATTGGACTCAGCAACACATCGATCGGGGTACCGTCAGCCATGTATGGCATATCCTCGACTGGTAAAATACGCGAAACTACGCCTTTATTACCGTGGCGGCCGGCAATCTTATCGCCAACGCTAATCTTGCGCATTTCGGCGACGTAGATTTTGATCTGCATCAGTACGCCAGCTTTCAGCTCGTGACCTTGCTCGCGCGTGTAAATCCGCACACCGACGACTTTGCCAGTACTGGAACCGTTCATGCGCACTGAGGTATCACGCACATCTTTAGCTTTTTCGCCAAAGATAGCCCGCAGGAGACGCTCTTCCGAGCTAAGTTCTTGTTCGCCTTTTGGCGTAATTTTACCAACTAGAATATCACCTGGCTGGACTTCCGAACCAACTACTACAATACCGTCTTCCCCGAGGTGACGCAGGCTCTTTTCTGGCACGTTCGGAATATCACGCGTAACCTGCTCAGGACCGAGCTTAGTCTCGCGCACTTCAACGTCGAAATCTTTAATATTAATACTGGTGAGCTTATCATCTTCGACTAGGCGTGAGGAAATAACAATCGCGTCATCCATGTTGTAGCCACGCCATGGCATGAAGGCTACTAGCAAATCTTTGCCAAGTGCCAATTCACCATCACGCACGCTGGCGCCCTCGATAAGGATATCGCCCTTTTTAACTTTTTGTCCACGGACAACTTTTACGCGCTGATTGTAGCAACGGTCATCGTTGGTTTTCTCGAAGTGTTCAAGTTTGTATTCGCGTTCACCGTCTTTATATTTGACAATGACACTAACGCCGTCAGCTTTTTTAATTTCGCCATCATTCTCAGCCAGCACAACTTGCGAAGTATTGAGCGCTACCGCATGCTCAATACCGGTACCGACGATTGGTGCATCGTCTTTGAGCAGTGGTACGGCTTGTTTTTGCATGGCGCAGGCCATCAATGAACGGTCAACGCGGTTTTTCTCCACGAATGGGATCAAGCTAGCAGAAGTACCGAGAATTTCTTTGTGTGCGGCATCAATGTGAGTGACCAAGTTTGAGGCGACTTGGCTCGGGCGGCCCTTGACGCGTGCCGAAACCCAATCTTCCACAAATTCGCCTTTATCGTTCAGTTTAACTGAAGCGTCGGCGATAATCATATCATCTTCGGTCGCAGCATCAACGTAGACAACTTCGTCAGTTACTTTGCCATTTTTAACTACGCGATAAGGTGCTTCAATAAAGCCATACTCATTGATGCGAGCATAAGTCGCAAGGTTCAAGACCAGACCGACGTTGCCGCCTTCTGGTGTCTCCACGGTACAGATACGACCATAATGCGTCGGGTGAGCATCGCGCACATCAAAGCCAGCGCGCTCCCTGGTCAACCCGCCTGGACCCATACTAGATAGACGACGCTTATGAGCAAGTTCAGAATAACCGTTGACTTCATCCATCAACTGCGAAAGTTGCGAGCTGGAGAAGAATTCTTTTACGGCTGCCACCACTGGGCGAGAGTTTAAGAGTTGCGAAGGAGTAACATCTTCTGGTGACACCATCGACATACGGTCAAGAATGTTACGCTGTAACCTGAGCATACCGAGGCGGAACTGACGCTGCACTAGCTCGCCGACCAGTTTTACGCGGCGGTTGCTCAAGCTATCGATATCATCAGCCGGCTCTTGCGTATTATTGAGGCGAATAATCTCGCTAATAATTGCAACAAGATCTTTCATCTGCAAGGTGCGGTGCGCAGCGTCGTTCGGTGTATCAAAGCCTAGGCGACGATTCAGTTTAAACCGGCCAACTCGAGAATAATCATAACGTTTATAATCAAAGAAGGCTCGCTCAATCATTGATTTAGCATTTTCGACGGTCGCCAGATCACCTGGGCGTAAACGACGGTAAACCTCGAGCAAAGCCGCTGACTGTCCAGTGGTAGTGTCTTTATCAAGCGTCGCATCAATATAGCTAATTGCACCATTATCGACATTAGCAAATTGGGCGCGAATTTCGTCATCTTTGGCCATACCGAGCGCCCGCAAAAAGGTAGTGACTGGGATTTTGCGACGACGATCGATTTTGACGTTAATACAGCCATTTGCGGTAGTCTCAAATTCGAGCCAAGCACCGCGGCCAGGAATAACCTTCGCGCCATAGTAGCGGCGTCCAGCTACTTCATCAGCAGTGAAGAAGACACCAGCCGAACGAATCAACTGCGAAACCACCACGCGCTCAGTACCGTTAATAATGAAAGTGGCGCGGTCGGTCATCCAAGGGTAATCCCCAAAGTAAATATCTTGTTCCTTAACCTCGCCGGTAACTTTATTGGTCAATTCTACCTGCACGTGCAACGGCGCAGCGTAGGTAGATAAGTTGTACTTTGCAGTCTTCTCATCCTCGGCCGGCTCACGGAAAGCGTAATCTTTGAACCGCATGGACAACTTCTGGCCAGTATAGTCGTCGATGGGATTAAGTTCATTAAATACTTCACGCAAACCAGATTGCACAAAATCAGCCCAACTATCCTTTTGGTGGGCAATCAAATCTGGAATCGGAAGCGCTTGGTCGCCTTCGGTGAAAAATACGCGGCCTTGATTTTTGCTTGCTTCGCTCACAGTTTCCTCTCTTCTTAGTGTTTAATAATCTCTCGCCAAGCGAGTCGAACCCGGACTACTTTAAGGAGTGAATAAATTAACCTCATTTAGTTTTTCGAGTTCGTAGCGCCGAAGATTACTGCAGCGTTTCAACTGCTTAAGTCGCCATCTCAAGCGTTCAACAAAAACACCACACACTACTTCTTGATATTTAATTATAACGATTTTTGCAATTTGTGCAAGAGTTTTTTGCGAGATTATATATTTTACTAATCTAGCCATGAGCGTATTACGGCAGACTAAAACCCCGCTAAGCAGCGAGGTTTTTTGAAAAGGATCAAGTTCGCGCATTAATTTAATTGATTATCTGTTTGACATTTAATTGTCATCCAGCTCCGCCCGAATCCTAGTTTCGGTACGTCGAGCACCCCGCCGAAAGCCGATAGCAATACCTTCGGTTTGGCCAAGCTGATAACCATATTCAAGCGCCGTTTGAATTATACAGTCGTCAAGCTCGGCAGCTTCTTTGCAATTCGTCGTCTTAATGCCCTGGCAAATTTTTGCTAAATGAGATTGATCATAGCGAAAAGCGTCAATTGCTTCCGTCAGTCCAGCTTGTTCTAGCATCCGCTCATAGGCGGCGTTGGAAGACCGACAAACTTTATACAAAGTACAGTCGTGACATTCGGCAAAGAGCGGCATCGTAGTTGGCTTGACTGGTGGTTTTGTCGCGAAGTTGTCTTCATGCGCTACGGGATGACGAGCCCTAGTTCCGTTGATCAAAACTTGCATTTCTTGGGTAAACTGTACCAAAAATCGCCCACTCACAACTATTACTATAATAGTTCCCGCCAAGGTTAATGCAAGCAGTATTAGATAGCGACGGAATTCTAACGGATCGCCAGAATCGACTGCGTAGTGGAGTGAACTGAAGATAAATGGTAGAGTCAAACCAACAATTAAAATTGCGACGCCAAGTAGACATAATACAACAACCGAATAGTATGCCAACTCAATCCCCCGAATAAGTTGCCCTTTCTTAAAGTTCTTTTTCATTTTACCCTCCTTTGTGAAAACGATGTAATTTTTACAACTTTAGTATATTATAACTTTACTTCAATAATCATTCAAGTTTTGTCCGTGGGAGTCTCATCGATCCATGGTACGGTTTTGTGCAAACTCTAGGCCTAGATAGCGTCTATTGGGTTGCTACTGCAGATCTTAATGCTTCTTACACCTACGATCAGTTTTTTAATAGTACCAATATCCGCCCCTCCGATTACTCTAACCGCTCCTACGCTTTCTCCGTCCGCTGTCTAGCACTGTAGGGGGAGGATATTGCAAAACCCAACAATAACGAACTCATATTTGCCTATACCATAAAATTCTGTGATATAAATATTACCAAGCCCTTTTCGCCAAAAAACCACCTTCAACCAGGTGGCTTTTTGAACATATAAGCTCTCAACTTATTAGTTGGCCTCGCAGTTAGCCATATGTTCTTTCGAACTGTTACTATTGTACCGGATGGCGCTTGATAATGCAAGTAGGTTTCTAAAGATTTTTTCACTATTTTTTCATGTATTTTTTACAACATTTTGAGTTTTATATCTGTTATTTCTGTGTAAAAGTGTATTGTAAATTTTACAACATATTAAAATATCCCCGCTTCTTAAGCGAGGATTTTTTAATAGAAGTATGGAAGTAACGTCCAGTCTCATTATGTTTGCGGAGACGCAGAAATATCGTGTGTGGACTTTATGTTTGGACAGTGTTCTGCGATTAATTTGGTTTGCACCCCAGCGCTGGTACGCACACGATCAAAAATCACGCAATCTACGAAATCGGCTGCTTCTTCTGTGTAAAGCATCATAACATAACGGTGGCGCTGATTGATGACGGGGAAGCTGAATACGATCGTTTGTTCTGCTGCGTTTTCATAATTAATACAACGGGCGCGAATCTTCTCGTTATAGACTTCAATCGATGTTAAAAAAGTCTTAGTAATAGAATGGCCTAGACCTAGTAGAAGATGAGTAAGGTACTTGGCGAGTCCGTACCGATCCTCCAGAATATTGCAACATTCTAGATGAGAGCTAGAAAGCCTAGGACTACTCAGGGAACGCGGGCATATAATATCGTCTGGTTCAATTTCGTAGAGAAATAGAATATATTCAGGCTTTTCCTCCTTCAAATTCTTTGTTTCCATTTTCTTGTCCAATGCAAAGCGGATTGGTGGATCGTTTATAGTGGCGAGAGTGCGGATACTCTTTGGTATGATTGGACCCGCCACTACTTCAATGGCGAGCGGGCCATGCAGTGTTTGGCGCATAATAGTGGATCTTTTGGGGAGCTGGATGCTGGGATGTATAGTTAGTGCCCCCGAGGGTTCCGACTGATTTAAGTCATGCGTTATCTCTGGCTGATGCACACTTAGCTTAGACTGTTCTGAGTGTTCTAAATGTTCTGCATGCTCTGGCTGTTCTGGATATTCTGAATGTTCTAGTGATGCTAACTCCTCTGGGTGTTCTGAGTGTTCTGACTGTTCTGATTGCTCTGGCTGCTCAGTGCTCGCCGGCGTAGGACGCGAGGGGCGTTCCGATTGCTTGCTGTAGTTGGCTGGAATTTTGAAACTCGGACCATTGTTTTCGTCTGCTGGCGTATCCTGACCGTCAAGAAGGCTCGCTTGATATTGATCAACGGCTTCTTTTAAGATTCTCTCGTAAGTGCTGTATGGACCAATCACTTGCAAAATTTCTTGCCAGTCAAAACCTGGGAGGTGTTTGATCGTGTGCCAATCAAGAGCTTTTCCAGCCTCTATCGAAAGCCTTATTAGTTCATCAAGGATTTCCGTTTTAGGGTGAGGTCCGCCTTTTGCTAAACTTGCCGTCTGTTTTTCTGTGTCTTGATAAGAATCCATAAAATCGCCTCTTTCTAAATTGTAAGGTACTTGCTACGGGCTGATTATAACATAGAAACAACTTTATTGCTCGGCCTCTTGCCCATATAACAAAATTAGTGCCGTCCATGAATAGACAGCACTAATCTCTTATTGAAGGTTTAATCTATAATCTAGATATCCAAATCATCAAGATCGGCGAGCTCGGCGCGAGTCTTTTCGGCCAATTCGTTCTCGCTATCGCCGCCATCAAGTGGCGCGTCATGATTTGCTTCGTCAGCGCGTAACTCGCCCGCCGCTTCGGCGTTGGCGCGAGTTTCGTTGTGTTGGTTTTCGTTACCCTCGATACCGATACCGTCCGTGTTAACAACTTTTAGATTGTAGCGTGCACCATTTTTAGTAC
This sequence comes from uncultured Candidatus Saccharibacteria bacterium, assembly GCA_964413835.1. Lineage (GTDB taxonomy): Bacteria > Patescibacteriota > Saccharimonadia > Saccharimonadales > Saccharimonadaceae > Nanosyncoccus. The sequence continues at coordinate 16,823 of CAYPTT010000017.1, forward strand.
CTAAGACACGTAGCAAAGTGCGAATGCTTTGTGCGGTAGCACCGCGCTTACCGATGACGCGACCGACGTCTTCAGGATCTACGCTCAAGCTCAGCAAGACGCCACGCTCGTCAATTTCGCGGTCTACTACAACTTTTTCGGGGTTGTTGACTAAGGTTTTTACGATATATTCGACAAATTGTTGGTCAATAGTTGCCATATGGTCTCCGGTTATTTTAGTTGTTTTTAGCGATTGGCTAAGCTAATCGCGGACTTCGGGTTGAACCCTAAGCCATATTTTCATTATATCACAAGCATGAAAATTAACTAGGACATTTTTCTTTTTCCAAGCATTATCCTGCGACGTGGACAATTCTAAAATTGGCATATTAGCGGTGTTTAAATTTTATGCGGTCTGAGATATACTTAGAGAGTTAACTATGCTAATGTTCTTTACAAGGTGAAAAAACAATTTTTATTGTTCCTTAGCAGCCGGACTATTCATCAGAAAGGAGAGCAATGATATGATTCTAAAAAACGAAAGAGTTGAAAGTACCCCCTGGAGGGACCCGGCACCATTTACTCTCGAGCCATTTTTCTGTCCACCTGGAGAGGAAAAACCTCACCGATTTTATCGTAGAGATAAAGCCCTGAGTGACGCCGTCATCGGTTATCGAAAAGGGGAAAGGAATCCGTACGTGGAAGAGTTGATGCGACTATGAGTACCAGATTAAGGCGGCGAAAATAGTATTGGATATTTTCGGTTTTTATCTCGCAGACAGATTGCTAAACTTTTGTCCAATAATTCGTTGCCTGCCAAAACCCTCCGATTTTTATTTCGGAGGGTTAGTTCGTTCTGAGGCTCGGTAAGCTATCTTACGCTTCAGCGTTCTCAGATTCAGTGCTTTCCTCAGCCGTGGCTTCTTCCTTTGGCTGGTTTTTACGCAATTTATCAGCGTGCTTGGCGGTTTTGTGCTTCTGAGCTGGCTCTTTGTACCAGTCTGGCAGCTTAATGCCTTCAGCCTTGAGAATCCGCGCAACGCGGCTGGATGGCTGAGCACCATTCTTGAGGTAAAACTCAACTTTTTCTTTATCGAGTACAGTGGTTTTAGTATGTGGGTTGTGGTTGCCGACCTCGGCTACAACACGACCCGAAAGAGGGTGGCGCTGCGCTTCTTGGACG
>CAYPTT010000018.1:0-1608 GCA_964413835.1 uncultured Candidatus Saccharibacteria bacterium
GTGCGACCGCTGGTGCGCTTCCAGATACGAATATCAGAAGGCAACCCCGCTGCCGCCGCTTGCTCCTCGAGCTTCGCCTGTTCAGCTTGAGCCGCTTCACGTGCTAGACGCTCAGCCTCCTCAGCTTTTTCTCGGGCGATGCGCTCGGCCTCGGCTTTCGCCTGGACACGCTGTTTGCTTAGGTACTCCTCCTCATATTCCGGAAGATCTGCCACAAACTGCGCCAGCCCCTCTGCAGAATGGTCGTAGCGAACAAATTTATCCTTTGCTACAGACCAAACATGGACGCAGTTACCGAGGTACTCAGGGCTTGATTGGCCCCAAGGATCCAGACCCTCGGTAAAGCCGTAGCCCGCGGTTGCTGCTCGGAACTGCGGTTCCCAGAAATCGCAAGCCTCGCGCTCTGCCTTGTAGGCCAGTGCAGACTGCGCGCGCTCCTCAGCCTTCTCGACGTTCTTCTCGGTGTACAGGAAATCCTGTACCAGCCCAGCATAGGCTGACTCCTCCGTGAAGAAAGTCTCACCGAGCACGTATCCGCTCTTACCGCAATCCTGAAGGATCGTATTGACCTTCTTTAACCGCGGGAGGAAGTGCATACGATCGGCGCGAGAAGCTTTTTCGGCCTGGCGCTGACGCTGACAAGCTGCGATCTCATCAGAGATAGTGTCATGTTCGGCAAACAGATTGCCCTGCTCCGTAGCTACCTGGTATTCCTCGGTCGGGAGATGGAAATACCCACCCCGCCAAGAGAATACCATTGTCAAGCCGTGCCCACAGCGATTACCTTTGCCGGTCTCCAGCGCCAAGTAGCCATCGTCGTCGGTAAACCGAACGACATAATGGCGTACCTCGTAGCAGTGTTTGCTGGAAGATTTTTTCCAAAGGATCTCCCCGCCGAATACTTGCTCATCAGAGAACCAGCCCCGGTATGCGCTACTGGCCGTAATCAGCGCAATGCGCTCATCCTGAGCACGTCCGCGCGGGACTAACAACCAGCCACCTTTCTGAGTCTTGACAACAGCACAGCTATCATCAGAAAACTCTGGTTGCCGGCGCGTCGGAAACCAAGGAGTATAATCCCTGGCAACCGCTAAAAAAGCGCGGTGACATTGACCCTCAGCGCGGAACGCCAAGAACGGATCATTAGTGAGCTCCCATGCGCTCCAGTGTTGGTTCTTAGCACTATCATTCATTAATCTTAACATACTCTTTGCCCCTCCTCTGGGCGGTCTGTCTCAGATGTGCTGAGACGGTATATCAGTGCCTTTAGAGGTTTAAAGGGTTTTCCCTACACTGATTTACACCTACCTAGCGAAATCTCACCCTGAACGGCGAGAACTGAAATTTCAATTTCGCTGATCGGTGACTCTCGCGCTTTGCGAGTAGCACAGAAACTACAATCTAATCAATAATTAGATCTAGACAGTTTAGAACTTGGTTCCGCTTTTTGACAGATTATACCTTTAATGCTAATCTTTGTGCTACTCACAAATGGATTGAGGCTAAAATATGTTGTAATCTTAACCGTAGTAACTAGTTTATAAAATACCTAAGCTTCTAAGGGTGAAGGCGTAATTCGGAAGAATTACGGGTTATATAGATATAACC
>CAYPTT010000018.1:1708-17518 GCA_964413835.1 uncultured Candidatus Saccharibacteria bacterium
CGTAATTCGGAAGAATTACGGGTTATATAGATATAACCGCCTCAATACGTCTTGAAGCTTATGATTCCATTGTAGCACAGATACTCAAATTTGTCAATACTTTTATGCTTAATTTGAGGTTTTTGGTAGTTTGTGGTGAAGTTTTTCTGGGAAAGTATGTTTGGCGAGATGTTTCAGGGAGGGATGTTTCTGGGGAGATGTATTCAAAAAACACCCCGGTGCTGGGGTGTTTTTTGGGTTTGAGATTTTTGGGAGGATTATTCCCCGTCGACAACCGTCGGAGCTTCGCTCCTACTGCATGGGCGTCGCCTCAAAATAAAACGCAAGCGTCTTATTCGTTCGGCTCCTGCACGACTTCGCCTTCTACGGCGTCGCCGTCATTGTCAGATGGATTGCCAGAGGCAGCGTCGGCGGCGGCGCCGGCATTTGCATCGGTGGCGCTAGAACTTTGATACATTTTAGCACCGATTGGCATCAAAACTGCGTCAAGGGCTTTCTTAGCCTCTTCGAACTTAGCCTTGTCGGAAGGTTCGTCTTCGAGAGCTTTTTTGGCTTCGGCGACGGCGTCTTTGATGGCTTTGGCATCGTCATCAGAGATCTTATCCTTGAACTCGTCGGGCATTTTTTCGGCCTGATAAATAGCGTTTTCAAGCTGATTTTTAGCGTCGATCGTTTCACGCTTTTTCTTATCTTCTTCGGCATGAGCTTCGGCTTCGTGCTGAGCTTTTTCGATATCTTCTTTGCTCATGTTGCCGGAATTTTGGATAGTAATCGATTGCTCCTTGCCGGTACCTTTATCCTTCGCGGTAACATTTAAAATACCATTCGCGTCGAGGTTGAAAGTGACTTCAATCTGAGGCACGCCACGGGGCGCAGGAGCAATACCATCGAGAATGAATTTACCGAGAGATTTGTTATCGGCGGCAAATTCGCGCTCGCCCTGGAGGACATGAATCTCAACCTGAGGCTGATTATCAGCTGCAGTCGAGAAGACCTCGGATTTGCTGGTCGGAATAGTAGTATTGCGTTCGATTAATTTCGTACTAACACCGCCCATGGTTTCAATACCGAGAGAAAGTGGTGTAACATCGAGAAGCAGAACATCCTTCACGTCTCCTTGCAAGACTCCACCTTGAATAGCAGCACCAACGGCAACAACTTCGTCTGGATTAACGCCCTGCATGGGATCTTTGCCAAAGATTTTCTTGACTTCTTCAACAACAGCCGGCATACGAGTCATACCACCGACCATGACGACTTCGTCGATATCCTTGGCGGTAAGCTTAGCATCTTTGAGGGCCTTCTCGACCGGCTCAGCGAGACGTTCAAGCAGAGGCTTCACTAACTCTTCGAGTTTGGCGCGGGTCAGAGTATATTCAAAATGCTTTGGACCATCAGCGTCGGCGGTCAGGAAGGGCAAGTTAATCTCTACAGAGGTAGTGCTGGAAAGCTCTTTCTTAGCTTTTTCAGCTTCGTCCTTGATGCGCTGCATAGCGGCGGCGTCATCTTTAATATCGATGCCAGATTCCTTCTTAAACTCGTCGATCAAGAAGTTGACGATGACATTATCGAAATCTTCACCACCGAGGTGAGTGTCACCATTCGTAGATTTCACCTCAAAAACACCATCGCCGAGCTCGAGAATCGACACGTCGAAAGTACCACCACCGAGATCGAAAACGGCGATTTGTTCGTCTTTTTTGCTCTCTAGACCATAGGCGAGAGCGGCAGCAGTAGGCTCGTTAATAATACGCTTCACCTCGAGGCCAGCGATTTTGCCGGCGTCTTTAGTGGCCTGGCGCTGAGAATCGTCGAAATAGGCTGGAACGGTAATAATCGCCTCGGTAACTTTTTCGCCTAAGAAAGCTTCGGCATCAGCTTTGATTTTGCTGAGCACCATGGCCGAAATTTCTTCAGGGGTGTATTCTTTGCCGTCGAGCTCGACTGCTACGCCATTGCCTTTTTTGACAATTTTGTAGGGCATAATGTCAAGGTCGCGCTGGACTTCTTTGTCGTCGAATTTGCGCCCGATGAGACGTTTAATACCGTAAATAGTATTTTTAGGGTTCGTAACGCGCTGACGCTGAGCGACTTTACCCACGAGGCGGTCGCCTTTTTTCGTCACGGCGACAACGGACGGCGTAGTACGGTCACCCTCGCTGTTTGTAATAACTTCGGGTTTACCAGCTACCATATATGCAAAAGCGGAGTTGGTGGTGCCGAGGTCGATACCAATGATTTTTGACATATGATTCCTTTCTTTAATATGCAGTTAGAAATGGCTGGGCTACGGTTCTTTTCGGGGCACACAGTCACCGCGTCCCGTCGTTACGGGCGCGGTGCTGTTTCGTCCTCGGTCGTAACCTCCGGAGATCCCCGGAAAAGAACCGTAGCCCAGTCATTGATAACGGCATTTTAAATAACTTACTTGTGGGTTTATGTATCTATTGTATATCATTAGCACTCGTGTGTCAAGAGTGCTAATTAAAATCATTATAGCAAATTAGCAGTCGGTTGGCAAGAGTGCTAATTTTGGGCTTGTTTTAGCAAATGTGGAGAAGAAAGTAAGGTAATGTGGTCTTTGGGCGAGCCGGTGCTACTTGGGAGGGGAGATGATATAATGATGATATGGAACAGAAGTATAAGCGTGCTCGAAGGAAAAATCTAAGAGAACGGAACAAGGCTGATTCGGCGGAGAGGTCGATGAGGCGGGATGGATGCGAACAGAGATGGCGATGGTTTAATCGGATTGTACTAGTGTTTGCAATTGGGTGCATTTTTGGGACGTACTACGAGGAAATTTTGACGATGGTGAAGGGATTATGGGCAAACGGGACGCTGGAATGGTTCTCGCGGAGAGGCTTAGTGTACGGGCCGTTTAGTCCGATTTATGGTGCGGGAGCGGTGGGAATCTATTTATTGTTCTACCGAACGAAGGCAAAATGGTTGACTTGTTTGATAGGCGGTGCGCTGGCTGGAGGGATTTTTGAATATTTGGCAAGCGTTTTGCAGGAGTGGATTTTTGCGACGAGGTCGTGGGATTATAGTGACCGGATTTGGAATATCGGCGGACGAACAACGATTCCCTACATGGTTTTCTGGGGGATTTTAGTGGTTTTTACAGCGAGGTGGTTATATCCGACTCTGAATAAAACTTATGACAAATTAGTAGGACGAGGGCTAAATATGTTCTGTGTGGGACTGGCGATTTTCTTGATGTTTGACATAAGTATGTCGTTAGCGGCGAATTGGCGGCAGATGGAACGGAGGCGGGGCGGGGAGGTGGAAAATCGAGTGGATGAGTTCTTGGACCGGCATTTTCCGGACGAGCGACTGAAGGAAGTTTACGAGAATACGGAATATATCAAGGGAGAATAGGGGTCTGGCTCCCCGAAGGATGTCCCCTGAAAGATAGCCTCTGGGGCTGGTTTTCAGGGGATGACCTCTGGATATATTGACTTTTTAGAATAAGTATTCTATAATGGAAAGATAGGGTAGTTACAAGCTGCTAGTAGTTTAAAATTAGCTGAAAGGTTTTTAGCGGGCTGATGATGACAGGGTTTGAACTATCAGTAGCTCAGAAACAGCCGAAGCCGTTTTACGAAAGAGTTTATGACGGTTGAAGGTTAGGTTCCAGGATTCGAAGAGGAGGAAGTCGAATGGGAAGAAAATATGAAACTGAACGCATTGAGGATAGCGAATTATTTAGCTATCAAGAATTGGTAAAAGATGATGATTTTATGCAACGAGCGAACTGCGTTTGGGTGTCGGAAGCACAAATGTTTCTAGAATGCCTAGGTGCAGATGAGATGAATAACTCGACGCTTGAGTCCGAGGTACGGCAAATTATGCTGGCTGGAATATTCTACACCGAATGCGTCAATAGGCACACATATTTAGTAATAATTGAAGATAATATACCGACGTATTTCATTGAATATACAGCGGTGGTTGATTTCGACAATTGGCTTGGTATGCAATTCAAATTAAAGAAGCAAACACCGTGGTCGGCAGTGGTAGCGAGACTTGCTAAATCAGCTAAAGAGCTGGGGCCAGAAAAATCTTCATTGAAAGCGATATTGGGAGATCTGATCGAGAAAGACAATACCACAAGCTTGACATGTCGACTGGGAACGCTAAATGGGGAGACGGTCTTTTATCATGATAACAAACTTTATTATGGTAAAATAATCAATGCCGAATTTTTAGTAAACGATGACAACCAGGTAGACTTTGACGATTACGCGAATGAAGTAATTGAGTTGAAGCTGGCAACAACAACGGTTTCGTTGATACCAACACTCAAAGTTTGGCCTTGGTCAAAGGAGGAATGGGCAGAGGATGCTGATATTTGGTTGGGGACAAGTTTTAAAGTGCCGTGGAAAAATTATTACAAAAAAAAGAGAGCCGATTTGGCAAGAGCTTTGTGCTGAGGTGGAGGGATTTTGGCTCAGGCATGGCTATGACAATGAAGAGATCTCAACAGAAGCCATGCCGGATTAAGTAGAAAACAGAGTAAGTTGATTGGGCACCCTGAGAAATTGGAGTGCCTTTTTGATTTGAGGGGGGATTTAAGGAGAGGTTTGGGGGGTTGACTTGGGGATAAAAGTACGTTAGGATGGAGGTATACAGATATTGACCGACCCGAAGAGGGGCGGGTTTTTCGTTTTTAGCGAGAGGAGAGGTCGAGTTGTTTGTATAGCTATTGTATATACAGTGTATTGCAGTTGTATATACATTGTATAGCAAATGTAATACAGGAGAAAAATATGGAAGGTTTAGACCTGAAACAAATGACGGCGATGGTGGGCGTAATCGCAGAAGAAAAAGGTTTGCCAGAGGAAGCAGTACTGGATGTAATTCAGATGGCGATTGCGGCGGCGTGGCGCAAGGACAACGGCGATAAAGATATGAATGTGCGGGCGCTGCTCGACATGAATACGGGGAAAGCGACGGTATACGTGAGCCGCGAAGTAATTGAGGATGACGTGGCGTATAATCCAGCGACGGAGATTCCCTTGTCGGAAGCTGTGAAGGAGCAGAGCGATGCGAAATTAGGCGACACGATCGAGGAGTCACATGAAGTAACAGATTTTGGGCGCGTGGCAGCAATGACCGCGAAACAAGTTGTGGTGCAGAGGCTGCGTGAGGCGGAGCGTGATGCAGTACTCTCGGCGTTTGAGGATAAAATCGGTACCGTGGTAACCGGGGTGATTGCGCGCGTGGAGCCGCGAGTAGTGCGAATTGACCTGGGCAAAGCATCGGGGATTATGCCGAAGTCGGAGCAGATTGACGGTGAATTCTATACAGTGGGAAATCGTATTAAAGTCTACATCAAGGGGGTGGAACATGACGATACGCGAGCGCAATTGATTCTGTCGCGCGGGAATACGGAATTTATCAAATATCTATTCCAACAGGAAGTGCCAGAGCTGGAAAATGGTTCGGTAGAGATTAAGGGTATTGCGCGTGAGGCGGGGCGGCGCACGAAGATTGCGGTAACTTCAACCGTACCGGGGATGGATCCAGTGGGAACGTTTGTGGGTGGACGTGGAATGCGCGTGCAGGCGATTGTGAATGAAATCGGTGAGCGTGAGAAGATTGACATTATTAACTGGAGCGATAATCCGTCGGAGTATATTCGGGAGGCGCTTTCGCCAGCCGAAGTAGTGAAGGTCGAGATCGACGGCAAGAAAGCAAAAGTTTTCGTGACCGCAGACCAACAGTCTATCGCAATTGGTCGGCAAGGGCAAAACGTGCGCTTGGCGTCGAAATTGACCGGCTACGATCTAGACATCGAGCTGGCGAAAGCGCCAGAAAAGAAGAAGCGTAAAAACGCCGAAGATTCCCTGTTTAATGCGATCGAAGCCAGCGAAGAAGTGGCCGAGGAACAAGAGGTCACCGAGACAGCCGAAGAGCAGAAAGCTGACAAACCTGCGCAAAACTCAGAGGCGAGTGACGGTGAAAAGGCAGCTGAGGGCGAGGGCTCGGAGCCGACAGGGGCGGCCGAAGCAAAAATTGAAGGCGCAACTGAGGAGCCACGGGAGGACGCCTCGGAGGCGGCAGAGCCCGAGCCGGAGATGGATGGGGGCGTTGAGTAAAACATTCGCGGGAGCTTGAATAGTGTTTACTTGATAAGCATGACAAAGCCCCAGTCGGTTGACTGGGGCTTTAAGGTACCTTAAAGCAAGATTAGCAATACTCCTAGCTTATAGAATCGCTATAACGATGTCAGCTATCGCTAGGAGAGTGCTTCGGTCGGGCTTGCTGGGTGGCTAGCTTGGTCAGATTTTGACTTAGCTTGACTCGGCTTGGCTTTGCCGCGTAACGAACTTGGTAGCCTCCGATTATCACTGTCACCTGGTTACAGAATGCCGATACCGTGAAGGAACGCCAAATCGCTAGGGCTTACCAACAGACTGTGGAGCCACGGGATAGTCTTACCCAGGAGAGCAAAGACGATGACGCCGCAAATGATGAGGCGCGCCGTAGCGTATAGCCTGATCGACCGGGCATCCTCGGTCCGGAATTTCGGTGAGCAGAAGAAAAACTGCTCGAAGAAATCTGTGATCGCCGCTATGCTAATGAAAAAACAAACAGCGGAAATGCACCCAGAGAGTACGGCAGCGAGAGCAATACTGCCAAAATGAGAACCGGTATACTTACCGTACTCCCAGGCAATAATAGCCACCGTTACGCCCACAATCGTAAGCGCGCCAGCGATGTAGCCAGCTTTGGCGGCAACAGCGTTGCCAATGGCCTCCTCAGCCGCTCTTGCTTTATAGGTTTTAAATTTTTCGTTCATACTCATTCCCTCCTTATTTTTTATTACGTTTTTGCAGGCTAAGGCTCCGTTTTTGATATTTTGGGGTATTTTACCTCGGAAATGAGCCGCTTCTGCAAAAAAACGTTAGCATGAACACACAACCCCTGAGAGTTTTAATTAGGGGTATGATTCTATTGTAGCACAGGTTAATGAAAATGTCAATACTTTTTACGGTTTTTCTTGTGGATTTTGTCAATAGGAGAGAGGTGAGATTTGTTCGGGTGTGGTGTTCGGGTAAAATTGGTGGTTAAATGGTCGAGTTTTCCGCAGGTGTGGAAAAGTGAAATGAGAATGTTCGGTTTTTGTGATACAGGACTGGAGCTTGAGCTTGTTGCATATTTTTGGACATTTTGATTAAGTAGCAGTTTTGACATGGAAAAAGGCCCTACCGTAAGGTAAGGCCTTAAAGTGCTCCTAGGCCGCTGCGGCCGCTTCATAAGAAGCGAAGGCCGCGGAGGCTTCGGGTGTGGAGGAGTTGCTCTCGGCTGGCTCGACTACTGTCGTCGGAGCGGACTCAGCTGAGCTACTCGAGCTATCTGCGACTGCAGTAACGCTCGGTGTTGTTTCAGCATTGTCCGCTGAAACAATTAGCTCAGAGCCTGACTCTGACGTGATTTCGGTGCCGGAGATTTCCGGATTGACAACTTCAATAACAATGTCATTGTTGTTCTCAGCCGGAGTAACTACAGTTTCCTCAACAGCTTCGATAGCCGTTGGTAATTCCTCGGCAACGATGACGTCGCCGGTGCCCTCAGCTAGGACTGCCTCTTCGACCGCCGTGACCACCGAGTTTTCAACAATAGCAAGACTGATTTCTTCATTGCTTTCGCCAAAACCTGGCAGGTCTTCGTCGCCCCAAGGATCAACTTCGCCCTGGCCAATATCCGGATTCGGCTGTTCGGGCGCCTTCTTGAGATCTTCCCAAGTCTCACCGATGTACTCCTGCAGAGCAGCATCGGCGGTAGCTTCATTATCCGCAGCGCCCGTGTAGATGACGTCAGCCATCGGATCGTGCTCCACGACGATGTCGTGTTGCTCGATTTTTTCCGGGTTGATGACGACAGAGGTGTCTGCTATCACATAAGTGTATGGCAGAGTGTCGCTACCTTCGGAGATCGTCGGTCTCAGGCGGATGTTATTGGCAGTAAAAACAATATCCTTGCTCTCGCCGAGAATATTAAAGACGAGCGCTCCCAAATAGAGATCGTCGGTTCCCCATGGCTTAGTAGTAGTACTAGGGCTTCTATGGTTTCCGACCTCAACCTTGTTATAATTGGTGTCTTTATCAAAAACAAGTCTGCCATCATTTTTGAAACCACTATACTCGAGTTGAGACTCGTCATAGACATAATCAAAGGTGATAGATGCCTTAACGGCCTCGTTGGCGAACTTGGTTTGGTTGTTGTTTGCGTAAAATTTGAACACAACCTGACCGTTCGTGATTTCTGGCTCAATAGCGACTTCAGCCCACGCGTGGTCCGATTTGAGGTTGTAGATTCCGGTGTCCTCCAGCTCATCAGAGGTCTCGATGACGTAGTTATTTACCTTATCATCTTTAATCTTGACAGCTTGAGTCACCTGGTATGAACCAGGCGCTGCGGTGTTCAGATTGAAATTATCAACCTGATTCCCTTTGGCATCCGTAACCACCTGGTCGACTGCTTCGATGTCGCTAGTTACGATACCTTCCGTAACAACATCGATTTTGTCGATCTTCTGGCCGTCCTGCTCAACCTGGCTGTACTGCTCGTAAACTTTAATAGGCGATGGTTCGATCGTATAATCGAACGTCAAATCGCCGACCGGAGCATAGCCCTCGGGTACCTCCACTGCGACTGTATATTGATGGTTGCCAGCATCGGTGGCCGGGTCGGATACGACATTAAATTTCAAATCAATGTCTTCCGGTGCGCCAGTAAGTGACAAATTTGGAGCTTCACCATTATAAATAAAATTGTTTTCAGCGAGGCTCAAACCTGATAGCTCCAAGGGGTGTAACTGGTGTTCAATAGTGCCGCAAATCGGGCAATGAGCACTGGCTGCATGGTCTAGCGAGCCGCATTCTGCGCAGTGTGCACTTGTGGCATGATCCAACGAGCCACATTCGCCGCAATGAGCGTCTGCGGTGTGATCCATGCTAGCGCAAATCGCGCAGTGCGCATCGGCCGCGTGACCGAGGTCATGACAGATTGCACAATGCGCGTCCGCTACGTGGTCGAGACTGCCACATTCGCTGCAGTGCGCTTCCGTGGCATGCTCCAACGAACCACATTCCGCACAGTGGTCTTCGGTAACGTGGTTGATACCGTCGCATTTTGTGCACATATGTGCGTCAATGCTATGATCGATACTACCACATTTACCGCAGTGAGCGTCGGCAGCGTGTTCTAATGAGCCACACTCAGCACAATGATCTTCGGCGGTATGGAAAATGCCGTCGCAGATTGTACAAGTATGGTCATCAACGCTGTGGCCGATACCATTGCAAAAGCTGCAGTGGTCTTCGGCCGTGTGCCCAACAGCATCACATTTAGCGCAGTGATCTTCTGCCCGGTGACCCACTGCATTACACTTAGTGCAGTGGTCTGTATCTTTGTGTTCTGGGCTGCCACATACACCGCAGAGCGGATGCTCCGCCGTGGTATGCTCGGTGCTGCCGCAGAACTCGCAGGTCGGTGGCGTCGGATCGTCTGGGTTCGTAGTTCCTCCGGGATTATCCGGCTTATTCGGATTATCTGGCTTATTGCTATCGTCCGGCTGCGTCGAATCATCAGGTTTTTGACCCTGATTATCGTCGCCAGTACCCTGACTGCCACCATTGGAGTTGTTACTGCCATTGGAATCAGAGCTGCCGGGATTGGTCGTCGAGTTGCCGCCACCGTTGTTGCCAGAATTATCTGGATCGGTGGGTTGGTTTGCGCTAGACTGGTTTTGATCAGTCTTATCAGCGCTACCATTATCTATATGATCGGTCGAATCTTGAGATTCGGAGCCGTTAGAAAGGGTGCGCTGAGCTGCGCTAGCCGCACGAGCCGCCTTAGTTCCCTGCGGGACGGTGGTGGACTCGCATTTTAATCCAACCGGCTGATAATGATCAGCATCGGCTTTTTCCCAGGCGGGATTTTCGAGCTGGACGTCGATCGTGACGCTGCCGGTTTGCTTACCTCGCAAAATCACAAATAGGGCATCTTTGCGGGTGAGCTCAGACTTAAGATCCTGACCAACGTTGGCATCACCTGGAAGTTCATCCAGAACCTCGAGGATGCTTTCGTCGGAAACTTTAACATCAGACACCTCCCAGCCGAGCGGTTGCGCTGCGGTCTGGGGTGAAACCGTCAGGGCGATAATCTCGTCCTTCTCGATTTCTAAAGTTTGGACTGCGCTATCGTTATCGGACCCAACGACCGCCAAATGCAGGCTGTCTTTGGTGTCGAGGATAGCTTGACAATCCACTTCTGAATCTGCCGCCACAACTGGCAATCTTGAGAAAAATGGAGTCAAGATCATCGTCATGACAAGCAGGAGCGATATCAAACTTTTTAAGAAAATGCGATTCTTTTTCGTCATCGTATCTCCTCCTTTTTGTTAAGGTTCTCGCCTCAATCTTCCCTGAGACGAGTGGGGTTAGCCAGTTACACTAATAACCTGAATGCCGAAAATTCCGAAAATACAGAAACTGCTTAAGGCAGAATTGATAAATTAACGAAATTAACAGATTCAGAGACAGCACATGAGGACCTTACGCTTAAAGCAGCCTGCATGATTTTTGTCTGATAAATAGCTTTGACAATTTTTCTTAAATATTTCGGATTATTGTCAAAAATGGACATCTGGCGAATGCCTCATTAAATCGCCGCTTGGAAAGCATCTGCTGGCGCAAAAGCGCCGATCCAAGGAGGGCGACAGCCTTATCTCATCTGTTATTAGCCGGAGCCTACAATCTCCTATCTATCTGAAAGGGCAAAAAGTAGACCCCATACTTCCATTGTAGCACACAACAGGTTTTTTGTCAATAGTTCTGGGATATTTTTGGTATTTTTGCGCGAAAAAGACCCTCTGGATGAGGGCCTTTGATTTTAAGCTGCGGATTGCTCAGCTGAGTCGACGCCAGATGTAGACTCTGGAGCAGATTCTGGAGCAGATTCTGCAGCGGATGAAGTTTCTAATGTGGTTTCCGACGACTCTGACGGAGTTGATAAAACCGTTGAAGACGATGCTTCCTCTTGCGTTGCTGAAATATTTTTATTTTCCGCTGTAGCTTCCTGTGCTACTGGAGAACTTCCAGACATTGGAGCGGATTCAACGATTGGAGCAGTCGTGGATACTGGATCTCCCGCCGGTGCTGCAGCTGATTCAATTAGTGAAGCAGCTTCATTTGCCGGCGCCTGAGCATCGGTGAATTTCACATCGATCTGGTCTTGCAGATCCTGCAGAGCTTGTTCCTTTTTCGCAACTTCGGTAGCGTTAGGTGAGCCATCGGGATTAGTAAGCTTGTTGTCGTACTTATAAACTGCACTATCCGCGGGATCAGCATCCAACAAAATTTCCTGATTAGAATCCGGGCTTGTCGGGTTAACAACTACCGACGTCGGGCCAGCATAGTAATCAAACGGAAGCACGTTACCACCGATAGTGCTTGGTGTAATCTGCCAATTCACAGTGGAAATAACAGCGTCTTTGAGCTCTACACCATCGTTTACATTGAAATAAATCGTGCAGATTTTGGTGTCGCTGGTAGGAAGCGGTCCAGTGTATCCCCAGTAAGCACCGAGTATACGGTTGTCGCTACCGATTAGGCCACCATTATCCATACAATCCCAGTAACCCGACTCGTGACGATCGTAAGTCAACTGCGATTCATCGAACTCTAAATTAAAGCTCAATGTTGTCATCGTATTGGTACCGAAAACATCAATCTTAGGATCGCGAAGCATGAGAGTAACAGCGATCTGGCCATTTTCCTCAATGCTCTGCTCCGCAGTAATGTAGTACCAAGGCGTCGATGACTTGACGTCATTAGACGTTTTGGTTGATACATGCCCATCTGCATCCAGGACGTAATTTTGGCGCTTGGCTGGATCAATCGTGAGAACCGTCTGGGTTACATAGTGTCCGATTTCGGCCGTCAACGGATTGAAAGTGCCGTCGTCCACTATGCCATTAACCGAACGCTCGATCTTTTCCACGTCGGTATCGATAACGTTCTCCAAGGTGGCGATAATTTCGCCAGTAACGGGGTCAAACTCATGCCGCAGGGACGGAGTGAGCGGTTCAATCGTGTAAGATATAACCATATCAGGAATCGGCTCGTAGCCTTCCGGCACGATAAAACTGATTTTCTGGTCAGTATAACTACCAGCATCAATGTTGCCTGCTGGATAGATGACTTGTACATTGTCCTGAACATTTAGCAGATGCGGAAATTGTAGCTGATTGTTATAGGTGATTTTAGTCGTATCAAGCTGCCACTTTGACTGGTCGATCTGCTTGAGCGGCTCGGGATCTTGACTGTCTCCAGGGTTATTGCCAGGATTAGTCGGCTCCGTGGTATCGGAGTTACCAGGCTGATCGTCGTCTGGTTGACCGTCGGGGGTACTCGGAATACTTGGATTATTAGAGTCATCTGGCTGTCCTGGCTCATTAGGCTGCTGATCAGGCTGCTCAGGCTGAACGTCTGGCTTAGTAGGCCTTGCCGAGCTATGGTTGCCGTCGATCTCATTAGCTGGCGGCAAGGTTAAGTCTGGATTAATGTTCGGCTGACCTAGGGGGAGCGTAAGACTCGGATTAGGCGGCTGAACGCTGCTGAGTAAATTATTAGCAGCATCGGCTTCGTTGACCCTGGCGGCTTTCGTTCCCTGCGGTACCGCTACGGCATCACAAATAAGCGAAAGCTTGCACGCATGCCCGTGCGTGCAAAACGCCTCCCAGCTGGGATTGGTGAGTTGCACTTGAATCTTGGTACGGCCAGATTTTTTACCTTCAACGTAGAATCGTAGCCCTTGCCGTTGCGGCTTGATAGGCTGATCGATATTGCCGGGATTTTGTGTCTCAGTAGTGATTTGGTCCGCAGCAGTGATGGTGATTTCTTGATCGGTGCCGGCAACTTTCACTTTGGTACCAATTGGTAAATTGTCATGCAAAGCAAGAATGTCCGGCTCAGAAAAATCAATCTGGTCAAGCTGCCAACCGAGCGGCTGGGCAAAATCTGCCGGAACGACAGTGAATAAATAAAATTCACCGGCTTCAATTTCTATCTCGTCTGCTGATAAATGCAAGTCTGCCATGGTGCTTAGAATTTGGTCACAATCTGGCTCAGCGGCACGAACTGGGACCGTGAGAATCGCTACACAAAGCAAAAATACTGCCAAAATAGCGCTTAGATGTAGGTTCCCGTCGAATTGCTTATTAATTTTCATACTACCTCCTTAATGAATTTCTGGATTTTCGGGTTGCTAGGTTACTTGGTCTGGATGAGGCTTTCCGAAAGTGTGTCAAAAAAGAGAGCTGCGGAGTGGAAGAAAAGCGGAAGTGAGTCTTGAGAATTGAAGCTTGGTTTCTGGGTTTTGATAGATTCTGCATTATCGAAATGACTCCGAAAGTTTGACGAAGAAATGAGAAACCATGAAGAAACTTTGTTTTGGAAAGGTGCTTACCTCGAGACCTGAAGTAATAGGTGGACTTAGGGTCCGTTTAGTTATAATAGCATATTATTATAGTAATAGCAAGAGAATAAAGCCATAAAAAGTGGCCCTCCGCTAGGGAGAGCCTACTTTTAAGGAATTTCTTATACTTCTAGCGTCTGCGGTCAAACCGCATTATGTCTGCAATCAAAGCGTGCTGGCTTAAGCAGCGTCGTCAGCTGATGCAGAGTCATCGTCAGTACTTACTGAAGAATCTGCCCCACTGGCACTATCGGAAGTTTTGGTTTCGCCCTGAAGGCCTGACGTGTCACCGGCGGATTTCTCCTCGTCGACTGTTCCATTGCTTGTGTCAACGTCAGCGTTGGCGTCGGTTTGAATACCAGACTGATCCGTTAGGCCGTTTTGACTTGTATCAGGATCATTTGGCTGATCGTTCACGCCATCATCAACATCAACTTCTTGCGGTGGGGTTGAATCCGGTGTTGTTACATCAAGCAGATTATTGTCTTCTGGTAAGCCAGCCTGCTGACCAGTCTTGTCTGCCTGTGTCACATCATCCACGATATTCTCTGACGTATTCGGGATGTCCGTGACTGTTCCATCCACTACATCCGTTACATCCATTACTGTGTCTTGTACTCCTTCGGTGTTTGCTTCGTCGGTTGTTGTATCCGTTACGTCGCCGTCAACTTTATCAACTTCATTCTTCTGACCAGCTTCGTCGTCTTCAACAACGTCAAGCGCCACAGTCTTGGCTTTTGGAGCTGTTCCTGACTCGGATTCTTCTTCAGAGCCTGGTAAAAATTGTGGGCTCAGATAAACCGGAGGTTCTTCGCTATCGCCTGAACCTGAGCCTGAGCCACCAGTAGTGCCGCCAGTGGAACCGCCTGTGGTGCCCGATCCGCTGCCAGGATTATCCGGCAGAACGGTTGGGCTATCGTAAATCACCGGAGGTTTCTCGGTACCACCCGAGCCTGAACCTGATCCACCAGTCGACCCACCAGTATTGCCTCCAGCGCCACCTGATCCGCCCGTTGATCCGCCAGTGTTGCCTCCGGCATTACCACCAGCGTTACCTGAACCACCGGAATTAGAATCGCCAGACGGATTCGTGGAAGCTCCACCATTGTCTGTACCTGGGGTTTGAGCCGGTGCCTGAGGCTGCTGCTCAGTTGCGCCAGGAACACTCGGAGTTTGATTCGGCAGGGTCGCACTTGGCGCCTCGGCGTTAGCTGAGGCGTTCAGTTGTGCTGCAGCTGCCGCAGCGGCTGCACGTGTCACTTGAACCGCTTCGGCCACGCGAGCCGTTTTGGTTCCCACCGGAACAGTTTCGGCTTTAACCTCAACTACAGCGTCGCGGTAGTGTCCATGCGTGCAGGCTGCTTTCCAGCTACTGTTAGTAATGTTAAAATCCATTTTAACATTACCAGTTGACTCACCCCACAGGATGACTGCGCCCTTGTTTTCCCGGATCTGCTTCTGCCAATCTTTGTAGTTTGGGTCGTTTTTCGCCTCCTCCGGAAGCTCTTCAACAACCCTTGCCACTTTCTCATCCGTGGTTACTTTGTCGATTTCGAAGCCGTTTTCACCGGCATCGTCCGACAGGCCAACGATTGTGGCTTTGCCTTTTTCAATCAACAACCCGTCTAGGCTTGCATTCTCCTCTTCATTTAGGCTTGCGTCGACCGGTTTTACCTTGTCCACTATGGACAACATTTTGTTACAGTCAACATCGCCCGGAGCAGCAAATGCCGTCAACGGGACAGCCGTAAGCGTCATAGCCGTGGCTACGAAGACAGCGAGTTTCGGGAAAATTCGAATTCTCTTTAAACGCATTTTGATCAATTCCTTTCTTTCTTTTAAAGAACGATTTATCCTTCGGTTTACAAACAGAAGGACGGGTGACTACATAATAATCAGTAACTAGCTGGTTGACGTGCCAGCTTTTCCAGAACTTGCAAGAGTGGGATAAAATTCTGGGCTACGAGTATTATGTTACGAATACCTAACTAAAGTCCTGTCTGTATTCGCCAGCTACAGATACGACAAATAATCAGGTTCGCTTGACTATAATATCATGGAGGAGGCTGGGTTACAAGAGTAAATGAACACATTTTTGAAAGGATTGAGTAACGATTTAAGGCTTGGGCAACGCTATATTGAGAGATTCCCTTTGGGTAGAATCTAAGCTATTTTATTAGTTTCAACAACCAAAATAGCGTACAGAGCATGGGGGGGCAGCCTGTACGCTATTTTGAGCTATTTTGGAAGTTTCCTATGTGCGGGACATGGTTGCGGGAGTTGGATTTGAACCAACGACCTTTTGGTTATGAGCCAAACGAG
>CAYPTT010000019.1:0-3758 GCA_964413835.1 uncultured Candidatus Saccharibacteria bacterium
TTGCTCAGACTAGCACCTGAAGCTAGCGCGTCTGCCAATTCCGCCATCCGGGGAACTCCGTGCCCCTTTCCCAAACTCGCATTTTCGAGAAAGTAAACTTTCTCTCCCAAATGCTCGTTTGTGAGGGGGATGTTGTAATTATAACATACTTATAGGGGTGGGTTAAGTATTGACTTTTACGATAATATGTGATTTAATTCTAATTCCACACTGGATATAATCATCTGAGGAGTTACTATGTTTCTCCGATTTTTTGCCCTAGTGTAGCTTTGCGCTGGCGGGCATTTGGGTATCTTTGAGAATAGGAGCAAGCTCTTTTTCTTCTAGCGTTTCATGCTGAAGGAGAGCCTCGGCGAGCTTGTCGAGAGTTGGTTTATTGGCACGGAGAATCTCTTCGGCACGTTTGGCTGCTTCATCAGATAGCGCCTTGACTTCTTGGTCAATCAGCTCAGCGGTTTTCTCGGAATATGGTTTGCTAGTGGCAATCGTGTAGTAGCCAGTATCACCTTCGGGGAAGACGAGGTTGCGGGTTTGATTCCCCATGCCCTCTTCGACAATCATTTCCTTGCTGAGCTGGGCGACATTTTGCAAGTCAGAAGAAGCGCCGGTGGTGATGGCTTCAGGGCCAAAGATTAATTTTTCGGCGATGCGGCCGCCCATGGCGCGAGCAAGAATATCTTTTAACTCATAGATATTTTTATAGCTACGATCCTCAGGAGGCAAGAACCAGGTTACTCCGCCCGTACGGCCACGCGGAATGATTGTAACCTTGTGAACGGGATCAGAATCAGGCAGGACATGGCCAACAATCGCGTGGCCGGCCTCGTGGTAGGCAGTAACCCTGCGTTCATGCTCGTTCATGGCTTTGCTCTTACGCTCGGGGCCGATCGCGACGCGCTCAAACGCTTCGGTCAAATCGGCATTAGTGATTTCTTTGTGGCCTTCGCGAGCGGCCGTGATGGCAGCTTCGTTGGCAATATTAGCAAGGTCAGCACCTGAGCTACCGGCGGTTTTGGCCGCGAGAGCGTCTAAGTTAACGTCTTTTTCTTTGGGCTTGTTTTTGAAATGGACGTTGAGAATCTCAAGGCGGTCTTTGCGCTCCGGCAGAGTGACGTTAACGTGACGATCGAAGCGGCCAGGACGGAGCAGGGCTTTATCTAACATATCGACGCGATTCGTCGCGGCGATCACAATAACGCCCGAATCGTTATCAAAGCCGTCCATCTCGACCAGAATTTGGTTGAGAGTTTGCTCGTCTTCACGCCCTGCTCCGCCACGCGCGTCGCGCTTATGCGCGACCGCGTCAATCTCATCAATAAAGATAATCGACGGGGCGTTTTTCTTGGCCTTAGCAAACAAATCGCGCACACGTGAAGCACCTACACCTACGAACATTTCGGCAAATTCTGAACCAGAAATGCTGAAGAACGGCACTGAAGCTTCACCAGCAACAGCACGCGCCATGAGAGTTTTACCGGTACCAGGCTCACCGGCGAGCAAAACGCCACGGGGGATTTTAGCACCGAGTTTTTCATATTTTTTCGGCTCTTTGAGAAAATCAACAATTTCGGCCAAATCTTGCTTAGCAGATTCGTTCCCTGCGACGTCCTTGAAAGTGACTTTTTTCTTATCGGGACCATACAATTTGGCCTTAGCTTTGCCAAAACCCATGGATTGATTATTCATGGACTGAGCTTGGCGCATCATGGAGCTAAAGAAGAAAATGATAATTACAACTGGCACAATAATAATAGCCGCGTCAAGCGCAAAATCCCAAAAACTGGAGGCTTCAACATATTCAATTACCGGATATTTAGATTGACATTTAGCAAGTTCCTCACCATTTAGCTCGCTACAATAATCAATTAGGCCTTGTTCGTAGAGTGTGCCAGAAGCATCTTTGCGAGAGGTCTGAGTATAATATTTTTCGCCTTTGAGGGTGATTTTGAGCTGGTTCCCTTCGACGGTAATTTTCTCGATATCACCATTGCTGTCATTAGCACGAGCAATTACTTCGGAAAGTGGAACTTCGGTAATAGTTTCACGGGGAGCGATCAACGAAGCGACCGCAGCACAGCACAAAAGCAACATTGCCACAAACATCAGCCAACGGAAGGTATTACTACCACTGTTGGATTTTTTCTTCATAGAACTTGGCACAATATTCTCCTTATTTCTCTGTTCATTCTAGCACAGACCGAGGAATATCTCAACCGTACGAAATGCTTGCCGATTAACTATATATATATATATATATATATATATTACATGATACCACGATCGAATTTGCCGCCGTTTCCAATATCGTGGATGATGGCCGGGAGAAATGGCACGATGTTTTCTGGTAGCTTATTGATGTCTGCCCAGAGCAAACCGGCGCATTTATCTGGTTCACAAACATGCGGAGTGTCAGTGTAAGCTTTGGCGCCAAAAACACAACGAAGATATTTGTCGTCTAAACCATAACTAATATACTTCAAGACGAGATCCTCAGGCAAAACCGTAATACCAATTTCCTCAGCGGCTTCCCGGATAGCAGCTTCAGCAAAACTCTCACCAGCTTCGACATGACCCGCAGCGCCAAAATGATATTTGCCATCCATGTAACCAGTGTGAT
Source organism: uncultured Candidatus Saccharibacteria bacterium (assembly GCA_964413835.1). Lineage (GTDB taxonomy): Bacteria > Patescibacteriota > Saccharimonadia > Saccharimonadales > Saccharimonadaceae > Nanosyncoccus. Next base: position 2,618 of record CAYPTT010000019.1, read on the forward strand.
CGCGTAGCTGCAGCAAGATTTCTTTGCCATTTTTACCATTACGTGTAAGGTAAAAGAAGATACAGGGTGTGCATTTGAAGCGCGGTTTGGCCGATTCGCCATACTCATTGTTCATGTATACTATTATACAACACCTTTTGAATCTGGAATTGGCCATAATAGCCCACCTTGCGGGAAACTAACTTATGATGGGTCAGCTCTGGATCCTCAAAAAATGTTTGCACTATTTTTAGCCGATTTTTGCCAATTCTGAAAGTGGCTTTTTCTAAAATGAGAAATCCGATCTTGCTTATGTTTGTAGTTTTGGGAAAAATTGTTATATACTGAGGCGCAAAGGAGGCTTGCGTTATAATTACGCCCGTTAAGTCCATGCGAGTTTATATAATAAAGAGGAGCAAAAAGCAGCCAATATCTAGTAAAACTATATTATCCACTATTGCATGGCGGCTTGACGACTTTAGAAAATTGCCAACTTGCGCATCGTGAGTGCAATCTTGCAAAAGGTGATAAGTACCCAGAATAGGAAATACTGGATTAACTTCCTTGATATTAGAATTAGAATATTATTCTGGATGAAGGTCGCATATATGCAGCAAGCAATGCCTCTACCTATGACAAAAAGTACGCAAAAGATAATGCAGAGTATGTAAATAAATTGGCTACCATTTACCAGTTACGATAATGTTGATGAATATTGGAGTAAGGAAAATGATTTCAGCAATCAAAACTAGAAAGAGATATAGATGTACGGTTATCCGACCATGTTTATCGATATGTCTTGCAAGCAGGTGTTTCACCGGACCTTTCTCTTTTTTCATACTTCAATTTTATCATACATCATCTAGAAATAAAAGTCTTTCAGAGGTGACTCAATGAATGATAGTCTTGGCAGCGTATCTTTTGTCGTCGGCCTAGATTTTGGCGGGCTAGAATCTCAGATCAAAGAAATTAAGTCCTTACTTAGTTCAGATTTAGATCTGGATCTTGGTAAAACAGAGCAAGAAGTTAATACCTTAGACCAAGGTCTTGCAAATTTAGCATTCACCAAGGTTATAATAGCGGAAATTATAGAGGTAAAAACGTATCTATGGCTCGAAAAAATCGTAAAATCGTCAAAAAAATTAGCCCCTGAACTTGCTAA
>CAYPTT010000019.1:3768-17410 GCA_964413835.1 uncultured Candidatus Saccharibacteria bacterium
CAATTTTACAGGGGCAAAACAGTCAAAAACGGGCTTTATATTCTGTGTGGTCGGAGCGACTGGGCTCGAACCAGCGACCTCACGGTCCCAAACCGTGTGCGCTACCAACTGCGCTACGCTCCGAATATGGGTTAATTTTGATAAAAGTAACCTATTCGCATTATATCATAATGATATCGAGTTGACTAGATTGAAAAGCTCAAAAAGCCGAGATTGTCTCAAACCTCGGCTTTTGTGAAGTTTTGGGATTTTTACGCTTTTTTCTCGGCGTGTTTCTCTAGTTTTTCTCCGCCCGCTTGCATTTTGTCGGCCAATTTCTTTTCATTATTTGCAATGAATTTATCGGTATTTTCTTTGATATCCGCTGCCTTTTCCGAAGCTTTTTCTTTCAGCTCCTCCGCTTTGTCCTTGGCTTTGGCAAAGTCTTCTTTAGCGGTTTTACCAATCTCTTCATTGATGTCTGCTAAGCTCATTTTTTCCTTTCTATTTTTATGTTTAGTATTATGAAACTATTGTAGCACAAGATTATTTTTTCTTAGCTAGTTCGGCCTTGGTGAGAGGAATAATCTTTGTCAAAAGCTCTGTATTATCCAGATCCTCTAGCCAAATCATTGTCCGCTTCGCGCTCGCATACGGAATTACCCGTGGCAATTCGTGCTGCAGGTTCCCCTCTGTTTCTTTGAGTAGCAACTGATCATCGTAAATCCCACCGATCAAAATTCCATCCAAATACAACAGGTATTCCCCCATCATTGGTCGAATTTTTGCATCGCCAAAAGCACTAAGTCTCGATTGAATTTCTTCTGCAGCGGCCTTGGTACTTGACATACACTAATTTTAACACAGATGCTCTCTATTGTGCTAAAATCAATAAGTAACCTCCCTGTTACGCAAATCGGGGCTTGGCGCAGTGGTAGCGCGCACGTCTGGGGGACGTGAGGTCGCCAGTTCGATCCTGGTAGCCCCGACCATAGTTGAAATAAATGTGATTTTAATGTACTTGATCCCTGTAAAAAGGGTGAATTTTTTGTTAATGTTCCAGAGAGGGAGTTTTCTAACAATTCTTGTTCGATTTTGCGTTTGCCCTCATTTATAACTTGTATCCATTTGTATGGTTCTACCTCTACAAGTTTGTTTGTTAAAGCCTTATCGGACGCGGGTGATAGTAAAATATGATATACTAAGTATACATGGAGGTTACGAAAGCTACTGAGACGAAAATAGTAAGTAATCTTGTGTCTGAAGCCACAAGACGAAACTGGGCGCGATTGGGAATAAATGTAAATAGAAAGAAATGCGCTGCGCGGGCCAATAAACGCCTATCGAATAAGCATATTATGCCCAAAGAAAGTTTTGATAACCAAAACAATATTCAATATATTGAGTGTCTTGCTCAGTATGCGCAGGATAATAATCTTACGACCGATGAGCTAGTTTTTTCAGTGGGGTTAGAGCTGATGCGTCGTGCAAATGTGGCGCGAGAGAATGTTGATTTTATCGTGTCAGAATATTCGAGCACGATGCAAGAATGCGATATTAAAGAGTGTTACCTGCCTAATGAAACTAATCTTTTGAGTCTAGTGTATCAGTATATGCAAACTGAGGGAGAAAAGAATGTAAAGGGGTCATACTATACGCCAAAGAACGTCGTAATAGACATGGTGAAAGATATTAAGCTATCGCCTAAAGATAAAGTGTTGGACCCATGTTGCGGCGGTGGCATATTTTTATTAAACATACCCAATATCAAGCCAGAACAAATTTATGGGGTAGATTTAGATCCCATTGCAGTAATGATCTCTCGGATTAACTTTTTTCTCAAATTTCCAGTAACTCATGTACGCCCTAAAATCTTTTGTGCTAATTTTTTAGAACAGGCAGACTTATTTTTACGCTATAGCGCAGAATACCAGCAAACTATATTAGATAACAACTTTGATTATATAATTACAAATCCCCCTTGGGGCGGAGCTAATAATGATTATAGATGTGATGTCGTTACATCGGGTGAAACCTTTTCCTATTTCTTAGTAAAATCGTATTCCAAGTTATGTGATAATGGGGTTATGCGTTTTCTGCTTCCGGATGCGGTTTTGAATGTTAAAGCTCATCAGGATATACGTAAATACCTTCTTGAAAGCACTAATTTATCCCGCATTAAATCCTATCAGGGCGCTTTTACCGGTGTGATGACGCGATATGTCGCTCTCGAGGCTAAAAAAAGCCCAATAGGCACAGAAATAGTACTTGAAGGCGATAAGGAAAACTCCATATTAGACAAATCTACACTAACTTCTAAAAATTATTATTCTATCAATTTTATTACTTCTAAGGATGCTAGAATACTTGATAAAATAAAAGATAAAAAAACTCACGATTTATCGAAAGCCGTGTGGGCACTCGGCATCGTGACTGGCGATAACAAGAATAAACTGTTCGACGAGATGCGGGATGGACTAGAGCCAATCTATACAGGCAAAGAAATTGTACCGTATAAGTTAAAGGCAGCAAAAAAATACATTCTATATGACAGAGCGAGTTTTCAGCAGGTAGCTAAAGATGAGATATATCGTACACCAGAAAAATTGGCATATAAGTTTATTTCCAATAAACTAACTTTTTCGATAGATACCTCAGGACAGTTATTTCTTAATAGCGCCAATCTTCTTATCCCCAATATACCAAGTATGTCAATCAATACGGTTGCGGCTTTTCTGAATTCTGAACTTTACCAATTCTTCTACCAGAAAAATTTTGGTGGCATCAAAGTTTTGAAAAGCAATTTACTCCTATTGCCGTTCATGTCACTTGCTAAAGAGCAGGATGCATATATGAGTAGCCTAGTAAATGATTTAATCAATGGCAAGCAGGACAAAAATATAGAATTGCAACAATATATTTATGAATTATTTAATATCACTGACGAAGAAGTTTTATATATAAAAGGAGAATTATATGGAAATACTCAAAAAGACATTAGACGAGGATATTCAAAAATTGCACGGCAAATATGATTTGTCGGAGTTAACACTTGATAACCTGTATTCTGTATATCCGTTTAACCGGTTTGAGTATGTTATTAGCCATTTGATTGCCGAAGGCATTTTATCGTTAGACCAGTATTTAGAACTGCGCAATAACTACCTTCGCCGCAATAAATACCTTTACATTTTTGAAATTACTGCGCCACGCACTTTTGGTGAAACTTGGGCACAACGGCATCTCAATGAGTTAGTTCCAGAGTTAGATATTCCATCAAACAAGCATGATGAAACATACTCCGGACAATATGATTTTTGGTATGACGGAATAAGAATAGAGGTAAAGGCCTCAAGAGCGGTTAATCGTAAAAGCGGTGGAACTTTGCTAGAAAAAGCATTATCTATCGACTCTGAGAATGGTTTTGATATGAATTTCCAGCAGATTAAGCCTGCTTGTGCAGACGTTTTTGTTTGGATTGCCGTGTGGCGCGATGCTATTAGATATTGGGTACTGTCTAGCTATGAAGTTGAGCACGATCCATATTATTCTACCGGCCAACATAGAGGCAATACTGGAGAGGGGCAATTATGGGTAACGAACAAAAATATACATGACTTTGATAAATATTTAGTTGAACCACGCGATATGCTAAAAGCGATTAAGAAAAAGGCTACGGACGCGAGAATATAAAAGTTATTGATTCTAGTGGATTAGGGTACAGCTGCCAATAAGTATTGAAGAGCCAAATTTTAAAGTCCGTAATGGGAGTAGGCGCAAATATGCTTACTGCTGAAATGCTGGATTAACGGCATTGCGCCTGTCTAATTCGTAAAACCAGATAATTTACGAATGCTAGAATAGCTATGGCATCATTAAGATCATCCTTACGATTAGAGTCATGTGCGCGAGGATTACGAAGACCAATCATCAGGCCCGCTGCAGCCATCATTAAACCCTGTTGTTCGTCTTTTTCTGATTGAGTGGACAACGGGTTAAACTTGAGGAGCGGCTTGTTTGCTGAGAAGACCTGGTTCATTAATCTTGCACCGCTTTCATTGACTCCCGCAGAGTCTGCAACCAATTTATCAAGAAATTTTAAAGCCTCTTCGATTGCTTGAGCAAAATGGCCATGCCAGAACAACGAGTAAATAGCATTACGAAGACCGGTATCGCTTATCAGGTTTTCAAATGAAAAATTTTCCGCAGGCGAATATGGCACATTTGACGGCAATAGCTGCTTAAACTCCTCTGCAAAATTGAAGAAGTTCTCAATATCCATACTTTATTATTGTGCCTTATACAAGTATTTAGACATGCTCTCGAATATAGTGCTAATTTGTTCAGGAGTAAGATCAGGGGAAAAATGCAGTTGCAAATCAATATGGACAGAGGGGCTGGTTGCGCTGCTATATGGCATAGTCGCCGATGGTAAAGGGTCTTCTTTTACCTTCTGTTTGGCGCTTTTGGCCTGAGTCGCTGCGGGTTGTTTGGCTGACGATTGTTGTTTGGTAATGGCTTTTGGTGGAGTCGGGTTGGCTTGTTTAAGGATAGATAATAATGCGGCCATTTTCCCGGCCGCTGCTTTGCCAGCATCTTTACCCATAAACCACCTTTCAGCAGCTTGCTTATCTACTGGGTCGTCTGAAACGAGGGCAAGTAATTCATCTGGATAAGTATTCTTCAACATCTCGGCACAAGCCTGGGCATAGCTATCGTCATTTCTCCACAATTTTAGCAGCTCAGTTGGCTTGCCTTCACTATCGATGAGACCAAGTTTTCGCATAGGCGAGACAACGTTACTTCTAGCTGAAGCTTCGTCTTTCAAATCAAGCAAACTTCGAATAAAACTCGGGGTTATTGCATTTGGAATAGATGTCTGCACTTTCTGTCTGACAGCCCACCAATTTTTTGCTGATAACATAGGGAAAGAATCAGGTTCACCCTTCAATGTATCCATAAAATCACCTCCTAACTTAGATGTTATTTTTACCATTATATCATATTGGTTAGCACTCACAAAGCATAAGTGCTAATTGTCGTCTCCCTCTAGAAATTTTGTTAAAGCCGAACAAACCAGGCCCGACCATAGTTTATATAAATGTGATTTTAACGAATTCAACTTTTTTAGAATGGATGTTCTCGTTAAATCCCTAGCAGATTTTGTGAAGTTAAATAACTCAATTGTCTTTTAGGGTGTGTTTTATAAAAGCGGATTTGTGAGCTGTATGGGACTTTCGATCATGTGGATATTTCTTTGCAAGCAAGTGTTTGAGCTTGCAGTATTCGTTCCTGACTTGTGGATTATGTCGTAAAATATTCCTAAATTTTAAGCTATCAGCCATTCTTTGACTATCGTTTTGCATAACATGAATAAAATGCGTGCGATCATTCTCTGGGCCTTTACGCACAAGAATTTCCTCTGGCGCATTATCTTCTTTAATAGAATAAGCAGGCAAATTTTCAAAAGTTTGTCGTACCTCCTCAAAATCAGTCAGGTTGCCAAGCCCTACTGCTATGTCTATAATTGGCTTCGCATCCAGTCCCTCAACGGAAGTTGAGCCAATATGCTGAATGTCCAGTGCAAGTGTTCCGAAAATGTTCAACAGGTTTTGTTTTTCCTTTTCAAAATCGTCCCGCCATTTAGGATTCCACTTTTCTAATTTTACCTCGCCGACTTTAAGGCCCATTTTATTCCTTTTGATCATTATAGCACGAAAAATTTGTTCTGCTACGACGGCAATACTAAACTCCATTACGACTATGAAAAATTTAGTCAGGGACGGAGAACGTTTTTTGTATTTTGAGATGACCTTAAGCTTCTAGACTGAGAAGCGAGGTAAAAAACTTGGAAGAAGCGGAATATTAACCTCACCCAAAAATAAAGTTTGTAATACGTTTGCTAATTTTCTCGGTTGCGTTATTGATATCGTCTTTCGTCCAAAACTTCTCCGCACTATTTCGGTATTTATCCACCAATGCGATCGCCAATGGATACTTACTATTTATATACCCCGCCTTATCTTCAAGCGTGGTGGAAACTTTTGTCTTAAACCATTCAGCTCCAATGGAACGGTTGATGGTATATTCAAGGAGAATCTTGTTCCCAAGCTTATTCACAATGCCCTTAAACTCATCTTCGCTATCGATTTTGGCATCTTTTCGAATCGTTTGGATGTTGCGCCCGCTCGCAGGCATGATATGCTCTATATCCCATTTTTCTTTCAGGTCAAAATCAAGATGATGTTCCTCTGCGTAAAGATATTCGTTGAGATACACAAGCATATTCTTATCATATTCAAGAATCTTCCCCTCAATATCTTCTCTAGTCCAATTTTTGGCAATATGCTCTTTGAAATCTCTGGCAATGTCAGTCGCAGAAACTTCAGGATTTATCAAACGTACTTCCTCACCGAAAAGAAAACTCTTAAATTTTTTACTTGAATACCCCACCTCCTCAACTTCTAAAATAGCAAAGAGCTTCAATAAGCTTTCAATTACTTCCTCGACATCAGTTTTTTGTAGAGTATCCTGAAATCTAAATAAATAACTAGCAAGGAATAATTTAGCGTTCTCGTTGAACCTTAGTAAAACCTGAGTACAGGGATATTCATATGCTTGAATCCAGATATTAGCAAGGCGGATGACATCGGCGGAAAACTGCTGTGGATTATTAATCGCGTCTTTATTAATACTAGTAAAGTACCGACGAAGCCCCGGCGTGGTGGTATCAGTTTCACCATGGCGAGCACGTTCGTAGTACATATACTGCATTAAAATCTGATCCATATTGGAGATCTCTTTTTCTTCCAAAATTCGGGTAAGTAGATGGAATTCTTCCCATGATTTCGTAAATTTTTCTTCATCGCCATGTTTCTCCGCACATTCATAAAGCTCGGAAGAAATAATATCCGCATCGTTTAGTGGCAAACTGTCAGAGTTTAATGAGTTAAACATCGTAATAGCTTGCTCAAGATTCCAGCTTTTAATTTCAATAAGCTCACATTTTTGAATAAAAATCTTCGAAATGCTATTTAACTGCGAATCTGAGAGTTCATCGACTTTCGTATAGAAAAACTTAAAATTCCGAAAGTAATTTGAATACCTGTTATCTTTTTGCTTGTATTTAATTTTCTCGACACGAGACTCTGCCTGTTCAAGATTGATGGACCCCAAAATGGCATTAAAATCTTTTCGATATTGTTCTCGGATAGATTCATTTCGCAATAACGGCTTGCTCTTTTCGAATATTTTTATATCATTAGCATCATCTAGTTCATCCGGTATGTCTTCTGGCTCAATTCGATACAGAAGCTGCATAATACTTTTGCGACGTTCGCGGAGTTTGCGACACAATTCTTCGGAATCTTCATCTTTTTCGGTGCTACGGATGGCATCGTTAATCCTAATTAAGAAGGCCTTCATCATCAAGAAAAATGTCGTCGTGCGTTGTTGCCCGTCAATCAATAATAAATCCTCATCATTGTTTTGACAGTTAAGAATAACCGTTCCAAAAAAATAGGCGTCTTTATTGGCACTTTCGGAATATTCCACCAAATCGTTCCATAATTTGTCACATCTATCAGTGCCCCAGGAATAAGCTCGTTGATACTTAGGGATAATAAAAGTTGTATCATCCTCAAGTTTTAGATAGCCACTAATCTTCCTAAGCTTCGGCTCGATCGTCTTTGCCATAATTCAGTTCCTCTTTCGTAAGAAGTTATTTTCTAACATTATATCACACGGATATAAGCCCTGTCTGCGTAGTTGTTTTAATTTTACGGTTGATATAATATAATTGGTATATGAAAAATAAGGGCTTGCTTAAGCAAGTTATAGATAAAAATGTGGATAAGCAAGGGCGCGTTTCTCCGCAGTTATTCCTGTTTTTAGTGCTTATCGCTGAAATCATTTTTTCTGTCCCTATAATTCTTACTTTGATTAACGGCTGTAGGTGGTAGTCAATTTATTTACATATTCTGCAGGCAATCTTGTTTCTGAAAAACAAATGCGCGATTTTCTCGGCGCATTAAGTACTTGGAATGTCCAGAAGGGGATTTTTGTTACAACATCACATTTTGACAAGAAGGCTCGTGCGTCGGCAAGGTAATCCAATAAAAAGGTTCGATTAATTTATGGAGACGAGTTAGCTAGCCTTATGATTGAATACGGACTTGGGGTTTCAACAATTCATAGTTATGAGATCATTGTTATTTTTTAAAAATAAACAGATACTCGTGGGCTAAAAGTAAGAAATTATATTTAATACTATTCGTTTTCCAATATCCGGTTGCGCGACAATTATGTTGCTCCTTTAGTATGATTTCTTTTAATGTAAAACCGGCATCAAGAAAAATCTGCATTGTCTCAAAGCCGAGAGGTTGAACGCACCCCTTGCTACGCATGTCACCAATCAATATTGCACAAAATTTACCGGGTTTTAGAACACGATAACATTCGTTAGCGACTTTGTGCATTTCTTGAAGAAAGTCTTTTTTCTTCAAGTTAGACAAATCTTCTGGGATGTCTTGACCTTCGCTGTAATGGATAATATCCGCATATGGTGGATGCGTACAGATAAAATCTGTCTTATCATCCGATATAAAATTAAGGCTTCTAGCATCGCCTTTTTGGAGTTTTACTTTGCCATTCGCACCCTCGTGTCTAAAATCCGTCTTTTCTCGACACCGTGCTAAAGCTTTTTCATTAACATCTACTCCAATGATGTTACGATTCAATAGCTTTGCTTCCACTAGGGTTGTACCACCACCAGCAAACTGGTCTAAAACTAAATCACCTTCTTTTGAATATCTTAACAAAAGATTGCGAGGAATATACGGGGACCAATTACCGCGCCATTTTGCATCATGCGTAGCCCAATCGCCACGCTTCGGAAAACTCCAGACTGAGGTCATTTCCAGTTCGAAATTTTCTGGCTCCCATTTTATGACTTTCTTGTGAGATGACATTACACGAACTCCTTCTTTATAACATCGTCTTCAAGATCGGTAATGTTGTACAACATACTCATAACGTCAAAAGTTTCCTCTAGGTTATTGCGGGCGCTCATCCAGCCCCTACCGTCCGTAAACCAAGCAAACGTAAAACCATCAATACCATCTGCTTCTATTGCTAGAGTTTTATAACTCCTGGCCGTCTCATTAAGCTTCGACCCACTACTCTGATAGAAGTTTGTTTCAATTCCATATATCATGCTATTAGTCTTAATAACATAGTCAAAGCGTTTTTCAGCCTTGCCCTTATTAGAGATAGCAGAAAGATTTATTCCCCATTTCTGTTCGATATCACTAATATACATTTCTTTAAAATAATTTTGCCCTTTTATAAAACCGGCCTTTTGGATATATTTTTCGACCAAATTCTCCATGAGATGTCCGCCACGATTTTTACGACCGTTTGAATCTAATCCGGCCTCAACTCCAGTTGCATAGTCAACTAAATTATTAATGAGGTGCTCCGCGACAAGATTGAACAGTCCAGTCTTTCGCATAAATATCTTGTATTGCTCAACGGATAAGTTTGGATGTTTGAAATTATAGTTAAATTCACCATCCTCATCGATAGCATAAATCTCTGCCGTACGTACTGCTAGTAAAATCGGGATGCAGTCGAGAATCTCTGGATATTTCGCTGCCAAGCTATCAAAATCGTCCTCAATATTTTCAGAGCCAATCAGCGAATTGAGGATATTTAATTGAACTTTAATTCTATCTATGTTCTTATAGACCTTGTCAAAGTCAACGTAATATCTATAATCTGCAATACTCTCTCTGAACTCGCTTAGCCATGTATTAAAATCTCTTTTCATAGAACTCCTTCTTAATAATTTGATATCAATAGTTCACTAATTTTTCCACGAGAAGAACCTTTGCTGTTTATCATGCGTGATGCCTGTACTCGATGAATATTTAAGCCAGCATAGGCATCATCGAAGAAATTATCGTTCTCATCGGTATTTTTAGGGTCGGAATTACTCGCTAGTACTTTACATCCCCTATCACTCAATTTTTTAATAAAATCCGCCAGTTCCAGCTGCTCCTTATCGCTGAATTCTGCTTTAGTATAAGATGTAAAGTTTGACGTTTTCGTTAATGGCCTATATGGCGGGTCGAAATAGATAAACGTGTTCTCATCTGCAAATGAATCAACCTCTTTATAACTAGCATGTTGAATCTTTACCTTTTGTAATTTTTCAGACAGTAACTGTAAATTTTCTCTATCACAAATGAGCGGTTGCTTGTATGCCCCCATAGGCACATTGTAGTCACCTTTACGATTAACTCTGTATAGACCATTGAAGCACGTTTTGTTGAGATAAATCATTAATGCTGCTCGAATGATACGACCATCTTCTGACGGTGTATGCTTTAGCCTATTAAAGTTATCTCGTTGAGCATAGAAATGCTCTTTCCGTTTTTCCGAATCTAATGGCAAATATTCATCCTGCTTCTGGTGTAAAATGCCTAGTAATTCGTCTACGCTATCCCTAATAACAATATATGTATTTATTAAGTCGCCATTAAGATCGCTAACATAAATTTCTTTCAAATTAGCAAAGCTTAAAACGTCGAACAAAACAGCTCCGCCACCAACGAATGGCTCAGCATATTTGGTTATCTTAAAGTTATTAAAAGGATAAAATTTACGAATTTCTGGCAAGAGTTGCGTTTTGCCACCAACCCATTTGAGAAAGGGTTTTATTTGTTTATTGCCTGTCTCTGATAGTCTAGCATCTTCTGGCTTTAAGGCTGTTTTCGGTATAAGCCACATATTCCCAACCATTGTTGCATTTGAGATGCGATTTTCGGAACAAAGAACCGCTACTCTACGCTGAGAAATCCCCCATTTTATCGCTGCCTCCCTAGCAGAAATATACGTTGCTTCCACTTCACCTCCACTATTGTTAGTTTAATTATATTCTAGAGTTGGAATAAAAGCAAACGAAATTTTTCGGAGAGTATTGAGAAATTTTACGTGGCTGTAATCCTTGTAAATTGTATTAAAGTGTGACAGTTGCAGCCGATATTAGCTTATGCTACTCCGCCATTGAGAACAATAGGGTATTTTGTAGCTGAAATTGCCTTCTTTCCAGGGACTTTTGAATGGCAAATTTTGATTTGTTGACTTGGGTAACGAAAGACTTGAATTCTTCCATCTTTGCCGCATCGGGCACCGGTAGGAATACTTTGTCCAGCATATATCGCGTAATCTGGTTTATGGTGGTCGTACCAGTAGAGAGTTGGGAACGGAAAGTCGGCAATTGAAAGTATGTTAATAAATATGGATAATAATCACTTCGAATAATCATCATGAAGGTGCCAAAACTCATTTCTTCTTTTAGTTCCGGTATCAGGGCAACCTTTCCGACCAGCCTGGCGCTTCCATTTCTTGAACACATCAGGATATCATTCGGTTTAATCATCTTCTTATCGCTAATTGCGCATTTAACGCGAACTGTATCACTGAGATCAAGTTGCATGCCTTGGATATTGTTAGAGCGTAAAACGATAGTACCATCGCTTGACACGTCGGAAGGTTTATATGTTAAGCCGTTCCAGTATTTCGCTATTTCGGAAAGTGGTTTTGTTGGATACAATTTCACATCAAACATCTCGACAAATCGGGCTTTGATGAGGGAGTCTAACAACTCTAACTCTTTTGTTTTTAGTTTGATTTGAAATTTAACTAAATCTAGCTTCTGGATTATTTTTGATTGAGTATCTTTGTTTGGCAAGTTTAGATTAATAGTCTTCATTTTACCAAACTTCATACTTGCCCGCGTGCTACCCTGTACGAAAGATTTAATCGATCGCTGAAAATCGTTAGATCTAAAATAATACTTTAGATATTCTGGAACTATGATATCTTTTGAAATCTTAAATACAGGATATGCAGGACTTACAATACCCACATCAGCACATTCGAGCATATTTGGATAAAATTCACCCGTATCACTCATGGCGCGGTACGTAAATTCGCCGCGTCGAATAATTTTGTATCCGATATTGTTTTTGCTGGCCACTTGTTTATTAAAATATTCATTCTGCAAGAAAAGCCCACTCCTTGAAGAGGTCAGAACTGGAAATTGATTATTTTGTATAGTTTTCTCTGAAACTTCTTCAAGGAAGTCTTCCAATTTGATATTCATCCCTACAAATCCGAATTTGCCTGAAAACTAGGCAATGAATTTGCGGTGGGAGACTTTTACATTGCTCTGATTGACAATTGCGTAGTGCATCGTAGTATCAATTTGAGAATGTCCTAAAAGTTTTTGGACTTGTTCAATGGGCATACCCTTGTCAATAGCCCTAGTCGCCATAGTGCGACGAAATTTATGTGGATGAATTCTGCCAATACCCAATTCCCTGCCTAGTGAACGCAACCGAATTTCGACGCCAGAAATTTTTAGCCTATCATACGGTGCGTCTAGCGATACGAATAATGCTTCGTTATTATCAGAGCGACTATTGATATATCCTTGGAGATGGATTTTCGTCTTAGCGTCAAAATAAACCTTGCGCTCCTTATCGCCTTTACCTAAAACCACACATTCACGTTCTTCAAAATTGATATCTTCAATATTCAGACGAACTAGTTCCCCAACTCGAATCCCAGTAGAATATAATAAGTCAATCATTGCTAAATCGCGCAGACTATCACAACGGTCTCGTAATTTTTCGATCTCTTCGTCTGAGATTATTTCTTTTACCATTTTGACAGTCTTAATTTTATGAATACGGCGCATAGGACTTTTTATAATATAGTCCTCCTCTTCTAGCCAAGTGAAGAAGCTTGAAATGTTGCGCCGAATATTGTCGATAGTAGTCTTGCTGCAATTATTAATCTCTTGATAGTTAGACAGATAACCACGAATATCATCCGTGGTAATCTTACGAATTGGTTCTGTAAAATCAACCAGAAGTTTTCTGATCGTCGTTTCATAATATGCTAGGGTCCTTTCTGAACACCCTTCGATCTTTTTGGCGTTCAAAAACATTTCTAGGTAGTTGAAATTTGTAAGTTCGCTAATTGTCTCCGTGCGGTTAATTAATCTCGAAATGAGAACTTGTTGTAATTTTTGAGATTGGTTGGCGGTTAGATATTCATCCATGTCCACCAAAATAAACTTAATGGCTTCTTCCATTAAAAACTCCTTTGCTAGGTTACAACCTCCACTTGCAAAGAAATTTTATTTCTATCCAAAATACTCCTGCATTAGACTATCAAAGAGTTGTTGAGTTTTTTCCAAAGATTTTTGAATGGCAAATTTTGATTTGTCGACTTGGGAGACGAAGTCGGCGAATTGATTTTGAAGTTCAATTGGCGGCAACGCGATTGTTGTCTCCTGTAAAAATTTAGATAAGTTCAAATTATGAATACCAGTGGTTTTACTCTCGTAGCTTTGCGTTCCGCCCTGCCAATAGTTCATAAATAGATATACGAAAAGATACTGAAAATCTACGCGTTTCTTATCTTTAATACGCAAGGACGCGGTAAAGTTATTATTTAGGTATTTTCCACTTTCGCCTAGAAACAACACTACGCGCCCTACTGGTTTCTTATCTGACCCGCCAGATTTTTCAATGAGAATGTCACCATACTCTATACTTTTGTTTATTATCTTGTTCGCAGCAATGTTTCT
>CAYPTT010000020.1:0-16990 GCA_964413835.1 uncultured Candidatus Saccharibacteria bacterium
CTAATCCTGAGCTTATTACTGGCCTTCGCACTATCACCTACATGCAAGAAATGACCAGCGACCTTTGTACTCAGAGCAACGTTCACGACACCAAACAACTCATTGACCGTCGTGATGGCCAGTCCTATTGGGTAACTAAGCTCAAAGATAACCAGTGTTGGATGACGCAAAACCTTGATTACCAAATCACCTCCGCCGGCCTCAACTCTACTACTTCCGATATCAATCCACCTAATACCGTCTGGACCACCTCCAATCCTGGCAAAACTCCCACCGGCAGCACCAAAAATATCCCACACAACACCACTCTTGTCTCCAATTTTCCTAGCAATGTCGACACCACGGTGCCTACTTATTCCTACAAAATTCCTGCCAAATGGCTCATCACCATTCCTAGCAACACTACCGCCTGCACTAATCCCACCAATTTCAGCAGCTGTGGCGTTACTTTTCTCAATCTTTCTGGCGCCAGTGCCGACCAGTTTACCTTCGAAGCTCAACCCGGCACTTACAAGGGCGTTTCCTATCCCTACGTTAGTATTAATGAATCTAACCAAACTTACGACGCTCATTACCTTGTTACTACGTATTATCAATGGGATGCCGCCACGGCTGGTGGCAGCGGTACCCTAAACGGTGGCAACAACGCCAAAGATAGCATCTGCCCCAAGGGCTGGCGTCTCCCGACTGGCGGCCCTAACTCTACTGATTTTGCTGGTCTATATGACGCTGGCTATTCCAACACTGAGCTTCCAGTTGCTCAAGTTAAACAAGGCTATCTACGCTATGATTCCCGCAAAACCGATGGTGTTGGTACCGTAGCAAATTACTGGACTTCCACGCCCCACGTCACCAACTACGGTGCCGCTTATCTCGATTACGGCTTTAACGCCATTACTGGGGGCGCCGTTGGTAAAGCCGCCCTCGCCCCCGTCCGCTGTATTGCGCGCTAAACCCGATTAATCACCGGTATCACAATCGGCGTATGCCCCGTCGCATCGAACAGAATATGCGTCACGTCTTCCTTGATTTCTTCCTTAAACGCCTTCATATCATCACCCACGTTTTTCTCCGTCCGTACCCGCAAATAATGCCGAATTTTCGCGACTAATTCCTCTGAATTATCCAGATAAATAAACGCTCGCGAGACAATATCCGGCGTCTTCACCATCCGATTATTCTTCTTACTCAACGTCAAAACAATCACAAAAATCCCCTCGCGCGCAATATGAATCCGGTCTTTGACGACCGCCTCATGCACCGGCTTATCCGCATCATCAAACAGCTTATTTCCCACCGGAATCCGCCCACACTTACGAATCGTCTGGTCCGGCATTAGTTCTACTACATCCCCGTCATCCATCACTAGAATCCGCTCTTCCGACATACCAATCACGTTTGCCGCCATTTCCGCGTTATGTTCCAACATGTAGAATTCCCCGTGATATGGCACGTAATTCTTCGGTTTCAGTCGCTCTACGAAATCCACATGGTCCTCATAATAAGCATGTCCAGATAAGTGCAGTGGCCCTAGGCCCGTCAAGTGCGTCTTTCCATTCTGCATTACCTGCGCCCCTTCGCGTAGCAACCCATCTACCACTCCCACCACGTGCGGTTCATTCCCCGGAATCGGATTGCTCGAGAACACCACTACGTCGCTCGGTTTAATCTTAATATACTTGTGCGCCCCCGTCACCATTCGATTCAGCACCGCATTCATCTCCCCCTGCGACCCCGTACAGACCACCGTGATTTTATCATCCGGCAATTTAATAATATCTTCCATTTTCATAATGGTGTCTTTCGGAATCTTCACCACCCCAGCTTTTAGCGCCACCTCAATATTATTAATCATCGAAAATCCCGCAAACGCCACTTTCCGCCCCCGTTTATTCGCTTCGTTCAAAATCAACTCAATCCGCTTAATTTGGCTCGAAAAACAGCTCACAATCACCCGCCCATTCGCATAATGATCCATCACTCGCCCAATATTCTCGCCCACATCATATTCCGAATGCGGATGTCGCCCCGGCGAATCAATATTCGTCGACTCATTCACCAGCATTGCGATCCCCTCTTTTTTCACAATCTCATCAATTCGTTCGTAATCCGTCTGCACCCCCAACGGATTCTCCTCATGTCGCCAGTCGCCCGAGAAGTAAATCACGCCGTTCGGTGTCCGCACCACGATTGCCGTATTTCCCGGAATCGAATGCAAGGTATGAATAAATTCTACCGAAAAATGCTCACCCACCTTAATCTTCTCGTGCTTGAACGGATCCACTGCATGATAATTCAAATCCGGCACCTCTGTTAGCTCCGACATCTGCTTCTGCACCATGCCAATCGTAAATTTCGTCGCATAAATCGGCGTCAACGGGCTAAATTTCGTTAGCAAATGCCGACACGCCCCAATATGGTCCAAGTGCGCATGCGTAAAACACACCGCTTTTACCTTGTCCTTATTGTCTTCCAAATATTTAATGTCCGGCACCATATAATTCACCCCTGGATAATCCGGCCCTGCAAAGAGCGACCCCATATCGATCACAATCATCTCCCCCTTATATTCCACGATTGTCATATTTTTACCAATTCCAAACTCCCCCACCCCACCTAGCGGAATCACTCGCACTGCCTCTGGGTCAGGCCGTGCCGCTTTAAGCTGCGCATTTGTCACCTGCGCCCCACCATAACCGTTAAATCGGCTCTTATTCACCGGCACCCCAATAATATGCTGCGTCGCCTGCGCATTCACATCCTGCGACAGCATACGCTGATGATGCACCATTTCGCCCTTGCGTACCGAAACCCCCAGCCCCACCTTCTTCGCCGCAGCCTTAGATTGCGTCTGAGAGGCATTTTTAGCCGTTTTTGCGCCACTTTTAGCCGTAACCGCCTTGCTACCCGACTTTTTCGCTACACCGGCCTTAGCGGCCTTCTGCGTGCCTCCAGCAGCATTTCGGCTATTTTTGACCCCGCCACTAGTCGCTCCGGAGCCTCCTTTTGCCACCTGAGCACTTCTCGCACTCCTATTAGCACTTTTTCGTACCAAAGCCGCATCTTTACCACCCTCAGCAAAGTTGCTGTTAAAATTACGATTTTGTGCTTCTTCAAACTGTTTTTTAATATCTGGCAACCGTTCGTCCCGCATCTTCATCAAACGCGCACGTCGCTCTACCTCTTCTTGTTTATTCATCTTTTCCTCTTTAATTACTTGTTTTCTTTGAAATCTCGCTTTCCCCAGCGTTCTACCTCAAAAACGCTCCTAATCCCTTCAAGATTCCCCTGAAGTCCAGCCCCACTTCTCTCATTACCTCTATTATAGCAAACCTCATTCCAAAAGTCAACCTATAAAAATTAGCACTCTATATATCAGAGTGCTTAAAACCCTTACGCCTCCATCTCCATCAGCAAACCAACCACCCCTAGTACTATCAAGCATTTTACCGTAAAAAACAAAAGCATGATCGTCCCAGCAAGCAAGGATGCCATAATTCTGTTAACCTCATTCCAATCACCAACAACCACCATAGCAAAAATCACCTCTACAGTCGCCGACCCGAACAATGCGATCTCAAACGCGCCCCACCACCACGTCCACCAATAGTTAAACTCATATTGGCTCCCGTGACGAAGTTGAATTTGTCGTATCAACCCAGTATACATCAACGTTACTAACGCTAACGGGATTGCACAATTCGACGTCCAAAGCGAAGCAACCAAACCAAACACCCCCCCAATCAGTCCCAAAATCAGTGTGTTTCTTAATCTCAAAGCAATCAGTATACGCACTACCCCTTTTATCAATTTCTTTAAAAGTGCATTCAACTTCTTTCCCTCCTTCTGACGTAAGCTACCTGTTAAAGTCCTAAAACTGGGCTCAGCCTAAACTGAGCCCCTCCATAATGTTCACCCCCTAGCTAGGCATCTCTTGCTGCCTGCGCCAAAGCTTTGCGCATTGTCACGCGCTCCACTTCTCGTACATGCGCTCGAGTTCCTGCGGCATGAATTTCTTGCTCGTACCAACTACGAGCCTCATTCATATCGCCCGCAAGCTCACGAGTCGTCGTGTGGCGCTTCGACAATTGCTCACGAATCCTCCCCATCGAATCCTGCGATCCATCTCGAAACGGATCGGTCCGATTAAACTCGTCCAGCTCTTCTTGCATGCCAAACTGGTAATCGCGCCATTCCGCCGAAGTTGCAGGCTGCGCATTATTGCTATCGTGCAAATCACGCATACTCTGCGCTGCTTGCGCCGCCTTCATCGATACATAACGCGGCGCCTGTACGCCTGCCGACAGCGTGATGATTGGTGCATGCCCTACATAATTAGTTGCTACTGATCCCATATTATTCCTCCTTTCAATATGAGATACCCTTCCCCCTGTAGCACTAGAGTTAAAACATCAAAATCCTAACCCCTACCCCCATTATAGCACACCTCCTAAATTTTGTCAAGGAATTCTCGGACTTTTTCTTCCGTCTTAAAACTCAAACTCACCGTTCGCCCCCGGATTTTTACCATTGCGCCATATTTCTCTGCCAAACGCGTCTCATCCTTCAGGTACTCATTCACCTTAATCGCCGTGCTAGCGCTCTTCTTCCCTGCTTGCCGCCGTTCGGCCATGTAATGCTCGACTTTCCGTGCCGACCACCCCTCGTCAATCATCTTGGGCAATACTTCCTTTACCACCTCCGGTTCCGCCGAAATCAACGGTCGCATCGGCCCTTCCATTAAATTATGTTCCTGCATCGCCCGCTTTGCTTCTTCAGGCAATTTCAACAAACGCATCGTATTTATCACGCTTGTCGCGCTCTTCCCTACCCGCTTAGCAATCTGTTCATTCGTCATATTAAATTGCGTTTTCAACTTCGCATACGCCGTCGCGAGTTCAATTGGACTCAAATCTTCCCGCTGCGCATTCTCCACAATCGCCATTTCCAGCCGCGACTGATCGTCCAAAGTCCGCACGATACATTGCATCTTCTCTAACCCTGCCAACTGCGCCGCTCGCCAACGTCTCTCCCCCGCCACAATCTGATATTTATCCCCCACTTTCGTTACCACAATTGGCTGCAACACCCCATGCTCTTTTATCGAGTCCGCTAATTCTTGCAGCCCCTCTTTACCAAACTCTTTGCGCGGCTGATTCTCGTCCCGCACAATCCGTTCAATCTCAACTTCTAGCAACTTACTAACGTTTTCATCTTCCTGGCGTGTCGGGTCAAATTCTTCTTCCACTAAATTTGTCGGGATCAAGCTCTCAAATCCACGTCCTAGCCCCATACTCTTTTTTACCATTTATATTTTCGTCCTTTCCTCTACTTCCCTTGCAAAATCTCGATAAGCTTTTGCCCCCTTACTAAATTTATCGTATGCCCCCACCGGCACTCCATGACTCGGCGCCTCAGCCACTCGCACATTGCGCGGAATCGTTATTTCAAATACTTTTTCCTTAAAATATTTCTTCACCTCCGCCAGCACTTCACTCGACAAACTCGTACGCTTATCATACATGGTCGCGAGTACCCCGAGCAACTTCAAATCTGGATTCATGGCTTTTTTCACCATCGCCATACTCTCAAGCAGCTGCGCTACTCCTTCCAAAGCATAAAATTCCGTCTGTACTGGCAACAACAAATAATTCGCGGCAATCATTCCATTCACTGTCAAAAGCGACAAACTCGGCGGCGAATCAATAATCACATAATCATAATTCTCCCCTTGTTCCTCAATTACCCGTTTCAACACCCCAAACTTCCCCTTCATCCCCGCCATCTCCACCTCCGCATTCGCCAGCTGGGGCGTCGTCGGTGCTAAATCCAACCCTTTGAACTGCGTCTGCACTATGATATCCGCCAGGCCCGCCGCCCCCAGCATCACCTCCGTCATGCTTGCATCCATATTACTTTTATCAATCCCTAGCCCCGACGTCGCATTCCCCTGCGGATCAATATCCACCAAAAGCACCTGGTTTTTATCCTTCGCCAGATAGTACGCCAAATTTACTGACGTCGTCGTTTTTCCCACGCCACCCTTTTGGTTCGTAATACAAATCACCTTAGCCATAACTAGTTTAATTATACCACAGCTAAACCACTTTTGACTATTTTTCCAGCTTCTTTAGATAATACACATCACTCGTTACCACCCGCGCCACGTGCTCCGCGTCTTGCATTCCCGTTGCCTCCTCGACCATTTTCATCATCTGAATCTTGTCATAGTCATCATTCACCACTACTATTAGCCCCTTAGACAAATCTTTTCCTTGCAAAATTCCTCGAATCTTCGCCTGCTGTTCTTCGTCCCTACCTTGCAAATCTTTCACAATGTATGACTCATCTAATTCACGGAACAATAATATGTCGTTCAAAAACACCCAATCCCCCTTACCCTGCGTCAAATATAGCGCCGGCACTTCCGCATGGTCTTCTACCCAGCTCACCACCTCTACCCGTTCACGATACATTGTATCTGGCTGCGTGCCCGTCACCACTGGCATCACCACAAAAATCCCCACCCCGCCTAGCAGCATCCATCTCCGCCATTTACCACTTCCCCACACTAACCCCATCACCTGCCACAAGGCCATTACCGCTAGCACTATCAATAAACCACACACTGGCGCCACATACCTCAACTCAATAAATGGCGACACCGCCGTTACAATCAATAGATAAAACAGTGCTGGCACCAACACCATGACGAACTTTTTACGCTGCTCTGCTCGCCAAGCCAACTTCACCCCTCGTGCCAATGCTCGCCCCCCCAAGAACAACAACCCCAAAACTACCCCGAGCAGAAGGTAATGAAAGGCGTATCTATCCACCACCCCCAAATATTGCCACAAATCCCCCAACAACATCCCCGGATGCACTAACCGCTCCAGCACTCCACCACCCCGATTACTGAAGAATAAATGTTGCACCGACCATGGCCAAATCAAAAGCGACACCACCCCTGCTATCACTAAAGTACCCAAATACCCCCACCATTCTTTCCAACGTCCTTGTCGAATATAATATACTGCAAAATAAACCGCCAACGCTGCCAAGAAAAACGCATAATAATATTGCGTCAACACCCCCGCCAGCGCTACTAGCCCGATTGATAGTAGCGTCCATTGTCGCTTCCCCACCTCAATTTTAAGCTCAACTTCCCGTTTCCCCTCAGCCTCCTTCACTCTCTTCGAGACCATCTTCGCCTGCTTGGGCGTTATCTCCAGCAATCGCAAATGCAAATACGTCGTCAGCAAAATCCACATGGTTAGTAGTTCATACATCCGGATATAAATCACGATACTTACCGTGGCCAGACCCAGTGCCACCACCGCCGTCAAAAGCAATGCCTTTGCTTTTCTACTACTCCACTCGCCTCGCTTCAAACCCAAAATCTTCGTAATAATCACATAAATCAACACCGTATTCGCCACCGCAATCAACATATTTAGCACAATTCCCGTCCACTTACTGAACTGCCCCGGCTTAAGTTCCATACCTATCCTCAATAATAGATAGAATAATGGTGGATGCACGTCATTTTTCTGATTCTCGTATACCGGCGCTAAATCTCCCCGTTCGTCTTCGTTCACCTCCAGATAGTCGTTATAATATTCCGCCCCATGCCAAACCCCATAAAAATCCTTATCCTCATATAGCTGCACGCGGTCATAATTCGCCAACCCATATGAATAAATCTCATCCATATGAAAATATGCTTTGCCTGCACCCACTAAAGCATAAACTACCGTCTGCGCCAAAATAATCACCGCCAACCACAGCCCTGCCCGCCGCCAAAATTTCCGCTTCTCCACCACTTTCTGAGTTTTCTGCACCCTGTGCCTCCCTTCTTTTACCCCAGTATAACACACTCTACCGACAAAAATCCCCTCTTTCTTCCAAAACAGGGGATTTTCAAACAATTTCGCCTAGAAAGAGACTTTAACCAATCGTCTCAATCTCAATCATCGAGTACTTCTGACGATGACCAGTCTCCTTATGGACGCGTTTTTTAGCCTTGTAGCAGATTACGCGGATTTTCTCACCTTTTACCAACTCTTCCACTACCTTCGCTTTCACCTTCACGCCTTCGACCTCTGGTTTGCCAACCAGCGTCTTGTCGCCGTCAATCACAAGCAAAGCACCAGTTTCGAGCTCTTTCGTGCCTGCCGGAAGGAGGTCCACCCGGAGGGTCTCTTTCTCTTCGACCAGATATTGCTTCCCGCCGATGAGTACAACTGCTTTCTTCATAATTTCCCTTAAAATTAATTATCTTCAGCCATTTTAGCACACTTTACCCAAAAAGACAAGGTGTTTCATATCTAACCGTACAAAACACCCTATGCTTCCATTATAGCACACTTAATGCTAAAAGTCAATAGTAATTATGCTTTATTTCTTCCCTTTCACGGTCCGCTTAGTCTTCGTTACTGCCTTACGCGTCTTTAACCAATACCACACCAGCGCCACCAACAACAACACCACTATCACCGCTAAAGTAATCTCCATTGGCCCTGTACTCGGCAATTCTTTTGGCACTACTGGAGTGTTTGGCGTTGTCGGCTCAATTGGAGTTTCTGGCACTGGTTCTGTGTCATCCGGCGCTGGTTCACCATCAGCGACCGTAGCCAACGTATATGTGATATAACCAGAAAATTCATAACAACCCAACACCACCCCATCCAATTGGTTAACACCTAGATAATCCCCTGCCGGATCAAACAGCTTCACCGATAGCGTCGAACCATTAGCACCCCACTGATTGTGCAACTTGGCTGAAGCCGTCACATAATGCAACGTCATCGCTTCATCCGCCGTCACGTAAGCTTCATCCCACACTGATTCCGGATCAGTACCATCCGCTTCGATAATCGCACTCACCTGACCTTTTTCGCCTTTTGCCAAAGCGTGTGGGAAATTCGCAATCACCTTCGCATTATAAGCCATTCCTTTATAATCATGAGCCTCATCGTTCAATGTACTTGAGGCATTATTATGGTAAACAATCAATACTTCGTACTGTTTTCCTGCTTGCAAATGCAAGTCATTACTATAAGTATCTTTTGCTTCACCCTCAGCCTTTTTTTCTACAATTCGCACAAAATCCCGCTCGTCCCCAAACACTGGATTATCCGTAATCGAATTGAACACAGCATGATCCGCTGGAGATTTATTTGTATAAGTCGGTCGCTCGGGACCCCACGCCATTGCTCCCGTTGCTTGTAGCAGTGGCAAAACTAACGCCAGCGCCCCTGCTGCAATTCCCATTTTTCTTTTTTTCATTTCTACTCCTTTTTATTTATTACCCATCAAATCACACTATTGAACTTGTTCACTACTCCCCGCACCAACTTGCTCCTGTACGGCTTGCTGAGCCTGTTCCGTCTGTTGCACTCCTGGTTGATCCTGTTCCTGAGTTTGCGGTTGAGCCTGTTGCTGAGCTTGCTGGAACATTGCATCCGCTTGCGCCTGTGCCGCTTGTTGCTCCAAAATCTGCTGCGCTTGCTGTTTGGCCTCGTCCTCTGTCAAGTCGCTAGTATTCTCGCGTCGTTCATCTGCATTTTCTTGGTCAATCACCGCTTGTTGGTCCCCACCCGCATTCAGCTGCTCATCACTAACCACTTCGCCATTCCCTTCCTCTGGCATATCATCTGACTTCAAATTCTCATCCACCGTATTATGCACATCATCCGTTTTTTTAGCCTCACCCGCATGCTCACCTTCTTGCCACAGTTCTTTTTCTGCCTGGACATTCTTTTCCGCTAGTTGCTCGTCTTCACTAGGCTGCTCTGGATCCACTACCTCCTCCGGCGGAGTCACAATTTCCGGCGGAACTACAACTTCAGGTGGCGTTACGGCTTCCGGTGGAGTTACAACTTCTGGTGGAGCCACGATCACCGGTGGTGTTTCTTCTGGTGGCGTCTCTTCCTCAACAAATTCATAAACCGGCTCCTCGACGTCTTCAAAATATGGTACAAAATTGTCATTAAACTCTACCGTCTCCACTGTATAAACTATTTTTACGGTTTCCCTCTGCCAACCACAATACGCTCGCCGCGTCACCGAAGCATCACCAAATTTATACGTCACTACCATATCATTCTGGCGATACATATCGCCTTCACCAATCGTCGCAGTGTGCGGATCATATTCCCCGCCTGGCATATTAACATTCTCCGACGTCCGCCAACCGGTCTCAAACGACACCTCAACTTCCATCTTATCCATAATTTCCGGCATCGCCGCCACCAACGCCGCTTTCACATCCTTACCAGCATCCTGGTTAGAAAGAACATCATTCAGTTCGTTTTTTGATGCTTCATCTAGCCCAAAAGCCGCCAAAATATCAGCCGTACCCGCCTGCTTAAACGCTTCGTCTGTCGCCACTGAAGCCAAAACCTGTGCTAAATTCTCCGAACGCGTCAGAAGCGACTGCTTAAATAATTCAGCATCAAACGCCCCGTCCTTATTCATACATTCCGCCGTCGCATCCGTACCGAAGGAATCTCGCGTCTCCTTCTCGTCACTCAAAAAGTCCGACCAGTCCCACTCCGTGCCATTCTCCAAAGTCTCCCGCGTATCCGCAAACTCACTCGCCCCCAACCCATAAGCATCCTCGTCCACCGACTTTGCGGTCTGCACCTTCCGCTGTGCATTCACTCGCTCTACCAAACTCTGCGCCCATGGTTTCGTAGAGCCGCCATCCGTTGAATCTACCGATTCCAACGTACCGGTCGGCTGCGCCGCTTCCGCATCGAAACCCGTTGCAGTAGTTACCACTCCAAACACCGACAGTCCCGCCAATACCCCCGCCAACTTCCGCGTTTGTTTCTTCGCAAAACGTTTAAGCGCCTTCCATGCCCCCTTCAGACCCTTCTCTTTTTGCTCACCAATCTTCTCATAAACCCCATCCGCCAAAGCATTATGCCAAACTTCATAAGCTGCCGCCGTTTGTTCCAAGCGCATCGCGAACTCTTCTTCCGGCATCGTACCTTCTGGATCAATGCTCTCGCGCAACCATTTTTCACGATCCTTTGCTCGTCCAAACGCCGCATAAAAATCATCATTGCTATTAGTTTTGCTTTCAGCCTTTGTACTACCAGTTTCTTCCGTGCGCCCTGCTTTCGCCAAAGCCTTTGCTCGCGCCTCTTCTAGCTGCTCCAATTTCTCCTGCAAATCACGATATCTTTCCACCTCTGTCATTTTTCGCTTGGCCCATGCTGTAATTTTCGCTTCATCTTCATCACTAAATTTCTCGCCAATTTTCCGCTGACGATCATCCATCACATCTTCACCGGTAATCCCCAATTCCTGCTGTGCTCGCTTGCGCAAAATATTCATCAACGCATCGCCACCCGTCAACTGCGCATACTGCGGCATTTCTCCGTCTGCCGCTTCCATCGCGCGCAAATCAGCCTCTAGCGCTACCCTCCGCTGATTATAAACATCATCATCCGCTAAATCCTCTTCGCTCACCACTTCGCTGGCTACACTACTACTCGCACCCTCTCCTGCATTCGCCGCACTATCATCTATATCCCCCAACGTCGCCACATATGGACTCTCCGCTCTATCAGTATTCGCCGCTTCCCGTTCCGCCATCTTCCGATCATAAAATTCCAACAGCTCCGGCATATCCATTGCCAAAGCCGTCCGTTCTACGTTTGCCCGATTCACCTTTACCAACATCTCCACCGATGGATCTTCATTCTCTACCTTTCGGTTATCAAACTCCGCCAAAATCGCCTGCTGCTCCTCTTCCGAAAGTTCCTTTGGCGTCTCTGCAGAGGCATCTTCTCCATTCGCATACTGCGCCATATCAGTCGATTTAATTTCTGTAGGCATACCAGGCAGTTCAATCCCGTGCTCCTTAGCATAGTTTTCCAAGACCTCCTTGCTATGCCTGAGCGAGTCCACCTCATGCTCTCTCTCTGCCAATAACGTCCCGTCATTTTTCACAACTTCAGTCGCCATCCTACGCATCGCCGCCGCATCCGAGCTCTTATCCGCAAATTCCTGCACAATCTGCTCATACCTCGTCTCTAGCGATTCACCATTCAAAATCTGCTTCACCTCCAGCTCCGCTACTTCTTCTGCGAGCGGCACTTCTTTCACATCCTCACCTTTCACTCGTTCTACCGCCGACAAAGTCTTGTCACCCAGCTCGCGCAGCCGCTCACGCGCCTGATCAATTTCCCCCGCCAACTCTTGCTTACGCAACGCCCGGAACGATTCGTTCGGAATTGTCCGCTCCACGCTATCCAGCAACGACTCCTTCTGTGCTATCTCCTCGCGCAACCTCCGGGCCTCTTCCAACTTAGCCTTCTCTTCGTTAAAATCTATAATCTCCGCCCCATTCGTGTTCTTTAAGCCATCCTGCTCATCTGTACTCAATGCCAAATTCCCCACCGAATTCCAACCATTATTACCTTCCCCGTCCGCGCCAAAACCCGAAAATCCACTCTCTAGTTTCGTCTCGCCTGCCATCTTACGCTACCTCCGCCAAGAAACCAGCCCGAAAAGCCTTCATCGCCTGCGCCGCCGCGGCTTCGTAATCCGCATCCGAGTTCTCAAACACCGCCTCGACTTGCCGTGCTGTCGGATTCCCATTCATCAAATCGCTCAAATTCATCAACTCATCGTCTGATAGCGCACGCAACATCGCTTTCTCAATCTGGGTGTTCAGTTCACTCTGCAACTGCGCTCGCAACTTCAATTTTTCTCGCCGATCCATATCACTAAGCCCTTTATCTTCAATCATTTTATTGACAAAAGCCGATAATACTTTTTGGCTATTTGGTGTTATATCCGGCATATTTTACCTTTCTTTGCGTTAGATGACATGACTTTTCCTCAGTTTAGCACAAGGATTTCCTTATGTCAAAAAGCTTACGCCTCACGCGTCGCTAATCCTCACCCTATCCTTCACATTCATCCAAGCAAAACCAAATGTCATCCCGCACCATGCAAAACATCTCGTCCCCAGGAGCCCCCTTACGCCAGAAAAACCGAACTAAGTTCGGCTTTTCTAAATCAATCAATTTCTTTTAAACTATTGTCAAAACAATCGAGGAAAGTTCAAACATCTTTGGGTAACTAATTCAAGCAGTTTGTCGGACAACAGACAAAATCTTAATACCCATCGTTTTCATTCGTTCCCTCTTAAAATCCGCGATTCTCCTTTCCTGTTTTTTCGTTAATTTTTTCTTTGACGACACATAATTCTGCTCATTCTCATCCGAATCACCATATAATTCCATCGCGTTCCAGATCGCATCGTCTTTTCGTGATTTAGTGTCAAGTGGTCGGAAATTAATCACTTTCTTATGTTTTACATTGGTCTTTACTCCTTTTTGATTTTTTGTATTATTACTCATTATTTTTCCTTTTGTGTTATTTTTATTGTATTTTTTTATTTTTATTATTTTTTTGTAATTGTTTTATTTTTGTTAGATGTTTTTATGTTTCGTCTAACTGTCCTTATACTAGCACACCATCTCAAAAATGTCAATACCTTTTATTCTTTATGTTCAAAATCTGTCAAAAAAATCCTCTGCAACAGGGATAAATTAATGTTATTTTACTTGACATTTTTGTTGTATTTTCTACAACATCAGCTTCAGGACGTCAGCTTCACATGACTAAAATAGAATTACCATGAATATTCTCATATAACTATCATCACCCTAGACTAGACCGCGGACGAAGAAACCAAGGGCACGATCATTGTCAAAAGTGAGGTGAATAATAGTACGATTAAAATTTTGATCGTAGGCGTATGAGGCATCGAGGGATGCAGCAATAGACCAGTAGAGACCATTACTAGCCATACCTCGTGAAATTCCGTTCCATAAATCAATATATCCCCCACGGACAAAGGAGAGGGGATGGAGGGAGGGAGAGGTTTTAGTAGTCGTATCCGTACAAGCACCTTCCATAAAGCCGATAAAACTAGTAAAAACAATCTATATCTACCTCACAATAAATAGCCACAAAAAAGAGCACCATCACTAGCGCCCTTTCCCATAACTTCAGTGATTACCGCTCAGAATCTCAAATTGCTAATTCCGAGTTATAAAATTCAAAAGTCGACATAACCAGCTACTATGCGTCCGATAAAGCCCCTCTAAGTCTTCCTTAAATCTCACCAGACCCGGCAAAGTATAGTTATATTGCCTAGTCCAACCAGGACAAACAATCTCCACGTATCGATTGTCTAAACGAACTTTTGCGCACTGTAAACCTATCACATAGGACAAATCCGCACTCCAGCCACTTCGAACAACTCGCGTCATTACTCGACAATGCTTCGCTACATTGTACATTTCCTGCACCACATCTTCCACGGCCATCCCATGCTTTGCTTCATAAGCACGTACTTTCCCTGCCAATTCCTCTGCCTCTGATATGATGTCAGAGGCAACATCCTCCACGTACTTCACATGCGCTTCGCTATAATAATAGTATTCCCCGCACCACCTAAAGCTTCTCTCTTCCGGCTTACCATGTTGCAAAATCCATTGCACAGGGTCGTTTAAGTCGTCCATTTTAACCTTGCCAAATGCCTCCAACAACACGTCTGGATCAATCCCTCTCAACGACCCCCGCGCCTGCTCCAAGCGTTTGTCGAATTCCTCTCGCTCAGTCGCCCGGTTGTTGCATAATTCTGCCTCAGCCAACCATTCTGCCAGTTCGTTTTCATAATGCTTCTGCATTTCCTGACGATAATCTTCAGCACATGCCTCAAGCTGTTCTCGGTACACCCGCTCGGCATATACGTCATTGATGAATCCTTTGTCAATCCTCGCGTCATAAACTATCGCTTGATAACCTAACGGTACTACCAACCAGCCAGTCTCCGTATCCACAAAATATTCCGTTTCCTTCAGCAGACCATAGTAAAAATTCTTACAGCAGCACACATCCTGTAACATCACATGCGTCGCCTCTTTTGGTCCGCAAAGTTCCACCACAAATGGCAGGTTAGCTCCTTCCGGCTCCAACAATCGGCAACAATACAAGCATGTTTGATCACAACTTGGTTGCCATTTGAGGTTAGCTTTTACTAACATTTCTTCACTGTAATACTTAATCAATGGATTAAAAGCTCGCCCATATTCGTCGGTCTTTACTGCACGACTAATCTTACAACGTAATTTCTGCGGAATTATTTCCCACACAAATTGCCCCGAAAGTGAAAGCTTCAAATCCATCTTCGACATGCGTAAGATTTTGCGCATCTCCTCAATCGACGTTACCTCTTTAGCTCCAATTTTCCAATCCATACTATCCCTCCTATTGAAAATCACCATACATCAACTTGCGTCAAATCCAACCAACACCAACAATAACGTATATCGGACTCCAGCTAACGCAGAACATCAAAAAATCGGTACTCACCTCAGACTATCAAAGTTCAAGGCATGCCCAAGTACCTATCTCTCCATTATAGCACACTCACCTCAAAAAATCAAGTATAGAACCTTACGCTACAGCTAGCAACTTTCGCCCCCCTAAATTTTCTCCAGACTAATCGTCACGTTCTCACCCTGTAGCTTCACGATTTCATCATAAGCGAAATTGCCATTTTCCGCCAACTCATCCGTCAAAGTCTCCTGCTTCACCATTTCCACCCATTCACTCGGAATCTCCGTTCCCACGCTTAACCGAATCCGATCGTCTACTTGCAGCCCAGCCTTCTTACGTGCGCCTTGCACTACGCGTACCAACTCACGCGCCAGACCTTCTCGACCCAATTCCTCAGTAATCTCTTTGTCAATCCAAGCCTTCTCGCCTCGCTCAACTGCCTTAACGTTCACTTCGTCTTTCACAATTTCCACCCCCCACTCCGGCAACACTTCTCCAACATAAACCAACTTCGCCAGCGGCTGCCGCACCTTCACCTGCTGTTCATGTTCATCTTTATACATCCGGAGCTTCAAACCTTCGTTAATTACCGCTCGCACCTGCGCCATTTGATCCAGAATCTCCTGATCCACATCACAAGTCATCGGATAATCCTGCAAATGCACACTTTCCCCACTACCAGTCATATTTTGGTATAGTTCTTCTGCTAAGAACGGAATAAACGGTGCCAAACCTTCGGCCATTTTTACCAAAACCGTATATAACGTCCAGTACGCCTCCGCTTTATCACTATCATCTTCGCTCTTCCAGAATCGCCGCCTCGATCGCCGCACAAACCAGTTACTCAAATCGTCCACAAACGGCAACACCCCTGATAGCGCCTTCGGAATATTATACTCTTCCATACCGTCTATGATTTGTTGCTTCGTTTCGTGCCACCTACTCATAATCCACCTATCCAGCGGATTCGCTAAATCCGCCACCGTCTTTCCCGCCGGCCGCCAACCATTTTCGCTATCCCACTGGTCCACTTCCGCGTACATCGTAAAGAAATCGTACACATTCCAAATCATCGCCAGCTTCCGATTCACATCCGAAACATCCTTATCCGTCAAGGCAAAATCCTCCCCAGAAAGCACCGGGCTCGACAGCAATAAAAATCGGAGCGCATCCGCCGAATATTGGTCCATCAAAACATTCGGATCCGTATAATTCCCCAGCGACTTCGACATTTTGCGCCCATCATTCCCCGCCAAAGTGCCCGTCGTAATCACATTTTTGAAAGCATTAAGTTTCCGGTCAAGCGTCGCATTTCCTTCGGACCGGTCGTCGCGTCCGCCCGCCGGCGCGGGGGGCGCGCGACCTGCATTCTCGGTCGTAACCTGCGAAAGCTCCTCCGAAAACGCGACAACTTGACCAAAAGCCCCAATACTAGCCAACGCCGTGTTCACACAGTGCACATAATAAAACCACGCTCGCACCTGCCCTACGTACTCCACGATGAAGTCCGCCGGATAATTCTGCTCAAACTTTTCCTTGTTCTCAAACGGATAATGCAATTGCGCGAACGGCATACTCCCGCTCTCAAACCAGCAGTCCAAAACCTTATCAATCCGTT
>CAYPTT010000021.1:0-16508 GCA_964413835.1 uncultured Candidatus Saccharibacteria bacterium
GGCACTGGGTTTTGGTCCCAGCATTCGCAGGTTCGAATCCTGCCGATCCAGCCAATAAAATGGCTCCACTGAGGTGGAGGTATTTTATTGATGGGAATCATTGGTTTGTTCTTAAGGTATTCATATTATACCATTTAATCAGATTTTGTGGTATGATTAGGGGGTTATGTCATATGATGCAAGTCAGATTAATCAAGCGCTACGAGAGGGTCATGCTATAGCAAATATGCTTAAACGGGCTTCTACGGACTCAGAGATGAAACGTTTCGAAAAAGAAATTGATGTCTATTGTGATTTTGTGGACGAAACGTTTGGAATAATCGATGAGGATGTTCTGATTCAGGAAAAGTTATGCGAATTATCTTTTTTGCTTTATTTGGCAGTTGAAGCAAAGAGGAGGCATCTAGCCTACGATCGAGCAAATTTTGCAAATTGCAATTATGAGCTTGAGGAATTTGAGGATTATCTTGATGGCAAAAGTTGGGTATTGCAGTAGTAAACGCGAATGGGGTAGTTTTTGCATTGATAAGTCTTTGAGCTTACATATTTCGACGTCTCCTCCCCCTACAGTGCTAGACAGCGGACGGAGAAAGCGTAGGCACGATAGGCAGTATCATTTAGAACATTATTAATCTTATTAAATGATTGAATATATGTGTCAGTATTGGAAGAAGTAGTTGCCGACCAATAGTCACTATGGACGCCTAAATGCCGCAGCGACCCGCGCTCAGCAAAAACATATCCCCCACGGACAAAGGAATAATATATATATATATATCGCTCCTCTTCCTCCTTACTACGCTGCTTGTGTTTTTCAAAAAACACAAGCCTAAAATTTGCATGCTACCTCTGTTATCTTGGTCAAAGACACCTTGCGTTTTTGAAAAACACAAGGTGCATAAAATCTCCACAGTGCTGCAAAAAACGAAAATTTTACAGGTCAACTATTTCAGAAAAATCCTTTGTCCGTGGGGGCGTTATTGATCCAACTTGTGATTCTTCGCGACACCAAGGTCGCACCGTTTTGTATTGGTCCACTACTACGTTCCCCGAGATTTCGATTGCTTATAGTCTAGATCTTGTTAATACTAAAGTCCACCCATCTTATTATAATGCTCGTGCTGATGCTTTCTCCGTCCGCTGTCTAGCACTGTAGGGGGAGGGATTAGCGGGCAAGGCAGCGGATTGATACGGCAGTGTCATGGATATCAAGATTAGTGGCGGAATAGAGTAGCCTAGAATATGTGCCAACTAGAGCTGATTGACGTCCTTGATAGACGTTCCACGTAGCATTAGTCCAATTTGATCCGAGAAAGCCAGCTAATTGTAGCGCGCCCGCCGTTAGGCCAATGGTACCAGAAGCGGTGGCGTGAATGGGTGGCAGGAAGACTTGTTGATAAGAGCCAGAAAGTAATGGTGTGTAAGTATTGTCGCCGCTTGAGACATAGACTTGTTGGGTGTGTCGTGACACCGAGTTTATCTACATTTTATTAACGAAAATCCGCTGGCATCACTCATGGTGGTACCAAAAAATTCGTGTCAAATTGTAACGTTATCCGTTTATATTATAGCACGTTTTGTTATAATCATTAACATTTACAAGCAAAACTCTATCTACATGAAGTTTTGACAAAAAATAGCTTCCCGCGTGTACGAAAAGCTACATTTTGGGTATTTGAATTATTCTTTCGAAATGGTGCGAGCGAAGAGACTCTAACTCTCGACCTCTTCCTTGGCAAGGAAGCGCTCTAAACAACTGAGCTACGCTCGCATACAAACCAAAGAATAATTCAAAGTTCAATTAAATATTACTGTCATAAGTTTATCAAAGTTAAGCTCGGAAGTCAAGCGCAACTTTTGTTTCGCTCTTCGGCTAAAATTTAGTGATCTTTGGCTTTGGTTTTTCTGCTGGCTTTGGGGTGGTGGGAGCTTCTTCGTGCGAAGGAGAAGAAGGTTTTTTCTGCTCTTCCATGACAGGTTCTACCGGGGTTAGGGACTTGGAGGGGCGTGGAGCATCAGCATCTTGGCGAGCGGAAAATTTTGGTAGTTTAAATTCATCTTTTTGCGAGTGTCCTTTGGACTGCTTAGGTTGCTGTTTTGGTGTCGCCTGTTCAGATTTCTTCTCATCTTTTGCTTCTTTGCGCTGTAAATCCTCTGCCGAGGTGGCTTTCGGAACGTGAAATTCCGACGAATGGCTAGGTTTCCCCGTCTCAATAGACGTCTTGATGGGCGTTTTGACAGGCGTTTTGACAGGCGTTTTAGCCTCCTTTGCAATATTTGAGTTCTTTGTGGCTGCCTGCTTATTACTAGGCGCATTTTGAATGGAAGCGGGCTTATGGAATTTCGCGGTTTTAGTCTTTGCATTGGCTTTGGCGCCAGCTTCTGCAGCTGCGGCAGCCTTAGTGATAGCTTTCGGACCAGTCTTAGCGTTAGGTACGGTATTAGACTTCGTCTCGGGCTGCACGAGTTTTTTGGATGAATCTTTGGATTGTTTCACTGGGGGCTTTGACTTAGGTTTCTTGTCGGCGGATGGCTGAACGAGAGGCTTTGGCGCGGGGACTTTTCCGGACTCTTTGGCTGGCATAATCTTCGCCGCGGAACTTGCCAACGTTACGGCCGGAGCAGCTTTGGCGAGTTTAGGATTATTCTCTGGCAAGTCGACGACAACTGGCTTAAGTTTAGGCATAACGATATGCTTAGCAAGTTTACCGCTGAGCGCAAAATCTAGACAGTACATGAAATAGCCGGCAAGCAGCATCAACACGAGAATAACAAAGCCCCAGCAGAGCATCATATCAACGCCAATTTCAGGATAATTTATAATTTCGTAAGGTAAACGCAAAATTGCCAAGTTCGGCATTAAACTCGCAGTAGCTGCCACCAAACACGCATAGATGAGGGGCGGAGCTAACCAATAAAGCGGATCAATAGGCCGCAAAAAACCTTTTTGGCAGTATAGAATCCAATCAACCAATACCAAAATCGGCACAATACCGCAAATTATAACGCCAGAAACCCCGTCGGCAACCGGAAAAGTCGTGTCGCTCAAGCCAAAACTTAACGCACTAACCATAATCAAAAAACAATTTAGTGTCAGCAGTGCAGCAAGCCCCGGCAGGATCACCTTATTCGCCGAACGCTGCCGATCAAATAACAAAAATCCCGCCGACAAGAAATAATAAACTGACGCAATCAGCATAATATAGGTATCAAACAAGCGCCAAGCATGTTGCCCCCAAGTGTTTAATTCCGACCAAAAGCCAATACCAGCCAAACAGGCAATCAACACTTTAAGGCCGATAGAAAAAGTTTTGCGCGTAATCTGCATATTCTTATTTTACGTCTTTTGAGCTTTTTGCGCAATCTTTCGCTAAGCCCTCAGCCAGCGCATCAATATTCAGCACGTCACGTGACCGAGCCTTTGAGGATGTTTTGGCTTCTTTTACCGTCTCTAGCAAGTCGCTCTCTGCGACATCATTTTTAGATGGCTCGGACACATCATTTGAAAGATTCTGCCCATCTGATGAATATTCGTCAGGTTCATCAAGGTAGCGTTCGGGCACACGGAATTTTGGTGAGGTATGTTTAGCCTTGGCTAATTCACCCTGAGCCTCTTCTAGTTGCTCTTCTAGCTCCACTACGCTACGTTCCGCTTCGACGGGAGCAATCTCGGTTGGCATAGGTGTTTTCGCAAGGATTTGTAAAGTATGTTGCAACGCACGAGCTTGTTTCTGTAGTTGTTTAAACTTTTTACTGGATTGATCAAGATTTTTGTCAGATAGGACGATTTCGGTGGTACCTTGATTTAAGAAAACCACGACGCTCATACGCTCGCAGGTATCAATCACGCGCGTCACCATGACCGGCGGCAAGGTAGGCGCAGGTGGAGTTTCGGGCAAGATTGTCTCAACCTGATCTTTGGCAGTGATACGTTCAGATAGTCGATCATGTGCCCGCTCGGCTTTCGCGTGAACTTTTTCGCCGATGATTTTGCGTGATGGACGTTTAATATAGCGCTTGCCTGCGTCGATATTGATTTCGGATTTCTGCAGTTCGCTAAAATCATAAACCACTTCATTATTAAGTTTTACCTTACCCTCAGCCAGATTATAAGTCAGCAATTTTGGCAGCCCAAGATGTTGCCAACGAAGTTCGGCCAGGCGGGAAATTTCTGCCGCGCGGGCATTTTCTAACGCTCGTACCTTGGCGGCAAGCTGGTTAATTTCCTGTTGATGTCTTGTGGTAACATTTTTTTGGTAGCGTTTGATAATCTGCGCCTGAAATTTGGGGTCGTATTTGAAGCGAATTTTGTCACGGTCAGATTCCGAAAGTACTTTCCCTGTGCGGCGCTCCTCAGCAACGATAGCGCGGCGCACCAGCTCCGTGGTAATGAATTCCGTTTTTTTATTATTGCCATAAAATAAAATTCGACTGCAGCTGGCGATCATTACTAAAAAGGCAAAAACCACCAGCCACATACCCCAAACTCCCTCGCCTTGTAAGATAATTAAGACGCCAAGCAGGAAGATAACTAGCGAGAAAAAGACAAAAAGCCAGCGTCCAGTCAATAGTAGACGGTGTTTCTGCCCAGGTGTCAAACTCTTAACCGCGTTCGTATCGAAGTCTAGCATAATTGTGTGTATTATAACATATTTATTTTAAAATTGGTAGATGTTTTTAGCGTTTTTGATCAGCATTTTTTTGACGATAATCTTTAATAGCGGCAGCTAAAGCCTCGTGCCCCAAGACTGAGCAATGGAACTTATGTTTTGGTAGCCCACCCAGATAATTAGTGATTTCTTCCGGACCGACTTCTAGCGCCTGTGTAAGCGTTTTGCCTTTGATTAGTTCCGACAAAGCTGAGGTTGAAGCAATTGCGCTGGCGCAACCATAAGTTTTCCATTTAACGTCCGTGATTTTATCGTCTTTAATCTGCAAAAACATCCGCATTTGATCCCCACAAATTGGATTACCTACAGTGCCTACGGCATCGTAAGCAAATTGGGCTTCATCACCCATGAGAAAATTATGTGGGCTCAAGAAATGTTCCTTTACGAGGTCCGAATAAACCCAGGTTTCAGGCATGTGAATCCTCCTCCATGCTTTGATTAATATTTTTAGCGGCTTTGCCGTTTGAAATATTTTTAGGCTTTTCTGCAGCTTCTATCCCATTATGACTGGCAGCAGGGATTTTGACCGTGCTAATCCCTTGCAGCCGTTCGATAATTTTCGGCAGAACTTGCATAACGCGATCCAGATCGGCGCGCGTAGTGTTTGGGCCAAGCGAGAAACGGATACTACTGTGAGCGACTTCGGCATCGCCGCTGGTGGCCATGAGGACATGACTTGGTTTAATATCGCCAGCTGCGCAAGCCGAGCCGGTGGAAACGGCGATGCCGGCAAGATCCAGGTAGAGCTGAATCGATTCTCCCTCGGCCGCCCGAAAGCTCAAGTTGGCCAAATTAGGCAACGTATTATAATTGCGCGTAGCGGCATCATACCGACACTCTACGTAGCCATTTACACTGCTGTGCGGTACCGAGGATAAAATACGCCGCACTAATTCATTCCGGAGCTCAGCGATCTTCTGATATTGCCTGCAACTCCAATTTTCCCACGCTAGACGCGCAGCCTCACCAAACCCGGCCGCCAGCAACACATTAGAGGTGCCGGCGCGCCGTTTCTGCTCTTGATGTCCACCGATAATTAACGGCAGAAACGGCGCGCCAGAACGCACATAAAGTGCGCCAATACCAACTGGGCCGCCGATTTTATGCGCGCTAAGCGTAAGGTAATCCACCCCAAGCGCTTTGACATCAAGATGAATTTTACCCAGTGCTTGCGTCGCGTCGGAATGTAAATAGGTCGAGGCCTTAGCCGAAGATTTTTTTGTTCGGTTTTTTGACAATTTTTGAGCGATTTTCGCAATGGGCTGCACGGTGCCAAGCTCATTATTGGCAAACATTACCGAGACCAAATCGGTTTCAGCCGGAATCTCCGCAGTCTGCACTCGCCCAAATCGATCTACCGGCAAAATAGTTAATTTTCCAGCGCGTACGCGAGCCGATTCTAGTAGCGACGGATGTTCAATGGCGCTAACAGCTGCCCGTCGACCGGCAAAAATATTCGTCACTGTATTATTAGCTTCGCTGCCGCCAGAGGTAAAGATGATTTCGTCAGGGGCGGCGTTGATCAGGCGCGCGACGTGCTCGCGCGCCGCAGTCAACTCATGTTTAGCAAGCTGCCCCGGAACATGTAAAGATGAAGCATTACCAAGCTCTCCTTGTTGCAACTGCGCCGATAAGGCAGTCATCTTCGCCGCGACTTCTGGCAACAGCGGACTAGTCGCTGCATAGTCTAAGTACAAGCGTTCATTGTCAAAATGGCTCATGCGCGGATAGCCTCCACGATTTTGGCGGTTTCGAGGCTAGCGGCAAGCTCGGCTAGCGCAGCGCGCTCAGTTTCGGCGGTGTAATATAAGATGTCAGCGGCTTCACGCTCGCGAGAGTTAGCGACGTTCATATTTAACCATCCGATATTTAATCGTAGCATCAGGTTCGACACCCATATTCTCATCATGTGTAAGCGCCTCATTGCAAGAAATTTCACCAGTTTGGAGAATCTGAGCGGTGAAATCTGCTTCATTAAATTCCGGGAAATACACTTCGGCAGGTTGCACTGCATCTACTTCGGTCAAATATAGCGTCTGAGCTTGGGGCAGAAAGTACCGATAAAGCGTAGCGCCGCCAATGACAAAAACTTCACCGTCAAGCGTCGCTAAATATTTCTCTAGCTCTGACAGCCGCGCAAAACTTTGCAAAGTGGTCGAGCTTGCAGCACTCTTGACGGATTCCACGGGTTGGTTAGATGCTTGGCCCGACCCGCGATTAGACGACTGGTTGTCCATTTGACAAAGTGGCTGGCTAGTAAGCACGAGATTTTGCCGCCCAGGTAGTGGCCGCCCAATCGAGCGAAAAGTTTTACCACCCATGACGACTGGATGACCAAGCGTAGTTTGACGAAAAAACCGCTGGTCCGCTGGGATACGCCAGAGCAAATCATTCCCTCGTCCCAGCCCCTGGTCGGAACTAATGCAGGCAATGATACTAATATTTTTCATGTTACCTCCTAGATAATTATAGTTTAGCGTACTTTAAGGCTCGGCTCAAGCATAAGCCGTTTGCGAGAAAGTGTAGTTGCAGTAAATAAAATTTTGAGGGGAGTTCTACAGAATTTTTGAAGATTCGGGAGATTTTTGACTTTTTGGACGATTTTAAGCATAAATGTATTGACAAAAATGATAATGTGTGCTACAATGGTAGTATAACCTCTCGATAGGTCTTATCTGTAGTGGTTAGGACCTTGCAAGTGAGGGAATTCTTAGACTTTTTGAAAGGTGGGTTTTAAAATGACAAAATTAGAGAAACATTCAAAGGTGGCAGATTACGAGGAAGCCACGAAGCCAACGCCAGGAGAATCAAAGCATAAGTTTTTCGCCTGGGTAGGTCTATACAGTGAGTCCGAGCATTTGTATTATATAGATGTTTTGGCCTCGCTAGGTTTGACGGAACATATCGTGCCAAAATACCAGAAGCACATTGTTCCAAATTACTTCGCGGATGAATTCTATTGTTGTGTGTATGGCTCTAGGAGTATAGAGGATTTGCAAAACGATCTGAACTATGCCAAGCGGGTACTAGGGGGTACCGATCCAGTAAGTTTTCTAGCCTCTGGTACGGCGATGATTCTGGGAGACGCGACAAAATTACAGTTACCGTGCGCCTTGATTACACCGCAGACCGCCGCAGCAAATTATTGCAGCGAGCACGGGATTAAGCGAGTAGGTGCAATTTACCCCGGTATGCAGTATGATGACGGAAGAGATGCCGCAATGTTCGAGGGAACTTTCTTCTGGTACGGGCTGATGGCGAACGATGCAGTAGAGATAGTGGCGCCGGCAGATAATGAACCTCGTGAGTCGCTAGACGCAGCACTTTTACGCAACAGCGATAGCAGCTCAAGAGCTGGACGTATCTTCTTAACACGGACTATTGCTATGTTGTTAGAAAAATTCTTACGTAGTTATGGCAAGGATGAGCGGATGCCGAGAGAATTAGTAATCTCTAATTTGAATTTGTCTTGGCTGATACGCAACGATAGAATAATCAATGACGTGATCATGAAGTATCATTTGGAAATCATTGACGCCGTAGCTTTGCAACTGCAGGCAATTGTTAAAGAGTTGATCTAGCCCTCTCCTTCCCCGCCGCTGGCATGTATATTATATGTCGGCGACGGGGATTTTTCGTGGCGGGCTTTTTCTGTTTATTGTAAACTTCTCGCCCTTCACTGCTTCTTCATCACTCCTGGCTGAGGATTCTCCCGGTGCCATGCTCAAGATGGAGGAGCCTTTGGTTTCTCGATCCACGAAATTTCAAAGTTAAATCTCTTTCGGCGAGAATGAACGGTCCGTCAATCAAAGCATCAAGACTTCTCAAGAACTCCCATTTGGCGCCGCCGATTTCCTTAAGTTGTTCGTAAGTGTAGCCGCTGAAACTCCAGACATCCCAATTTAATTCACGGCGACACCAATCAGCAAGCTCTTTACAGGCCTCTGGCTGTTCGAAAGGTTCGCCGCCACAGAAGGTGATGCCAGTTTGGCCTTTGTACCAGCGCAAGATGGCTTTAACTTCGTCGAGATCGACCAGCATACCAGCGTCAAAGCTCCAAGTCTCGGGGTTTTGACAACCAGGGCAGTGACGATAACAACCTTGAGTCCAGAGTATGGTCCGAAGACCATACCCATTGACGATATTGTCACGCTCTAATGGGCCCGAGAGTCTAATTTGCATGATGCCTCCTGGCGGGTCTTGCCTCCGCTTGGCGCGCGAGGTGCGTCGCCAGCGCCTGCCACTGCAGGGCTGGCGCGCTCAACCTCGCCGTAGCTCCGGATCCTCGCGCGCCAAGGTTGGCAAGACCCGCCCAGCAATCATTCAAATCAGTAGCGGCTTCCATTATTACTTCTTCCCTGTCATGGCTTTCTTGGTGCGTTTGGCAGCTTCGCGCTCAGCTTTTTCTTGCTTGGTGTAGACGCCATTTTTATTACAAGCGACACCGTGCTTGACGCGATCGTGCTCCTCGGCTTTTTTGCCATCGTTCCAACGCTCGAGGCTGCCGACTAGGTATCCAGTAATCCGGCGTAGTCGTTCAAATGGTACATCACCTTCGCTTTCAAGCCGGCCACAGCTCGGGCAGCGGTTGCCTTCGATGATACCAGAATAACCACAGACTGGGTCGCGATCAACGGGATGATTCACCGAGCCGTAACCAATACCAGATTCTTTCATTTTGCGAATGACGGCTTCAAAGGCTTCAATGTTATTACTGGGATCACCATCAAGCTCGATGTAAGTAATATGGCCAGCATTACAAAGATTATGGTAAGGAGCTTCAATCTCGATTTTTTCAAAGGCGCCAATTGGGTAGTAAACTGGCACATGGAAGCTATTAGTATAATAATCGCGGTCAGTAACGCCTTTAATCTTGCCGTATTCTTTGCGGTCGATTTTGGTAAAGCGGCCAGCTAAACCTTCGGCTGGGGTAGCGAGCAGAGTGAAGTTTAGCTTATACTTCTTGCTATATTTATCACAACGTTCACGCATATGAGTAATGATGTCAAGGCCGAGCTCGCGTGATTCTTCGTCTTCGCCGTGATGTTTACCGGTCATTGCTACGAGACATTCTGCCAAGCCAATGAAGCCAATGCTCAAAGTACCGTGCTTGATGACGCTGCGTAAAGTGTCGTTCCAACCAAGTTTTTCACTGCCGAACCAGTTGCCCTCACCCATCAAGAATGGGAAGTTGCGGACGTGTTGCTCGGCTTGGAACTCATAGCGTTCAAGCAGCTGCTCGGCACAGAGATCCATTTTTTGATCAAGTTCTTTGTAAAAGCCCGACCAGTCAGCTTCTTTACGATTATCTAATACGATACCGTGTTTGATACCGAGGCGGACGAGGTTAATCGTGGTAAAGCTACAGTTGCCACGACCAGTAGCAATACCGTCACTTTCGGGGAAGACGCTACCGAAGACGCGCGTGCGGCAGCCCATGGTGGCAATTTCAGTGCGATAATCTCCCGGCTTATAGCTTTTGAGATTAAATGGCGCATCAATGAAGACAAAGTTCGGAAAGAGTCGCTTGGAAGAAACTTCCATACTGCGCTTAAATAAATCATAATTCGGGTCTTCAGGATTGTAATTGACGCCTTCTTTGACCTTGAAAATCGAAATGGGGAAAATTGGCGTTTCGCCGTGACCGAGACCATTCTCGGTGGCGTCCAGCAAGCATTTACTGACCAAACGACCAGCTGGCGTAGTGTCGGTGCCGAAGTTAATACTGGTGAAGGGCACTTGTGCACCGGCGCGGCTGTGCATAGTGTTGAGATTGTGCACAAAGCCTTCCATAGCTTGGAACGTTTGACGTTCAACATCTTCGTTGGCAGCTTCAATTACTTCAGTTGGTAATTTAAGCTTTTTGATAGCTTTATCATCACCGTAGGCCAAATCTTCGGGGATTTTCGCCTTCAGCTCTTGGCCAGTGAACTTTTCGTATTCTTTGATACTGCGCTTTAAGGCCTTGCGAAAACTCTTATCGACACCTGGAGCCATGGCATAATCAAAATTTGGAATACTCTGACCACCGTGCTGTTCGTTCTGGTTGGCTTGGAGAATAATCGCCGCGAGTGCACCATAACTTCCAATGCTATTCGGCGTACGTAGGTGTCCGTGACCGGTATTAAAGCCGCCGTTTTCGAAGAGTTGCAAAGGATCAGTTTGACAGCAAGTGAGTGTACCAGTGGCATAAAAATCTAAATCATGAATATGGATATCACCGGAATCGTGCGCCTTAGCAAA
This sequence comes from uncultured Candidatus Saccharibacteria bacterium, assembly GCA_964413835.1. Taxonomy (GTDB): domain Bacteria; phylum Patescibacteriota; class Saccharimonadia; order Saccharimonadales; family Saccharimonadaceae; genus Nanosyncoccus. The sequence continues at coordinate 10,914 of CAYPTT010000021.1, forward strand.
TTCTGGCTTCATGAGGACGGTTTTAGCAAAAATCTTTGCACCCTCCGCGCCAAATTGCAGCATTTTACCCATGGCAGAGTTACCGTCAACGTTAGCATTACTGCGCTTGATGTCGGAATCTTCAGAAGCATCAGCAATCGCAATTGTTTTATAGATATTAATTAGGTTGCTTTTAGCTTCGCGAATACGATTGCGCTCCTGGCGATAAGTGATGTATTCCTTAGCGGTGCGTTTGTAATCGGACTCCATGAGGATCTGCTCAACGATGTCCTGAATCTGTTCAACATTAGGCGTGCGTTGAGTGACTTCAAGTTTCATCCGCTCGACCGCTTTGTCTGACAGCTGTTTGGCGCGGTCATACTTAAATTCTTCAGTGACGAGACCGGCTTTGGCGATGGCGTCGGTGATTTTTTCTGGGTCGAAATCTACGATTTTGCCGTCACGTTTAACAATTTTTTTGAACATAAAAAATATTACCTCCTCTTTGTACCTTTTCTATGTTTATTTATTTTTGATGGTTGACGCTATATGTAGCGTCTTATTACCATTTTATTACGCTATATATAGCGTGTCAATAAGTTTTTGTGCTTATTTTTGAACTTTTTTGTAAGTTTCGATAACGACCAGAGGCAGCACAAAAGCTAGCACAATAGTCACCACGAGCGCCACTGGCGGAACCGCTACCGTGCCGACGGCGCGCGCCAAGGGCCCGAAGAGAGCCGCCACTTGCAAGACTACCGCGCCAAGCATGGCTAGCCAGAAGCTTGTGTGACGAATCTTGAGGCGTTGCCAAGCTGATTCGTACAGACCGCGCGCCGAAATGGCATTACTCCACTGCATAACTACCAGAGCCGTAAAAGCTAACGTATTGGCCTGCGCTGCGTTATGCAATATAGCGTCAGCAATAAAATAGGTCGCCAAAGTCAACGTCGCCATCATTACCGCCACAATAGCCATGCGCGCGATCATCAGACGCGATAAAATTGGCGCATCCTTCGCTTCAGGCTTTTGACGCAGAATCTTAGCTTCGGGTGGCTCAAGACCAAGTGGTACTACCAGCAAAGAATCCGTCACCAGATTTATCCAAAGAATTTGAATCGGTGTTAGTAGTTGGCCACCAGCCAAAATTAGCGCGCCCAACATCGTCAGGGCTTCGCCGGCGTTGGTGGCAAGGAGATAGCCAAGCATGCGGCGAATGTTGGCGAGCACGGTGCGACTCTCCCGGATGGCTTCGGTAATGTTCTTGAAATTATTATCAAGCAAGACGATATCGCCAGCATCCTGAACAATGCTGGGAGAGTCGCCCATAGCGATGCCAACATTCGCCGCCACCAACGCCGGCACGTCATTCACCCCGTCGCCAGTCATGGCGGCAATTTCGTTCTGTTTAATTGCCTCCAGAATACGATATTTGTCTTCTGGCGTGACGCGCGCAAAGATCATCACACTTTTGACCATCTCCATTAATTCTTCGTCGCCAATATTAACTAACTTCGAGCAGTCTAGTACTTGGGAAAAATCCTGCGCTAAGCCTAACTCACGGCCAATGGCATATGCGGTGCTAGCATGGTCACCAGTCACCATTTTAATCTTCACGCCCATACGATTAGTTTGTTTAATCGCCTGCGTAGCTTCAGGACGCAGAGCATCGGCAATAGCAATGAAACCTTCAAATTTTAGTAGATCATCTTTGCCGAGACGATTGAGCTCGTTAATTTCGTGCGTCAACTTACCGCTACCTAAAGCAATTACTTTATAGCCTTTGTTAGCAAGCTCCACTAGCTTTGCCTCGGCGATTTCGCGATCTTTTTGTGACATTTTAGCACGAGCAAGCACCGTTTCTGGCGCACCTTTGACCTTCAAGCATAATTCTCCCCGATTGCCTTTGTAGAGATTGCCAGATAATTTAATATTCTGGTCAAAAGCATAGATCTTAAGCGGATCAAGTTTCTCGACGTCATATTTCTCGCTGCGCAAATATTCTAGAATGCAAGTATCTAGCGGATCAATTAGCGTATCCGACAAACCGCTGCTCGCCAGCAGCGAATCCAATAAAGCCGCGTGTGCTAAAACATCCAGAAAATCTTTTTTGTTTTCGGTGGTCCAGACATCTTTTAGCTCTAGGCGATTTTCAGTCAGAGTGCCAGTTTTGTCGCTGGCAATCGTAGTCACAATGCCAATTGATTCAATAGCCCTTAGCTCTTTAATCAAAGCTTGCTTACGCGCCATCCGTTTCGCGCAAAGCGCTAACACAATTGAAATCGCAATTGGCAGACCTTCTGGCACCGCCGACACAATCATTGCCAGAGTGAATTTCAGTGCATCCACCCAGCCAATGCCATCTAACAGTTGAATTAGTAGCGCCACCATGGCCAGAGCGATTACAACAACTGCAATCCTAATTACTAACTTGTCAATTTTTTGCGAAATAGGGCTGCTATTCTCGATTGAAGTTGCCAGCGACGCAATGCGACCATACTCAGTCTCGTTCCCCGTCGCTACTACGACAAACTTTGCTGTGCCAGTAAACACGAATGACCCAGAAAAAACCATATTGCGCCGTTCGTAAACCTTTTTCTCACCTGAAATTGCCTTGGCGTCCTTAGCGATCGGTTCGGATTCGCCTGTAAGCATTGCTTCATTCGAAAGTAGACCGGATTCATTAATGATACGGCCATCCGCTGGGATACGATCACCTTCGCGCAGGAGTACGACATCCCCAGGCACTAATTCCGCAGCGTTAACCGCTGTCTCCGCACCATTTCTAATTACTGTAACAGTTTGCTCAGTGCTTTGCTGGAGCGAACGCAGAATGCGCTCCGTCGAAAACCGCTGAATATAATAGACAATGGCATCGGCTGCGATAATTACTACAATCGTAATCGCCTCGAGCCAATCGCCTTGCATGGCAGAAAGCACAAAAGCAATGAGCAAAATTAGCATAAAAATATCTAAAAAAGGCTCAAGTAATTTGCGCCACAATGGAGTCTCCACCATCTTGAGGACATTAGGACCGTATTTGGCGCGACGTTTTTCAACTTCTTTGCCAGTTAAACCTTTAGCAGGATCAACTGCAAAATCCGCCAAAACCTCCTTCACGGAACGATTATAAAAATCCGTCATAAATTAAGTTTAGCGAGAATTCTCACTTTTGACAACTAGTTTATGATAACTTTGCAGCTCAATATTGATGCTTTTTAGAATAGTTAGACCTCTTGGAAAACTTCTTGCTGAATCCAGCGTGCGATATCCTGCCAGACCTGTAGCTTGTCTTTTTCGTTCAGAATTTCATGACGCATACCAGGGTAAAGTTTACTCTTGGTATCTTTGTAGCCGCGTGCACGCAAAAATTCTACCGCTTGGTAGAAAGCACGAGAGTTGATAATGCAGGGATCGTCTGCGCCCGCAATGAAGAAAATCGGTAAGTTTGGATTTTGCACTTGCCAGCCTTTCTTGCTATAAGTTTCTAGCATGAGTCGAAAAAGATTCTCAAAACCATTCAGAGTAAAGATAAAACCATTAGCTGGATCAGCGTTGTAAGCCTTGACAACTTCTGGGTCACTCACCAGCCAAGCATTAGTGAGATGCTCATGGCGAAACTTGCGGTTATGTGGTTGAAAAGCTAAATAGTTAAGCAACTTACTGCGGTGACGTTCACCCTGCATTCCACTCAATAATTTTGCCAGCACTAACGCTAAATGCGCACCGGACTGTTTGCTGGGTGAACCACAGACGATCAAGCCGCTAAGTTCAGCATCGTATTTCTTTAAATAACCCCGCACGACCATAGAACCCATGCTATGGCCAAGTAAAATTAATGGTAATTCCGGATAGCGCGACTTAATATATTTTGTCACCTGGTGTGCATCATCAATCATACCATTCATGCCATCCCGATAAAAATAGCCGTAATCATCATCCGTGCGGCGACTTTGGCCATGTCCGCGATGATCATGAATAATCGTAGCAAAACCCTGCTTAGCAAAATATTCCATGACCGGATAGTAACGCCGCCGATGTTCTGTCATACCATGAACGAATTGCAAAATTGCGTGCGGCTGGGGCGATGCGATAATTGTTGTACCAAGGTCGAGCCCGTCATGATTGCTGCGTAGTGTGATTTCGTTGGTTTGGGTAGTTTGAAATGTTTGGTTAGCCATGTATCAAGATTCTTACAATAATTATTGTACACATTATAGCATAACACTTATGACATATGGAGGATTCTGATAAAAATCATGGGGTGTAGCACAATTCCTCCTTTGTCCGTGGGGGAAGTGTCGGTCCATGGAGCGGCTCTACGCGGGCTCTAGGCAGCTATGGCTACTATTGGTCCATTACTGCATATCCTAATGCTTCGTATGCCTACGTTCGGGATTTTGATAGCGCTAATGTCTACCCCTCGGATATCAATTACCGTGCCTACGCTTTCTCCGTCCGCTGTCTAGCACTGTAGGAGGAGGGATTAACGAGCAAGGCAACGGACTGGGAATGCCCATTGGCGCGCATAACCATAACTACTACGGCTATAATTCGCCGTATAGTCATAATATAATCCAGAATAATAAAACTCGCGCACACTGGAGCGGTAATTTTCTGCCCAGCTGCTGGCGAGCCCGGCGAGTTTACCGGCATACATTGATCCATAATAATTTGAAGAAAAGCTCAAGTGTCCACTCCGTACAAAATAGATTGGCGCAGTATGACCGTGATAAGTAACACCATTAACGGTGCCGGTAGCCTGATCATCTAGGTCATATTGCTGGAGAAGATATTTAAAATTACCAGATGCAATGCTATTACTAGTTGGCAATCTCCAATTTTTTGGGCAGATTGAGTCGCGCGCATCCTTATCAATAATTTCTCCACCTGATCCAGCAGTAGCTGCATTCCACTGGTAATAATTACCAAGCAAATAGTGTGCATCGTACTCTCCACCATCGGATAAATTATTACTTGCAGGGCGAGCTGCGACGAGATCCTGCGCCTCGCCATTCCACGTGCCAGGCTCAGCTATGTAGGTGGGCTGCCATTTATTCCCATTAATCAACTCGACAAAACCAGCTGCGGCGCATTCTGCAAGGCCAGAAACAGCAACTCCGCAGAAGTTTTGATTAGCCGGCGTAGCAAGCAACCAGGAATTACCTAGATTTTTACTAAAATTCCATGAGCCCGTAGTGTTAGGCGCTGGGATAGCGCTAGGTGGATAGAGCGTGGCAGTAGTGGTACTTGGCGCAACTTTAGCCACGCCGTCCGTATCCACGCCGGGATTAGCTACGGTCCAGCCAGGATTTGTACCGTTCAAATCTGAAGTAGCTGGATCTAAGCCTTTGGTAGCATCAATATTTAATGCTAAGTTTTGTGTCATCCAGCAATTCCCATCCGCTAGCTTAGCTACCCAGTATTCTTTACCATCACGGATATCGATGAGTTGTTTGGTAGGTTCACTTCCTGGTGTGATGATATAAGAGCCAGAAGCGTCTTGGTTGGTATTACCATCTCGGCCAATCGTGTCTTTGCAGATGGAGCTGGTCATATCTTGCATGTACGTAAGCTCCATCATGCCGGTGATTACAGCAGGGTTAGCAATGGCGG
>CAYPTT010000022.1:0-15844 GCA_964413835.1 uncultured Candidatus Saccharibacteria bacterium
GAACCCGCATTGTCGGGATGAAAACCCGATGTACTAACCGTTATACTAAGAGACCTTACCCACCCATTATAACAAAACTTTGCTCTCTCTGCAACCCTATTTACGTATCAGGTTGGAGACCTTTTCCATCAAATCAGTTGGCAACAGAATCACGGTTTTCTGTGATGGATCGGTACTGATTTTTTCCAACGTTTGCAACGTACGAATGCTCAGACCACCCGGCGTTTGTGCTAGCATATTCGCTGCCTCCGCCACGGCGTTTGCGGCGCTCTTTTCGCCTTCTGCCGAAATAATCGCCGCGCGACGCTCCCGTTCTGCTTCGGCTTGTTTGGCCATTGCGCGTTTCATATCGGCTGGCAATTCAATGTTTTGCAGTTTTACGCTTTCAATATCAATCCCCCATTTGTCAGTTTGCGCATCCACAATTTCCCGAATTTGCGCTGAAATCTCGTCTCGTTTCGACAGAATCTCATCCAAGTCGAAATTACCCGTGACGTCACGCAGGGCTGTTTGCGCAAAAGTACTCGTTGCATAGCGATAGTTCGTGGTCTCGAGTACGGCCTTTTTTGCATCAATTACTCGTGCATAAACCACCGCGTCAACATTCACGGTGACGTTATCTTTCGTGATGACTTCTTGTTTTGGGATATCCATCGGCGTCGTACGCACATCTACCTTTACCATTTTATCAATATATGGAATAATTACTCGGAAACCTGGGTCCAGCGTACGAGAATATTTCCCTAGGCGCAAGACCACCCCGCGCTCATATTGGTTAATGATACGAATGCCTGGAATCACTACTAATAGAACCAGGACGAGTAAAAAACCTAGAAAGACCATAAATAACTCCCAATTTACTTTGAGAGCATTATATCATACCTATTCCAAAAAGTCCACTTATAATTTCTGACATTCCCAATACACATCCATACGGTAATCATGCGGCCCAAACGGCTCTTCCGGGAAATATCTTACTCCCGTACGATTCGTATCGCATTTATAATAATTATTATTAAAATCTCCGGCCACATTATTATGTTTTGCATTATCATATAGCAGTAACTGGCGCAAATAAGTTGTTGGCACTCCCGACGATACATAAGTCGCTAAGGCATCCGCCGGATCATGACTGTTTCCCAGTAACCTTGGATATAGATAATTCGCGTAATATTCGTCAGCCACTTTTTTTAAACTTGACTCTGCTTGTAGCTTAGGGTCAAAAAAAGCATCAACCGTCACCACCGTCAATACCGAAAAACCCGACATTATAATAATAATCAGCAGTAGCAGCTTGTCCCACGGCATCGGATTTTTCGCGATTTTCATATAACCATTTTAACACAAAAAACAGCTAAAACGTATACGCTAAAAAATTTGACCCATAAGTTCGGTGCTTCAGCGTCTTTACCAGAGTGACATATCTGTGTTATAATAAGTTAATGAGTGAAATTTTTAAACGTACTAAAACTTTGGCCACGATTGGCCCTGCTACTGATAGCGCAGAAATGATTGACAAACTAATTGGCGCTGGTCTCGATAACTGCCGTCTGAATTTTTCTCATGGCTCTTATGAAAAAATGGACGAGTTTATTGGCTGGATTCGTCAAGCCGCCAAAAAACATGGTCGGCATGTCGCGATCGTCCAAGATCTCCAAGGCCCCAAGATTCGTCTTGGCCAGATTAAAGATAATTATCTCGAAATTAACGAGGGTGACGATATTATCCTTGACTACGCCTTAAAAGAGCATGATGGTGGATTGACTTTGCCCGTACAATATAATCTTGCCGCTAAGGTCAAAGTTGGTGATCCTGTTTATATCTTTGACGGTAAGATTCGTACTCATGTCCAAGAAATCGTCTCAGATACGGCGATTCGCCTCACTGCTGAGAACAAAGGTTTTGTGAATAGTAACAAAGGTCTAAATTTGCCCGATACGGATTTTGGCGGTGACATTTTCCCCGAGAAGGATATTCGTGATCTTGATTGGGGTGTGACGCGCGATTTTGATTATGTGGCGATTTCCTTTATCCAAAAAGCCGAAGACATTATTACTTTCCGTAAAATGCTCGAAGAACGTGGCTCAAATGCCAAAATTATCGCGAAAATCGAGACTAAAAACGCCGTCATGGATGACGCCCATCTCGAGGAAATCGTTAAGGCTACCGACGCGATTATGGTGGCTCGCGGTGATATGGGCTACGAAGTTGGTGCCGAAATCGTACCAATTGTTCAGCGCAAGTTGATTCGTATGTGCCGTGAACACGCCAAGATTTGTATTGTTGCCACTCAAACTATGGGTACCATGGTTGATAATCCTATGCCTACCCGCGCCGAAGTTAGCGATGTGGCAAACGCCGTGATTCAAGGCGCCGACGTCGTGATGACTTCAGAAGAAACTGCCATGGGTAAATATCCACTGGAAACCATTCAAGAAATGGTGAAAGTTATTAAATACGTCCAGGATCATGCCGAGACTACTGAGCTTCCACAAGCTCCAAAAGGCGAAAATCCCGACTACGACGCTATTGCTGAGTCTGCCGCCAAACTGGCCGAGCAACTCGAAGCTGACGCAATTATTTGCCAAACCGCTTCTGGCGCTACGGCTCGCGCCATGGCTGCTCAACGTCCACATTTGCCAATCTATTCCGTTACGCCAGATGAGAGAGTTGCCAATCAACTTTCTCTAGTTTACGCCAACCGAGCCTACGTACGTGATTATTCGCCCGAATTCGGGCTTGAGCTCGCCAAGGAGCTCAAGAATGCAGGCGTTCTTACTTGCCGAGAAGGTCATGACTACGCTGAAGTCGTGATTGTGTCTGGCGACAAAGATGTTATCGGCACTGACACGATTAAAATCCGCCGAATTTAGTTGTTCCTTCAAATAGCGAGATTGGCTATGAATATTAAGTGATAAGTGTTGTAATTTTTACAACACTTATCCTATAAAGGAGGTGAAATGTTCCATAAAAAAACTATCCGCGACGTTGACCTAACCGACCAAGTAGTACTTGTGCGGGCCGATTATAATGTTCCACTTGCGACGGTTCACGCCGCTGCCGATGAATTGACGGAAAATAGCCAATTAACCGACGCTGGCGAAGTCGCTGCCGCGTTGCCCGCCAGTATCGAAATCACTAGCGATTTTCGTATTCGCGCTAATCTGCCGACTTTGCAATATTTGCTGGCACATGACGCTAGAAAAATTATCATTATCTCGCACCTTGGCCGACCAACAGGGAAGGATACTGCACTTTCGCTGCGTCCGGTAGCTGAACGCTTGGCAGAGCTTTTGCCAGGGCATGTGATTGATTTTGTGGATGAGGTTATTGGCCCAGAAGTGGCGGCGGCAGTGGAAGATTTGCCCGAAGGTGGTATTCTGCTGTTAGAGAATTTACGTTTCGATCCACGAGAAAAAGCCAACGATCTTAATTTTGCGAAAGAATTAGTCGAGGCTACTGGAGCCCAACTCTTCGTTCAGGATGGTTTTGCTGTTACGCACCGCGAGCAAGCCTCCACTTCTGCCATTACGCAATTATTGCCGTCCGTGGCTGGACTACTGGTTGAAAAAGAAGTTGCCATGTTGACGCAGGCCCTCCAAGCTCCAGCGCGTCCTTTTACTGTAATTATCGGTGGCGCCAAAGTTGCTGATAAGCAACCGCTCATTGATAAGTTTTTGCCTGTCGCCGATCATCTCGTGGTTGGTGGTAAAATTGCTGCTGACGGCTATACGAGCGATGATTCCAAAGTCTATGTTGCAACTGATTTTGATGAGGATAGCGCCGGCGCGAAACTTGATGTTGGCCCCATCGCAACGACTGAGATTGTTAAATTAGCCGCACAGTCTCAAACCGTTTTGTGGAATGGCGTGCTTGGCAAAGTTGAGGATGCTGCTTATGCTACATCATCCACGATTTTAGCAAATTTTCTCGGCGAACATCACGAAATTACGTCGATTATTTGCGGAGGTGATACGGCCGGCTTCGTTGAGGGGCTCTGTGTGGAACACCCTACTCTGCGGTTCTCGCTCATCTCTACTGGTGGCGGTGCTGCCCTAGAATTGCTCTCTGGCGGCGAAATGCCTGGTCTCGCACATCTAATGGATAAGCCTCTTGAATCGTAAGTACTCGACCTCTTGCAATAGCTGAATTGATATGCTAAAATATAACAAACAGAAGGAGTTTTTAGAATGGTGAAACAGTTGAATCTACAAAAGCGTGAAGCTACGGGTAAGAAACTTAAGGCCTTGCGCGATGCTGGACAGATCCCGTCCGTAATTTATGGCGTGGCCGAGCCTATCCTCACGGTTTCTGAATATGTTGTGACCGAAAAGGCCCTCGGGGAGGCGGGTTATCACTCGCCGCTTGAGCTTGATATTGCCGGACAGAAGCAGCTTGCAATCGTGAAAGATATTGCTCTTAATCCTGTTAATCGTCGCATTATTAACATCGAATTTCAAGCAGTTTCCGAAAATGAAGCAGTCGAGGCTACTACACCGGTGAGGATAGTGAATTTTGAGCAATCCGAGGCCGCTAAGAAGCATTTAGCAATTTTGCAAGTCGTGGAAGACGTTGAGGTGAAAGCTAAACCCAGTGAGTTGCCCTCAGAATTAACTTTGGATGCTGCCGGTCTAGCTGAAACTGACGATAAACTTACTTTTGCCGATCTCAAGTTGCCTAAGGGCGTCGTACTCGCCGACAAGGAGCAAGACATGTCGGCAGTCATCGCTAATATTTACGATCCAGCTGCTGAAGCCGAGGCGCGTGAAGCGGAAGATGCCAAAGCTAGCGAGGCCGTGAGCGCCGAAGAGCCTGCCGCCGCTACCGAGACTGCTGCTGAATAATAAGTAACTAAAATAGAACTTTCTTTGCAAGTCAATAACCACCGAAGAAACATCGGTGGTTATTGATATTTATTATAAACTTAAATCTACCTTGTCAAAAACCAAATCCTTCGCCAAATCCACTATCTTGCCATTCTACTTATAGTTCTAGTACTCCAATGTTACCATTACCAACTACGCTATCGTAGTTCTCGACTCGCCCATAGTGTAAAGCATCGGCATTTGCGGCTAAATGCCTTGCCATCGCTGCTTGCGCTGCCTTGACGTTCTCATTTTTCCCTTGCCAAATTTTCAACACTGGCTCCTGGAACGCTCTTGCAAAAGCAAAGGTGACTGGCCACGGATAGGGTGAATTTTGTTCCACGGCGGTTAAATTTTGTGTAGCTTCTTTCGGTTCCTGACCCCCACTGAGCAAGCATACTCCCGCCACGCTCTGTGGTACGGCGTGGCGCAGGATCGCTGCTGTCGCCATCCCAACTTCGTTCGGCGTCGATTGCATCTCAGCATCTTTGCCAGCCATAATCATATTGCATTTGAGAATTACACCATCAAGCTCTACACGTCGCTCAGTCAGTTTTTGAAAAACCGCTGTTAATACTCGCGCTGTTACTTCCATATCGTGTTCAATACTAAAATCCCCCTCTCGCAATACTTCGGGTTCAATCATCGGTACCATGCCAGCCAGTTGACATTCCTTCGCAAAAGTCGCCAAATCTTCCGCATTGCGCTCCACTGCGAAAAAGCTTGGTTGATCTTTACCGATTTGAAAAACTGACCGCCACTTTGCGAAGCGCAACCCCCGCTTATAATAATCGCGCAGTCGTTCCGCCAGCCCTTCCAGGCCCAAGGTGTAATTTTCGCTTACTTTTGGCATTGTCGCCAGTCCTTCATCGACTTTAACTCCTGGAATAATGCCTCGGCTAGTCAAAAAATCTATGAAACTAGTCCCGTCCGCCATTTTGCCTTCCAACGTCGAGCTAGATAGAATCACTCCACTAATCGCCTCTTTTAGGCCATTCGTCGTAAACAAAATTGTTCGATAATCTCGTTGCATTTCTGGGGAATTCTTAATCTTATGCTCTGCAAAACGCTTCGCTAAGGTCTTATCAGACTCGTCTGCCGCCAAAATTCCTTTGCCCGAAGTCATTAGTGAACGCGTAATCAAACGAATATTGGCACGCTTCTCGGCTTCTCGGGTGGCTAATTCTTGCAACTTCAGGGCCGTAGCTGAACCTTTCAAATTCGCCGTTTCGGCATTCAATCTTGCCCAAAGCAATGCATCTTTTACCGAGCCACCCGCCGAAATCACCCCCAATACCGTAGCGGCAATAGTTGAATAAATTGTTAAATGCGTCAGCGTATCCGTCCTCTCCAAGCTCCAACTTTCTTCCGCCTCGCCCATCACTAATCTGCGCGGCGTGATATGGCAAACTATTTGTTCGATTTTTGGCTGCTCGGTCTCAACTTTATCAACAATTTCGTCTCGCCCACGCACTGCCGGTTCCTCTTCTAAAAAGAGCACATCCGCCATCTCCATTAAGCGTCGCCCTGCTGGCGTTACGCTTTTTTCTGCATGCACGGCTAATTTCGCTCCTTGCGCAAACTTCATAAAATTAGCAATTTCATCCACTAACTGCGCCGTCACCGTAGTCGACCGGTCAACAAAAATCCATTCTGGTATACCTTGTGTAGCAGAAGGCGCAATCCACTCGGTCGGTTTTCGCGTACTGGGCACAAAATAGGTGATATCATCATGATTACAAAGGATATATCGGTAATCCGCCGGCGCATCTAGCAAGGACAGCTCGCCATTCTGAAACTCTGCCTGCGAGCCCATAATCCCCGCATCCACTCCCAACTGGCCCAAAACTGATAAAGAGACCGCTGCCCCACCATACACGCTCGTGCGATGAAAATACGGATGCGCTTCTCCATTAAATCCCAGTTCCATCCAGCTAATGTTTTTATCATCTTTTTCCAGATGGTTCCGTCGCTCGTCTAATTTCAGATAAACATCCTTCAGTACATTTCCGATAATCAAAATTTTGCTCATGTCTATATTATAGCATATGGCGTCTCTCTAGTTTGTTCATCAGGGAAGAATAATGTTGTAAAAATTACAACAAAATTTAGCTTAAAAATCAATATAATCCTCAAAAAATGGCAAAATCTATTGACTTTTTATGAATTCTGTTATAAAATAGGAAGATAGGCCTAATCAAAAGTAAAAATTAAGGTCGTCTACATCTAGGCGACCTTGACTTTTTATCTCACTTCAACCCGCACCCGTGGCACGCTGCGACCAGAAAAATGCGTTTTCTTGGTCTTTACGAAAGTCACCACGCCGTCTTTTGCAGCATGAATAGTAAAATTACGACTCATATACGTACCTGGACCAGCAATTTTAGTGGCGCCAGTTTGACGGACCAAAACTTCGCCGTTGCGAACCTTCTGACCCCCAAATCGTTTTACGCCAAGCCTCTGCCCAGCATTGTTGTGGATGTTTTTAGCGGTACCGCCAGCTTTGACATGCGACATATTATTTCTTCCTTAAAACTATTATTTCCCGGGCCACAACCTGCCCCGTGCGCCGGTAAAGCAGATCTTTTTGCCCCAAATTCTTAAAACTCTTTACATTATAGCTCAGATTCTGAATTTCGTCAAGAATATTTAAGCGTTCGTATTGTCCGTTTGGCCTCAGCCATGCTGGTATGGCCATTACCACGGGGGTTCCACTCGGAGCCTGCTCTCCTAAATTCCGCAAAAATCCGGTAATAATTCGCCGACATTCCTGTTTTTCTTGCTTGAGTTTAATTTCGGCTGGAGGTTGCGACATTGGTTGCCCTAGAAAAGCTTCGCACGCCACCGCATCAATTGGCGGTTGCCACTGAAAACTTGTCGCGTCTCCTACTTCAAATTCAGCATAGTCGATTGTTGCGGGTAGGCAGGAACTTTTCGCAGAGGGTCCGGACTCACGAGGAGGATTAGCGCGCGGCACCCGCGACGGCGGGCTGACGCGACGCGCCTCTGCAAAGGGTCCCTGCCCGCCCGCATTGCTTAGCCATGTTAAATTTTGCTGTGAATACTCCACCATCCGCTCGCTCAGGTCCGTGCCGTATGGTATGTAATCCATCAAACTTGCTTCCTGTAGCACCACGCCCGTCCCACAGAACGGATCCAGCAGCCGCGCCCCAGCCGGCAAATCACCACACAAATTAATCAAAATCTGTGCCAACTTTGGCGGTAACATTCCAACTTTGGCATCACGAGCTGGACGCGCCCGATCACGTCTGACATAATTATCAATATTTTGTACTGCCACTACGCGATAATATTTATTGCCTAATTTTAAGAGTTCTAGCTTATTCGCTTTCCATAATTGATTATGAAAACTCGTCGCACTTGATAAAATTGCAGTTTTATTTGGTATTACACGTACATTATGTCCAGCTTTACTTAGGAAACGTTTTAATTTTAATGCTTCGCCCTGTGCTCTGTAGGCTGACGTACTGCGCGTAAAATCCGATAACCCTAAAGTGATTTTACCTTCCATTGGCAGCTTCTGGAGGAAATCTCGTATCGGCTCGGCAATTTCAATTGCTAGTTTTAATGTTCCACCTAATCTCTGAATATTGGGGATTTTTTCAGCTGATAATTCGTTTGTCGTGACCAAGCTTGCTGCCTGCACTTTTGTGGCATCAAACTCAAATTCCGCTAATTCTGGCGTCAAAATGCGCACCCCACTCTGGTCGCCAAACAAACTCTCCAGCTCCGCCACCGAAAGTAAAGGCTGACGACCTAGTACTGCCACAAACTTCTTCATAATTATTACATATTATACTAAAAATTTTGCCGTTCGTCCACGGTGACCGAAAACTGACAATGCAGTCACTTGTGGCACTGGAAATATGCTATAATGAAAAAGTTATGACACAAACTGCTCAAAAAACTACCAAAAATCACGCCGCGAAAGCTAAATTTCACCTTTCTTTTCGTCTAGTTCTGTCCATTTTGACATTTGTTTTGATCATTTACGTGATTTTGGCTAATTTTAACGATATTAAAGCTGCTTTTGCAGAGATTAGCAAAACAAACATTATCATTCTACTTCTGCTAATCCCCGAACAACTTTTTATGTATTTTTGCTGTGGGCAAATGTTTTTCTCTTATATGGCAGCCAAAAAAGACACCAAGAAAGTCTCGGCTTGGACTTTGATGCGTGTTTCGTTAGAGCTTAATTTTGTTAATCATGCCGTGCCAGCGGGTGGTCTAGGTGGGCTGGGATACATTACTTGGCGGCTCAAACCTTTTGGCGCTACTGCCGGACAGTCCAGTTTTATGTATGTTTTGCGCTATATTATTACAATTTGCGCAAATCAATTACAGACAATCGTTGCAATTATTTTCTTGCTCCTCTTCGGTAGCATCAGCGCGGGCGGCATGTGGATTGTGGGTCTGACGGCTTTGCTTAGTGTAGGAATTATTTTGGCGATTGTGATTCTCATTGCAATCGCTAGCAGCAAACAGCGTATGGCTTGGTTTGGCAGAACCGCCACGAATTTCGTCAACTGGCTGGTGAGTAAAGTTACTTTTGGGCACAAGGCCGTTGTCCTAGAGCGCGCCACGGTTGATAAATATCTGGACGATGCTCACGAGAATCTCACCACCGCCCGTCAGCACAAAAAACTTCTGCTCCGTCCGATTGCTTGGGGAATCTTATATAGCTTTCTGGAAGTCGCAACTTACTGGATTGTGGCTGCTAGTTTGGGTCGGCCAGACATTCTGCCGCAAATCATGATTGGCGAAGCGATTGGTTCGGTCATGGGTGCAATTGTGCCGTATGGTCTATATGAACTCGGTATGGGCGGCATCATGGTAACGCTAGGAGTGCCGTTTGAGGTGGCTACGCCAGTGGTTTTAATTACACGCGTCATAGTTTTGCTTAGCACGATTATTAGTGGTTACGGCTTCTATCAACATTCAATTTCCAAGATTGGTCGCCAAGAAAAATCCGCCATTCACAATCGCGAAGACCTCTAAAATTGAGTAGCCGTCAAAAATTCGTATATAATAATAAATATGTCGTCGGTTCCAAAATTCACTGTTACTGAATTCGTTGCGATTTGTAATCAAATCCTGGAATATTCTTTTCCTAGTGTCATTGTTGAGGGGGAAGTGGCAAGTTTTAAGGTCAATCAGGGCAAATGGGTATTTTTTGATCTTAAGGAAGGCGATTGTAGCGTTAACTGTTTTATGTCGCTCTATCAATTGACGACGCCGATTGCCGATGGTATGAAAGTGCAGATTCGAGCTACGCCAAAACTTACGGCCTGGGGCAAATTCTCACTCACTGTAGAACGTATTCTCCCCCTTGGTGAGGGAAACATTAAAAAGAGTTTCGAATTGTTAAAACAGAAACTGAGCAAAGAAGGTTTGTTTGCTCCTGAGCGTAAACGCTCATTACCGCGGCCCATTCGTCGCATCGGAGTAATTTCTTCTACTCAGGCTGCTGGCTATGCTGATTTTCTCAAAATTCTCAACGCGCGTTGGGGTGGTTTGCAGGTCGTTACGGCGCATACGCAAGTTCAGGGACTGAGCGCGGCGGAGCAAATTATTCGTGCGCTGCAGTTTTTTAATGCTCAAGCAGCTGGCGAAAACCAAGTTGATATAGTCGCAATCATTCGTGGCGGCGGCAGCGCGGACGATTTAGCTGTTTTTAACGATGAAGAACTCGTCCGCGCAGTCGCCGCCAGCCGCATTCCGGTAATCACGGGGATTGGCCACGAAGTGGATGAATCTTTAGTTGATCTCGCCGCCGACGTCCGGGCCTCGACGCCCTCAAATGTCGCGGAGCTTCTTACTCCCGACCGGCAGGTCGTCCGGGCGAAGCTCCGCTCTGACCTCGGGCGTCTCGGCCAAGTCCTCCGCACGCGCTTCAGCACCGCCCGCGCCGATAATCATGCTAAGGTCGAAGCGGTCGGGCGCACCATTCTGCAACATGCCGGGGCTGAGCGCCGCCGGCTGCAAGAAACTACGAAACTACTGGACTCGCTCAGCCCCGAATCCGCCCTGCGCCGCGGTTACGCGATTTTGGACGGCAAAATTTCCCCGGGCTCATCGCTAACGATTACTACCCTAAAAAATATCATCACTACGGAGGTCAAACATGTCCAAAATCGCCACTAATCAAGCAAAATCCCACCTTAGTTCCGCGAGCGCTGGGCGGGCGTCAAAGACGCTGCGCGGAGCTTCCAGCCCCGCGCCTGCCGCGCCGGCTGCCGCCGGCGCCCCTAGCTCCACTCCTCTCACCATCGACCAACAAATCTCGCAACTTGACGCCGCGATTGAATGGTTTTATAGCGATGATTTCTCGCTCGCACAGGCGGTCGATAAATACCAATCTGCTATCCAAATCGCCCAAAGCATCGACCAGAACCTCGATCAACTCGAAAATCAAGTCAAAGTTCTTAGCCAAGATTTTAGTAAATCCTAGAATGCAGTCTTTACAAGCATGGAGGTTTTAGCATATAATAATATTATGCAACCACAATCTAACCCTTCTCCTAGCATGGTCGAATCAAACCGTCCGACGGCCAATTCTTTCATCCCGCCCGCGCCTGGCGCTGCGCCGGTCGCTCCCGGTCAGACGCCGCTCATGTCTAAAGCCACTCCCGTGCAGCCCAAGAAAGACCTAAAACCCCTGATCAAAACCATCGCTATTATTGTTTTGAGCCTCACTACAGTAATTTTTATTGGTCTTTTCATCTGGAAATTCCTAGAGTGGGATTCTGTCAAAACTGACGTTGATGGTCAAATCGACGCCGCTGTGGCCCTCGCTAAGCAAGAAACCACTACCGAGATGGAAGAGGAATTTCTTGAGCGTGAGAAATATCCCTACAAAGATTTTTCCGGTCCGATTGATTACGGTAGTCTGTCCTTTGAATATCCCAAAACCTGGAGCGTTTACATCGCTAAAGATGCCACCAAAGGCGGTGACTTCGAGGCTTACTTCAACCCTGGCGAGATTGAACCCGTTAGCAGTAGTACGATTAACGCTCTGCGCGTCACGATTAAAGATAGTGCTTTTGATAGCGAGGTAAAACGCTACGAATCCAACATTCGCAATGGCAAACTTACGCTCGAAACTCGCAACGTCGGCGGCACTCTGGCTAACGTTTACACCGGTGAATTGCCTACTGGCGGCCTCGTTGGCGTTGTTGCTATGTTCAAATTGCGCGACAAAACCGTCTTCATCCAGACCGATGCTGAGCTCTTCTCTCAAGAATTTTACAAATTGCTGGATACTGTTACTTTTGTTGAATAATTGCCTATTTAGCGTAAAAGGTATTGACATTTTTGCAATTGTGTGCTACAATGGAAGTATGGGGCTGATTTTGTATGAGTAAAATCATAGGATAGCCCTTTCGGAACATTAAATTTTTGACGATTGGTCAGATTTTGGTAAAAATTCGTGAATTTTAGGCCAAAATCTGCCTAAACCTACGTATTTCAACCATTTTCTGCCCAGTTCGTCAAATTCTCACAACAGGAGGGAAAAAGAATGAGAAGAGAAGAAATGAACAACGAAGAAATGAATAACGAAACCGCCCAGAACTACGGCGACGTTTGGGTTAATGAGGTCACCGGCGAACGTATCGATGAAGGTGAGTTTTCCTTTTGGCTTCGTCGCTTTGCGAAACGCCTAGGCTGCGGTATTGCTCTTACCGTAATGGCCTTTGCCATTACGGGTGCATTTATTACTTCGCGCCTTGAACAGACGGCGACCAAACACGCTGCGGCTGAACAATCTCGGTCTGCTGCGCAGGACATGAGCCTGGAACGGGTTCAGCAGCTCGTGTTAGAAGAGCGCTCCGTGAGCTCCGATGCTCGGATTAATAAGATGACGAGCACGCCTCTGCCTAGCTTAGAGGGAGTTTCAAAAGCGATCAGAGACTTGGACGGCTCTTTCAAGGATTTAGCGGAGCAGTCCTATTATGGTGAGTTTCTGAACTATCCAGAAATGAAGATTTGCACCAGTGGCTCTCAGAACGCCGTTAGCGTGAACGGTTCGCGGGTGGTATTCGATCCTGACGTCGAATACTATATCATGTTTGACTATCGTGAGGCCTTGGCAAATGATGAGGATTTTCGTGGCATAATTAGAGTGAAATATCCTACTTTCATTCCGCAGGGCGAGGTCGGACTCGTCCAGATTATTGCCCATGACTGTGAACATGAGCGATATTCCGTGGGAGAAATAGAGGTTTACGCCAAGGCTGATGACATTAATCTGTTGCATAGTGCTGGCGTTACTGGCTATAGTTGGAGTGAGGGTGTCGAGACACACTGGGCGGGAATGTATGAAACCGGAAGTAACACCGGTTTCGGTTTTTCACTGTATTCCTCTCAGGAACCTACCGAGGTGGCAATCGACCAAGAAGATGGCATATCTTCAGTTGGCGGAGTTGTATCATATCGGATTGCGGGCGATGATTCTGGTAAGCTTGTCTCGTCGGCAATGCCGTATTACGATACAGAGGGCGCTGCCATAGAGCTGGAGAATGTTCGCACCGTTAGCGAACTTCGCTCGGCGATCCTTATGGTTGCTCCACCGCCATCGGAGAGGATGAACGATGACATCAATAAACCCGCCGACGAGCAACCCTCTAGACCTGGCGGTCTAGCAACTGAAGCAGAAAATCCAGAACCTCCAGAACCGACTGCTGACAATGGGAATCAAATATCGCAAAAATCGGTCGTGGACTGGATGCCAGAAGCCAGTTTTTCGGTGGACCTCTATTCAGATATGAATTCAGATTAGTTGGAATAGGCGTTGAGTTCTCGGGTTGAGTATCGGGGGGTTGATCGTCAAAAAGAAAGGAGGGAATTTGAGCGCCTAGGGGCGCTCATTTTTCTTGTACTAGTAGCTAATTTTAAATGTTCATTTTTAATAACCATTCTTAATCCATTTTTTTGATATCTTTTCCTTCGATTGCTTCCCATATCCGCCCAGCTTTGAAATTTTTGCGCTATAATAAAAACATGGCTGTGGAGGTAAACAGTATCAA
The DNA here is from genome assembly GCA_964413835.1 of uncultured Candidatus Saccharibacteria bacterium. Classification (GTDB taxonomy): domain Bacteria; phylum Patescibacteriota; class Saccharimonadia; order Saccharimonadales; family Saccharimonadaceae; genus Nanosyncoccus. Next base: position 13,913 of record CAYPTT010000022.1, read on the forward strand.
TGCTATTTTTGTGGCGGCGCATGAGCTCAAGGCTCCGCTCTGCCTGATGCGCCAATTAGCGCTAGCATTGGATTTGACCAATGATGACCCTGTTACTACCCGACAACTTAAAACTCAGTTGGTTAATGTTTCGGAACGCGCCCTGCGCCAAGTAAATGATCTGACTAAAATTGCCCGTCTTGAAGATGGCTTGTTTGCAATGGAGCCGGTGAGTGTGCGTGGCGTATGTGACGAAGTTTGGCGTGAAATCTCGCAGCTATATCGCTTCGAGCGGCGCGAGTTAGCTTTGCATTACGCTAATAAATCTAAGTTAGCATTGGCAAATCGTGATTTATTATATAGTATAATTTATAACTTTTGTACTAATGCTTTGCATTATTCTGATGGCGAAGCTCCGAGCCAACTTACCGTACAAGACCACCGGGATCGTATTCGCATCAAAGTGCGTGATTACGGCCCAGCTTTGCCGGCAAAAATCTGGCGCGCACTGCAATCTGGCTCGCTCTCGGCGCCCACGTCCGTGGCAATGCGCTCAGACAGCACCGGTCTTGGACTTTACATCGCCAGCGAGTTCGCTCGCTATATGAATAGTACGGTGCGCGCCATTCGTCACCGCGACGGCACCAGCTTTTTCGTAGACTTACCAGTTTCTTATCAGACTACCATCTGGAGTTGTCTCTCATGACTGTCTCGGTTCCCACGATTTATCTGCTGGAAGATGATCCAATTATGGCAAAGTGTTTGGCGCTCGGTTGCCGTGGGGCTCGCACGCCAGCGCCTCGCGTCCAGATTTTTTCCGATGCAATTAGCGCTGTGGCAAACCTTAATCAAAGTTTGCCGGATCTAATTCTGCTTGATGTCATGCTGAACGGCCCCGATGGCTTCACTTTTCTCAATGAGCTGATGTCTTATTCTGATACGGCTACTATTCCAGTGATTTTGGTGACGTCTCTAGAGTTGCGCGCAAACAATCTTAAGCATTACGGCGTGCGCGAAATTCTGTCAAAAGAAACTCTCACTCCTGCTAGCCTAGCCACCGCCGTGAGGCGTTATGTCTAATGGCCTGCGCACTAAAGCCATCGTGCTGCGTCGCACTAATTATGGCGAGTCGGATCGCATTCTTAATTTGCTGACGCCGGAAGGCAAAGTCTCTGCTCTCGCACGCGGTGTGCGCAAAGAAAAATCCAAACTCGCCGGCGCCGTGGAGCCGTTCTCGGTGGCAGACGTCGTGATTCATCAAGGGCGCGCTAGCCTTGGCGTCCTCACCAGCGCCAAAATGCTTAAATTTTATAGTCAAATCCTCACCGATCTCAATCGTCTAGAGTTGGCCGGCGTTTTTCTGAAAAAAATTAATCTTGCCGCCGATCAAGTCAGCAGTCCTGAGTTTTTTTCTTTATTAAATCAGGCCTTGGCTGGCCTGCATGCCAAACTCGCTATAGAGCTAGTAGAGACTTGGTTTTGGCTCAATTTTGCTAAAATTTCTGGTGAAGAAGTTAATCTCATATATGATATAAATGGTGAGAAATTATCGTCAGAATTAGCCTATTATTGGGATAATTCCGAATTTGCTCTCAAACTTAACCCGTCTGGCGATATAAAATCTCGCGAAATCAAGCTCGCCCGTTTCCTCCTTGCTAATCCACTCTCTTGGACTACTAAAATTGATCAAATTGAAACTTCAATTCCACCTATTTTGCGCCTCGCTAAATCTGTCAACCGGCTCAAAAATTGACTCATTGATAGCACTGTACCACATCTCTCTCAGAATGTCAAGACTTCTGCTAGTATTTAGCTTATGGTATAATAAAACCAATGTTCAGTAAACTAATAAAAACCGCCACCAAGCAAAATGCTGTGACTCAGCATTTTATGTTCCTGGGGGGGGGTCCCTTATTGGCCAATTTATGCTTGTCTCGTTAGCTTAGGCTTATT
>CAYPTT010000023.1:0-15275 GCA_964413835.1 uncultured Candidatus Saccharibacteria bacterium
TTTAGTGAAAGGTAAAGTCCTTACACCAAGTGATAGTGATGTATCGGCGAATTGGACAGTGCCAACTACGCGGAGCACAACTATCCCAAATAATGAAGAAAATCTAGATGAGAATGGTACCAGATCCTGGGGGCTTGGTAGCTATGTTTTAATTGCCCCAAATCACTCTGGCTCTTGCGATAACCTTAGCGCTGGACACAATGTGGGTGAATGTACCTGGCTACAAAGAATTGATGACTCCTGGTCTCCAACTTTTGAAATTCAAGACGATCTAACTTGGGGAGATTACCACGGATATATTACGGTAAACGCTGAACACAAAACCTACGATGCGCATTATCTTATTGGTAGTTATTATCAATTTAACGCCGCCGCAGCCGGAACCGGAGCTAATATCATAAGTCCTGAGACATCGCAAGGTGATCCTTCTAAATTAACTAACGCCACTAGTAGTATCTGCCCAAAAGGCTGGCGATTACCTACAGGCGGACGTTATGCCACAGTTGGCAATCTACCTCATCCGATAAACAATTTTTATCAACTATATCTCGCCTACGGCTATCCAGATGCCAACTCGGGGGAATACGGTCCTTACAATAGCGCAATATCTAATCTCTATGGTCCTAATCAAAATCCGCTATTAGCTCCAATGTATTTTACGCTAGACGGCGGAATATACCTCAGATCAACCGATGGGAATACTATGCGCGGGCTTACCGTGCAGGGGAGTTGGCGCACTAGAACGGCATTTTATCGAAACGATTTTGCTTACTTTCTTAATATTAGTGCCGTGGCAACGGCTCTAGGACATTACAGTAATCGCGCCAATGGCCTATCTGTCCGTTGTCTTGCCAAATAATCTTAAAAATTCGCAGCTCCCTTCCCAAATATGCTAAACTTAGACAAAGGAGGAATTATGCGACTGTATTGGTACGGCTTGCGGATGTTAGTGAAGAAATTTATTTTGCGTCAAAATACCGGGCAAGTAGTTTGTTGGTTTGCAGAGCATATGGGCGTAGTTTATGTCAAAATGGCGCAAATTCTTGCCATGCAGAATTACGGCCAAATTTTCACCGAGAACGACCGCCAACATCTGGCCGAAATTTGCGATCATTGCTCGCCTATTGCCTTTCGTAAAATCCGCCGTCAAATTGAGCAGGCCTATCAGTGCCCATTAGCGCAAAAATTCCATTCCATTGATCCGCAACCGCTTGGCTCTGCCTCTATTTCGCAAGTTCATCGCGCTACGTTACTGTCCGGTGAAGAAGTAGTAATTAAAGTTCGCCGCAAAGATGTTGCGCGCCGCGTGCAACATGATGTTCGGCAGTTGCGACGGCTTATTCATCGGTTTAGCCGTTTTACAAAGCTGCGCAACTTACTTGGTAGCGATCAGGCCCTTGATCTTTGGGCGGAGTGGATCGAATCGGAGACTGATTTTGCAGCCGAGCAACGCAACCTTTTGCGCTACCAGGCATTTATCGATAGCGTTAACGGCAAAATTAGACATACTAAGCATCTTAAGGTTCCTAAACTTTACACCGAGTTTTGCAATGACGAAATAATTGTCATGGAATTCATCGCTGCACCAACAGTCAATCAACTTGAGCACACTATCACCAATCATCAGCGTATTGCCAAGAGCATTAACGATTATTTGCAATTATCTTTCTACGCTTTATTGCATGATTTACCAGTCGTCTTTCATGGTGATCCGCACGCCGGTAATCTCTATCTTGATCCCGAGGGGAATTTAGGCTTTCTTGATTTTGGGCTCATTTTTGAACTTTCTACTGCAGAATCTGCTATGGTGCGCGAACTTTTTCTCAAAGCTTATCGTGCAGATGCCGAAGGAATAATTGAATTACTGCTCAACTATAGCAAAACCGCTGATTTTGATCGCACTGCCCTCACTGCTGATGTCCTAGCTACTACGCAAAAATTTCATTCAATGCCCGTGACACACTTTTTCGTCGAAATGATTAATGTTTTCGTGAGCTATAATGTTTCGCCTCCTCCGGTTTTATTTAAAATGGCCAAAGCCTTTATGGCGCTCTACGGTATTAATAATTACACTGCCAACTTCTGCGACACAGAATCACTTCTAGTTCGGCAAGTAACTGAATACTATTTGCGACGCACGGCCCGAGATTTTCATGATGTGCTAAATACCGGATTGCAACTTGTACCAAATATATTTAGCCACACTTTGCGTGACGATCCGATTTCGGTATTAACTACCCAAATTTCCGCGCTACAAGATTTTGTTGCCCAACTATCTAAAACTAGCGACCATTGTCATGAAGCTCTAGGTCTGCTAAATTCCTCCATTAAATTTAATAGGACTTAATAAAATGTATAATTATGAAATTTTTCCTAAAACCCCGCAACTTACCGCCGAAATTTGGCAGCAATTTTTGCAGACTTTGCAAAACCTCATTGGTGATTTACGCTCATGGCGTATTTTGGTTAGTCGGCGCGATTTTACTTTACATTTTTATCTCATTTCCCCGGTCGAACTACCCCTATGTCCTGGTCAAACCAGCTTCATTTTGCAAAAAATAGATCCTGTAGCTACACCCACTTTTACTACGCAGAAAACTGCTCTACGCGGGATCTATCCGAATCAATGGTCGGAAAATCTCATCGATCTAATTCAGAAATTCTCTATTCATCGGCGCACTTTTGTTGGTCTAGAGCTTAACTTTTGCAGTTTATTTAAACGCTTGAGCTGTCTTTCGACATTATATTATCACACTGTATATAAAAACTCCCGTACTCAATTATTGTTACCAAACCCTGCAGGGCTGCTGGCACTCGATTTTAAGAAAAGCTCTAGTTTCGTTTGCAAAAAAGTTCCGCGTTATCTCCCCACGCATAAAGTCATTCCGTTCTTGCAGCCTCGCCCACAACATGCTATTTTTCAAGTCTCAACTTTTCCTTACAGCAGTGCAAGACTGTATTTGTTGACTCAAACCTATGATTTTGCTAAGCATTCATTGGTCATTGGTAGTAGTGGCGCTGGTAAGTCGAAGTTTCTTGCTTTACTTATTGACCGTATTATTCAAAATCCCACCGAAAATTCTGCCCTAACTTCGGGCCCAGATACCGCGACGGAATTCACTCAACCTCCCAGCCAAAATTCCCCCGATTATTATACTCGTATTGTCGTACTCGACCCGCATGATCACCTCCACCTCGATTGTCGACACATCGCTTCGCGGACAGTGGTTAACTTTCTCACGCCCGAGACCAGTATTGATCTTTTTCAAAACCAAACCGACATTATTAATGTTAACGTTGAGCTAACTTTAGATTTGTTCAAAACTCTCTTCAATGACGGCTATAATGGTCGTCTAGAGCGCGTGTTGCGCTACAGTTTATTTTTGCTAATGCAAGCCTCGCAGTTTTCTTTCAATAACTTGCGCAAATTATTATGCGATGCAACTTACCGTCATGATCTACTTCAGCAAGCTTCTGAACTCTTGCCAGTTCATGTTATGCAGTTTTTTCTGACGGATTTTTCTGAACTGAGGACCAATTCTTATAATGAAGCGATTGCGCCAATTGTGGCTTTTATCGACGAGATGCAAATGGTACCAATTTTTCAACAAGACTGGCAACTTGCGAATCTCAGTATGATTTTGGAGGCTCATCAGCTTACGATTTTTTCATTTAATCGTCTCATCCTGGGCGAAAAGATTACACGCACTATTGCCGGCCTACTGGCTGGGCAACTTTTTCTCCTCGCTCAGCAACAAACTTTCGCCAAAAGGCTAATTATTATTATTGATGAAGTCGCCGTGATTGAAAGTCCGATTTTGGCTCGTGCTTTATCCGAACTGCGCAAATATGGCGTCTCAATTATCCTCGCTGGTCAGTATTTTCACCAAATCAGCCCGAATTTACGCGAATCAATTTTGGCCAATACAACAAATTATTATATTTTTCGCTCTTCTAAAACCGATGCTCAGCTGCTTATTGATAATCTAGACATTAAACTTTCCGACAGCACCAATCAACCTGAAGCCAAGGTTAAGTTTCTTACCAATCTCAAAACTCGTGAATGTTTAGTTCGAATTAGCAAAGACGGCAAACTTCAACCAACCTTTTTGGCGCGTACGGTTGACTATGCTTCCGAGGATGAGCTCAATGCTCCGCCTGAACAAGTGATTGTTAATCCATTACCCGCAGTGCATGACGTTGCTCCTGCCGCACCGACTTTTAGTTTTGAAGTTGACGATGTTGATTTAAATCAAGTTTTGCAGGAAAATAGTACTAGTCGCAAAAAGTTATCATAAGGAATTCCTAATATGACCGAATCTACTACGCTAGCTACCGCCAACGAAATCTTCCAGGCGATTTTTCGGCGTGATAATCCACATACTTTGGCTGAGCTGCGCCAAAAATATGCTTTTGATATTCAGCTTCCTACTAAAGTACAAGATTCTTGGACCGGCGAAACTACTTATTCGGCCGCACCTAACGCCAAGAAATACATGACCAACGCCAATACCGACAAATGGCATGACGGTAAAGGTTGGCTTCTACCCAAACGCCCAGTTACTAGTCTCAAAGAGCTCCTGCAAATTTGGGAAAACGAGCTGAATTATACTACCACTGATCGAGTTTACGATAGTGAGGATGTTTCTGCCAGCGATCCGATTTATAATTCTCGGCATGTTTATTGCTCAACTAATTGCGGAAATTGTGATCATATTATCTTTTGTGACGGTACTTATGATTCAAAATATTCTATCGCTTGTCAACGTAGCACCGGGCTCGAATACTGCCTCCGCGTGGATGATTCTAATAGTTGCTCTAATGCTTACAGCGTAATTTGCTCGGCCAAAATTAGTAATTCTTTCTTTATTCAAGATGCCAGTAATTTGCATGAATGTATCTTTTGTAGCCATCTCTCTAACCAGTCGTATTGCATTGCCAACATGCAGTACGAAAAAGCCGAATATGAATTCCTCAAGGCCAAAATTATCGATTGGATTATCAAAAGCTAATTCAGTATGCAGTATTTAGTCATAGTGAAGCCTAATTCCAAGAAAGGTCCGCTCGTCATCACTGAAGGCACAAATCTAACGGTTTATTTGCGTGAAAAGCCAGTCGACGGCGAGGCAAACTCTGCTCTAATTAAAGTCCTCGCCAAACATTTTCGCGTACCAAAGACTTCTATTAGTATTTTGCGTGGCGCTAAAGCTCGCCAAAAACTCATCGAAATACTCGATTAGCACAATTTTTTCCGCAAATACTGTATATTATAGTATAATTAAAGTAAATCGGAGTAAAATAGGGAGTTATATGGCAGAGATTTCAAAAAGTGACGATGCCAAAACCAAAAAAGAGGAAGACAAAGGTGAGCACGCCGTCAACAAACATATTTTTGTTTGGGTGGGGAACTTTCTTTTTGGCGCCCTCGGTATTGATCGTTTCTTGCGCGGGCAGATTGGTCTAGGTGTCTTGAAGCTAGCACTCAACACGATTGGCTGGTTCACCATCATCGGTGGTCTGGCCGGTAGTCTCTGGGTCTTCATTGACTGGGTAATCTCGGTAGTCAAAGCCTATGGTTCAGGCTATAGTAGAGACGAAAACATTACTTTCGATGCTAATGGTAATTATTTAAAATAAGATAGGAGAAAAAGTGGAGGTAACTTTTCGGCAAGCAACTGCGGACGACGTCGCAGATATTATTGCCCTAACTAACGAGTGTTTCGATGAACACACCCCAGTCGAATATGCTGAGCAAGTCTGGGCGGCAACGGCAAATGACCCTAATCAAATTTATGTTAATGGTTACCTTGATGGTGAATTAGTTGCTCATACTAAAATTACCATCATCCCTACCATTTATGAAGATATGAATACTTTCGCTATTCTGAATCACGTCTGTGTTAAGCCTAGCGCTCGCCGTCACCATCTTGGCACGAAGCTGCTAGATGAAGTCTTTCGAATTTGTCGGGATAATAATGTCAAAGTCGTTGAGCTCTGGTCTAAAAACTTCCGCGAAGCCGCTCACGCCATGTACAAAAAATACGGTTTTGAAGTGGTCGATGCCAAATTCTTTTCACGGCCAGTAAAATAACTCAAAAGCTAACAAAAGGGAGGTAATATCATATTATGAAAATTCAAAGTGTATACATCGGTGGCTGGTTTCAACGCACCATGTTGCAGTTGTCGGAAGTGTACGATTTTATTCGCAATGGCGAATCTCAGCTCAAGCTAAGCAAGAAAAAGTTAGCCGAATTGCACAAAAATCTCGATATTGGTAGTGTAGACTATGGCGTACAAGGTGAAGAATACGTTTCTTTCGTTACGAGCGAGCATCTTAAAGTGAAAATTTTCGAAGATGGCCTGATTATCGTTAGTAGCAATCAGGTCAGCGAAGAGACCTTGTTTACGGATGTAGAAAAGCTTAAAGATTATTACGAAGGCAAACTCTCTGCGGCGATTAATTATTTGTTTAGCCTTGGCGCACCTGTACCAAAAGAACTCGCCCACATCGAAAACATCTATCCATACTTCGTGGTTTGTGATAATGCTTCGCGCGACGAAATCAGTGAGTTGCTCGCTAAGACCGAACGCCAGAAATATTTCGAGTTCGATAATAAGGATTATACTGTTGTACGCGGTGACAAATATTATTTTGTCAACAACAAGAAAAAATCCATGGGTAATATTGAACGCTACATTGAAGAACAGGTCTTCATTCGCGAGTTCAAGGGTCAATTACATCGTTATCTTAATCTGCACCGTATCATCTGGGAGAAGATCGATAATGTAAAGGACCGCGCCAAAGTCAAAGGCAGTGATGTAATTATGTTCTCTACCAAGCTAGAAAGTTACGCCAAGACTGTCACCTTGATCGATGGGCGCATTCGCCAAATGTCGACTTACCTGCCTACTCGCGAACGCATTGCCAAAAGTGACGAAGATTTAGTCGAATTCTTAGCAATTTCTGGTTATCGTTACGAAACTTTGCGGGATACCTTGGAATACATTAAAGACCTCTGGGATATGACGAAGAACTACGTCGTCTCTGCGCAAAAACTGTTTGATGGGATTAAGCAGGATATCACATCTAGCAGCATCAATAGCCTCACTATCGTTACTTCCATGTCCGCCGGCGCCGCTATTCTCGATTTATTTACCGAATCCGAGCCGAGTTTCACTAGTTTTGGTTTCATCTACTTTTTCATTCTTGCCCTGATTGGCTGGATTGCTACGAAAGTACTTCAGTATGTCGCCGAGAAGCGCAAGTATGAAATTACCGACGTTGAATATGATAAGAATATTAAATAAAAGGAGTTATTTATGAACAAAATTTTTAGATGGTTAGGCGTTAGCCTAGCGACAATCGCCCTCACTGCAGGCATAGTTAGCACTTTGGCGGTGCCAGTTGTTGCAGAGACTGGTGGCGAAATCACGCGCGGTGTTGAGTCAACCAATCAAGAACCTTCTGGTGATACGAATTTGGCAATCCCCGAGCCCACTTTTGACCTCCAATCTGGCGGCCTAGCGGACGATCAGACCATTAACCTGCGAATGGGAAATAATCGTTTGTTATTAGCCAATGATTTGAATGCTTCAGAAACTATCCCAGGATTACTTTTCTCAGCTGGTAATACGCTTGGCATTGCCAGTGTTTCCGAGTATGGTTTTCTGGCTGGCAACCTAGTCGAAGTTTCCGGTACCATCGAGAAGGACCTCTTCGTCGCTGGCAATATGATCACCCTAACCAAAACTGCCGAGATTGGTGGTGATGTCTTTGGCGCTGGCAATGAGTTTATTATCAATAACGATTTGCAAGGCGACTTAGCTGTTACAGCGGCCACAGTGAGGTTTAAGGGCAACAAGATTGCTGGTAATGTTAATATTGATGCCGAGAAGATTGTTTTTGAAAATGACGTACAAATCGCTGGCGCCCTAACTTATAATGATACAGCCTCCGTAGTTGGTCTGGAGAAAGCCACCTATCACAGCCGTGAAGTCTATCATATTGTCGAAACTGAAATCACCGCCCTGGATTTATTACTTGAAAAACTCCTCAGCGTCGCCGGACTCTTCATTGCTATGGCTGTAATTATCTTCCTGGCGCCAAGACTCCATACTCATATCGCTAATGCCAGTGACGCCAAAGGCGCTGTCACGAATTTTGCCATCGGGGCCTGGGTATTACTGCTGGCGCCAATTATGGCGATCTTGCTAATTTGCACGGTTATCGGAGCGCCGCTAGGTCTAATTCTACTTGGTCTATATATTATTGCTGTCTATCTATCACAAGGCTTTGCCGGTCTTTGGCTTGGTCATTTACTGATTGAAAAACTCTGCAAAGGTAAAGGTAATGCTTATCTCGAAGCACTCGTTGGTGTTGCGATTCTTGGCGCTCTTGCGCTTGTACCATACGTCGGCACGCTGACGGGGCTATTAGCTCTTCTCCTCGGGCTTGGCCTCATCGTCTCGCAAATTCGCGGCAAACGCGACCAGGCTACCGCGGAGCATAGAGACACCGAGGCTGGTCAGTCCGCAGACAGCAAAGCCAAAAAGGCCAACGCTAAGAAGATTACCAACAAATAATACAAGCATCTTATAATCCGCTGAAAAATAATAGTAAAGGACGAGACGAAAATGCACGATAGCTGGAAAGAATTTCTCGATGCTGAATTTCAAAAAGAATATTTTTGCGAGCTCAGCAAGTTCCTCCATCAGGCTTACGAGACCCAGACCGTCTTTCCAGCTAAAGGCCAAGTCTTCCGCGCTTTTACTACAGATTTACATCAAGTCAAAGTGGTCATTTTAGGGCAAGATCCTTATCATACGCCGGGAGCTGCGCACGGTTTAGCCTTTTCAGTGCCGAGCAGCCAGCCGATTCCACCTTCACTCGTTAACATCTACAAAGAAATCGACGCCGAGTATGGTAAACACCAGAATACAACTGGGAATCTCAAGTCTTGGCAGGACCAAGGCGTATTGATGCTTAATAATGTCCTAACCGTCGAGGCACACAAAGCCGGCTCGCACCGCGGCAAAGGCTGGGAAATTTTTACTGAAGCTACAGTGCGTTATTTAAATGAACAGTGCGAGCATTTGGTATTTTTGTTATGGGGGCGAGATGCTCGCAGCAAAAAGGAACTCATCGATACTAGCAAGCATCTGGTACTAGAGTCAGCCCACCCCTCGCCGCTATCTGCGCATTATGGCTTCTTTGGTAATGGACATTTTCGCAAGGCTAATGAATTTCTTTCTGAACACGGACTGGCAGAAATCGTTTGGTAGATATATAATATACCACGATGAACAAACAATTTCGCTATAATGCACAGGCTCCGCAAAAATGTTGGGTAGGAGAGCAACAGAAAATTTGTTATGCCAGCAGAGCCGAAGCAGAGGCCGCTGCGCTGGTTGCTCAGCATGACTACGGCGCCCCAAAGCTCAGTGTTTATAGGTGCGAATATGGTGATCATTGGCATCTCAGCTCGCGCTAGCTATCGCATTTCCTCGCAGCCAGCAATCGTCTAAAAATAGCTCCACTAGTCGCCTGTTGACTAGAACGGTTTCATTAAATTTAGCTGAGCACGGAGCATTACGGGCATTAGGCTAATCCTGCTACCCGTGTTTGGCACTCCTGGTAGGGTAGGGAAGACCGTTAGGCTCTTCGCCTCGCCACGACGCCCCGCACCATCGTAAGGTACCAGCGTCACCTCATTACTGCCCGTCAGGTCATTTAGTATTAGATTTTGACTCAATTTTCCGCCCTGGTTATTCTGCAAATCGAGATATCCTAGCACTGCATCGTTGAGAATCACCATTACTCTTGCCGCATCGGTCGTAAAATTGAGCTGCACCGCCGACCTCGAATAGGCTTGGCTCTCTAGCTCAAAAATTTGGCTGCGTGCTGGCGCCTCGTTCCGTACGTTTACCTTCGCCGACATCGTACTCTCGGCGCCCGTCTCCGTCTTCACTTTCACCTGCACGAAACCACTAAACGCTTGCGAATAAATTTTCGTCGCCACCGCTCCGCCGTTACTAACTTCAAACACCCCATCGCCATCCAAGTCCCAGTCGTAGCTTAGTTTTACCGTCTCGTCGGCTATCGCTTCGCCCAGCAGGTCGTTTCGGCCGTTCACGGCGTAGCTAGCAGAAGCGTCAAAACTAAATTCTTGCCCAACCAAGCCTTCATATTCTTCCAAGGCTAACACGGCCACTGGCCGTCCTAAAATCGTCGGCGTCGAGAGCTCCAGCTCACGCGCAATATCAAACACCTTGCCATTGGTTAATTCTGCCAGTTCCTGATACATCGGCTTGATATCTTTGTTGGTAATTACGTAGAAATTCACAGGGTCAATTTCTAGGCTACGCCGCACGACCTCATTCAGAGTCGCCCCATCACGGTCTGGATTACGATAAGTCGAATCAGTCAACACCACAACAGATTTGTTGGCTCCATGTTGCCATTTTAGCTCATTCATAATCTTTAGGCTAGCTGACATAACCGACTCACTGATGTCTCCGCCGCCACCAGTTGTAATCGCATTTAATTCTCGCTCAAAATCCGCCAAAGTACAACCAAAATCACAAAGCTGCATCGTTTCGAATGGGTCGTCTAGGTCGCGATATTCATACAACGCAACTCTGCCGCCGCCCGCCAAAGTCTGTTTAGCCAGTTTGCGTGCCTCATCCTTATAACGCTCAATCATAGGGTCCATAGAGTAAGTAGAATCGATCAAAATTGCCACATCATGCGTCGTACGCTTCACTGGTTCTAGACTATGAGCAAACTTGCCAGGGAAAGTTTTTCGCAACTTTCTAGCGATTACTTTAGCGGCTGCACCATAGTGTCCGTCGGCAATATACTCCGAATGGTCGCCAATATCCCACTTTGAACTGCAAAGAAAATCACGGTCGTTGCACCAAGTCCCGATTTTGCCGCTTAAAGCTTTCGGTTGATACGGTCGGTTACTACCGAGCAGCCCCTCGTAAGCATGACAATCGGGTACATACTCTCGATATTCGGATAAATTCTGTCCGTAGCAAGCCGCCGGGATCAGCCCCTTTCCTTCCGGCAGATAAATCTTCGGGTCACCAAAAGTCGCAATGTAAACAATTTTTTCGGCTGGCAAATCTTCTACGATACGCGAAATGAGCATTGCTCCTTGCGAATAGCCGCCAATTACGTATTTAGTCTGCGGGCATTTTGCGCTGGTGCTCTGAATATAAGCTTTAAGCGAGCTTGACCCTTCGATCATACTTCTGCCAAATTCAAAAGAGTCTCCCGCGCTCACAAATGCGCCTAGCGCGTTTATAATACCAGCCGCCGAGCCAGATACGGGCACCGCATCGTAGCCAAAACCGTTTTGGGGCTGCGAACCGAGTTCATAAAATTCATATGTCAAAGTTGACTTATCCAAATATTGCGTTAAATTCTCCCGCCAAGCTGTCTCGCTTGGTCCATGTAGCTCCTCGCCCGAGCCGCGTGCAAAAATAATTTTCAAGTCATCGCAAGCATAAGCCTTAGCTTGCGGCATCGCTACACTAATTGACGTTAACATTACTACTATCGCCACAACTATTAATCTAAGTTTTTGTCGAAATCGTTGCATTTTTGCTCCCAATTTTTAATATTCCCGCCAGTGTAACAAAATTTTTCTCAAAATTACAACCTTAAGCACCTTTAAAAGAGCTAAAATATCATTTTCCATCCTTATACTGTTGTAAATTTTACAACACTATAATGCTCAACTAACTAATCAAAACCTCCAATATTCCAAAACGTTGTAATTTTTACAACACAATAATGCGTAAAAACTCATAAAATCCTCCCGCGCCCGCCCAAAACTTGCTATAATAAAACGTAAGTAAAATAATTAGGTGGGATGGTTTGAGTAAACTTTCACAGTATTTGAATGAGCATGTTTTGGGGAATGTTTTTGACCGCCCTAATATTCTAGAGGCATACTCCACGGATCGTTCGATTCTCAAAATTACGCCGCGTCTCGTTGCTTTTCCCGAGTCTCCCGACGACGTGCGCAAATTAGTCGGTTTTGCTCATCAATTAGCCACCAAGGGCTTTGAATTGCCAATCACCGTGCGTGGCACTGGTCTGGACAAAACCGGTGCCGCCGTGGGCAAAGGTCTGATTATCTCTACCGAGAAGCTTGATCATATTGAAGAAGTAGATCTGCGCGGTCGGCTAGTGCGTGTGCAGCCTGGCGTGACGCTTGAACGTCTCAATGCAGCACTTAGCCTAGTTGGGCTGCATTTGCCGATTGATTACGACCCGCGTGCTACTATTGGTGGGTTAATTGCTAATTGCCCGAACGACGACGCTTCGGATCACTATGGTGGGATTTTCCATTTTGTGGAGCGTACCGAAGTTGTGCTTGCTAACGGTGAAATCGTCCAGTTTGCACCTTATGGCCAGCGTGCATTCGATGCTAAGAAACAGCTTCAAACACCTGAAGGCGATCTTTATCGTGAGGCTGATCGACTACTAGATAAATATGGCGATGTTATTGTTGACCGTTCCATGCAACCGTTCGACGCCATGGGCTACGCCAATATCACGCGGGTGCGTCAGAATCGTACTTTCAATTTATTGCCGCTCCTATTTTGTTCGCAGGGCACCTTGGGGATTATTACCGATGTGATTCTACGTCTTGAAACTCTACCTCCAGCCACCGAGCAGCTTGCCGTGTCCTTTCATGACCTTAAAGCTGCCCAAAAATTCCTTGATTTTGCTCGCGATCTAGAGCCCTACAGCCTGAAAGTTTATGATTTGCGCATTATTGAACACGCCGCCCGTCAAGGTAATAAACCGAATTTTTTCCGGCGCAAGATTGGTCATGGTCTGCTTGTGGTAGCTAAATTTGGCGGTTGGCACTATCGCACTGCGCGCAAAATTCGCCAATGTCTGGATTCGCTGCCGGAGGATGTCTTCACCGTGGTCGAAACCGCCGAAACCAGCATGGGTTTTGATGCCCTAGATAATGCGCTGCTGAGTTTCTTAAATGACAACGTTTTAGCCGAGCGCGAACCAATCCTTGACGATATTTATATTCCGAATGATAAATTCAGTGATTTTGTACGTGGATTGCAAGATTTAGAAAAAGAACTTAAAATTTCGCTGCCATTTTTTGGCTCTTTTGCCACAGCTAATTATCATGTGCGCCCGGAATTTAACCTGCGGGTACCCGAAGAACGCAAACGTCTGCTAGTCTTTTTGCGCAAATACGCTCAGCTGATTGCCACTTGCCAAGGGTCGATTACTGGTAATGGACCCGAAGGTCGGGTAAAAGCCGCGGTTGCCTCGCCACTGTCGATCGGCGAGCGTACGGTCTACGCCGAGCTCAAAAACGCCTTCGACCCCTATCATATTTTGAATCCCGACGTTAAAATCACTACTGATCGCAAAGCTTTTTTGCAAAACCTGCGCCAAGACCCTCTACCTGGCCCTACTTTGCCATAAGTTTTGTCAATAATAATAATAATAATAATTAATGTAACCATCTAGCTGCTCAGTCTCCAAGTAAGCATCCTCTAAAAGTCTCATCTGGTACAAAAATGTGCTATAATTAATCCCATGAAGACTACAATGAAGAAAATATCCGATACTAAAGTAGAGATTAATGTTACTCTTGATGCTAATGATTTGCAAATTGCCCGCGATTTTGCGGTTACTCAGCTTACCGCAAATCTCAAGGTCCAGGGTTTTCGCCAAGGCAAAGCTCCGCGTTCTATCGCCGAGAAGCAGCTTGACCCTAATGCCATTTCTGAGCGTGCACTTGATCATGCCGTTCGTTCCACCATGGGCGACGCTTTCAAGGCTGAGAAAGTCGAGCCAATCGCCATCGAGCACGTTAATATCATGAAATACGTTCCCGACGAGACCGCTGAGTATCAAATCTCCGCCGAGATTCTCCCTGCCATTAAACTCGGCGATTTCAAAAAGCTCAAAGCCAAAATGGACCAAACTGAGCCGACCGCAGCTGCTATTCAAGATGTTTTAGATAATATTGTTAATGCCTATGCAGAAAAAATCGCCGTCAAGAGGCCAGCCGCGCTTGGCGATGAAGTAATTATTGATTTTGTTGGCAAAAAAGACGGCGAAGCTTTCCCCGGCGGCACAGCCAATGATCATCACCTTTTGCTCGGTTCTGGCCAATTTATTCCAGGTTTTGAAGAAGGAATCGTTGGCCATGCAGCAGGCGATAAGTTCGATCTTGAACTCACCTTCCCGAAGGAATACCCCGAGAAATCTCTGGCCGGTCAGCCTACCGTCTTTGAGGTACTTGTCAAGCAGGTCAATGAGGTAAAAAAGCCTGAGCTTGGCGACGAACTTGCCAAGAAGGCTCATTTTGATAGTCTCGATGCGCTTAAAGCCGATATTAAACAAAATCTTGCAGCTCAAAACCATCACATTGCCGTTGAACGTTACCGTGATGATTTGGTGAAAGAATTAGTTGAGAAGTCTAAAGTTAGTGCTCCGGAGATTCTGATCGGCGACCAGCTGCAATTTATCCGCGAAGACATTGTGCGTAATGCTGCCAGTCACGGTATGAGTTTTGAACAATACCTTGAGCGCGTTGGTCAAACCGCGGAAGAATGGGAAAAACAAGCTCGCGAACTCGCCGCTGACCGCGTGAAGGCCTCGCTCGTGCTGCAAATTCTTGCCCGTGAGCAGGGAATCACTGCCTCCGATGCAGAGGTTGAGGCTAAAATTGCCGAACTGAAGGATGTTTATAAGAATTCCAAAGAAGCCATGAAAAATCTCGCCAAGCCCGAAGTCCGCCAAGACATCAAAAATCGCTATACGATTGACAAAACCATTGATTTCTTGGTAGCAGCCAATGGCGGTGATGCAATTATGAACGAGCCGGTAGATACAAAAAAAGCCGCTAAGGGCTCAAAAGACAGCAAGAGCAAAACTAACAAGATTAAGGCGAGCAAAAAAGATAGCAAAGATCAAGCAGATAAGACCAGTAAAACCAAAGCAAATAGCTAATCTGGCTGTAGTTGAAGCTATCCTATCTTCTCATTATATCACACCTTACTCAAAAAGTCAATAGATTTTTGACAAAATCGTCATTTTAGTTCCATTTTTACGAAAAAATCTTGCATTTTTGCTCAATCTGCCCTATAATAAAACTAGAGTTTCGTGCCTAGAGGCTATTGCTGTAAACCCCTAGGCAATATTACAAAAGTTAATTAGGAATTTTATCGTGCCAACTATCAATCAGTTGATTCGTAAACCACGCCAGAAAGCCGCGAAG
>CAYPTT010000024.1:0-13695 GCA_964413835.1 uncultured Candidatus Saccharibacteria bacterium
GGCATAGCCGGCGAATCCAAAACCACCGGATCGAGTATCCGGTGGTCGGTTATTTTAGTTTATTTGAGTCCGAGGCGCATGTGTTCGGCTTTTATCGAATGCTTCGCATTCTCTCTGTCGGGTGTCGTCTCGGAAAAGAAAATAAATTTTCTTTTTCCTTGTCTCCTACGACAGTTCGGCGTCCTTCCTAAGGAAGGCGCCTCAAAAGCCGAGCAACAATCAGGTTTAAAAATAAATTAACACCGGACGAGCCGGTGCCAATTTATTTGAGTCCGAGGCGCATGCGTTCGGCTTTTTCGGCGCGGCGCGCTTCGCGGATAATTGCTTTGTTGCGACGTTCGCGCTTAGAAATCGGTTTAGAAAAGCGCATTTGCGACTTTTTGAGAGGCATAATTCCGCTCTGCAAAACCTTGCGGTTAAAGCGACGAATGAGGTTCTCATTGGCCTCGTTTTGGTCTTTTCTTGTAACTTTGATAGCCATATTGGTGTCATTATAGCAAATTTTTAGAGATTAGACAACCCTGTTTTTAGAGAAGCGCGGTGGAGGATTAAAAAACGAATAATTTTGAGGTTTTTGAACGGTTTTTAAGTAGTCAGCGATATGATATAATATGGTTATGATTATTTTGATGGGTTTGGCGGGTTCAGGTAAAAGTACGCAGGGAAAGATTTTGGCGGAAAAAATGAACCGAGTTTGGTTGTCGGCCGGCCAGGTGCTAAGAGATACGGGGAAATTTGACAAGATTCTAAAGAGGGGTGAGCTGGTGGATGACGATACGACGATTTTGTTGATGGCGCAAGCGATGGCGAAGGCCGTACAGGAAGGGAAGAATGCAATTTTGGACGGTTTTCCGCGAGATACGCGGCAGGCGGAGTGGATTGCGGCGAATATTGCGAGTGAGATGGAGTTAATTATCAAGATTGAGGTGCCGAAGGAGGAACTTTGGCAACGAATTGAATTACGGCAGCGGGCAGATGACACGAAAGAGGTGATTTTGCGGCGATTTAAGATTGTAGAAGATAATATGGCGCAGATTTGTGAGATTTTAGGGCGAAAAGGGGTAAAAACCGTGACTATAGATGGAGTGGGTAGCGTGGAAGAAGTAACAAAACGTTTGTTAGGGGTAATGCGTAAAAATCTGGGAATCGTGGTATAATTAAGTAGACAAAGTCTAAGAGTAATTTGGAAGTAAGATTTTAGGGTAATGTTGTTAAAATTACAACATTTTGCGGTAGGCGTGCGACGTTTCTGCTGGGATGTTGGAATGTTGGGATGGTGTTGTAAAATTTACAACGTTGTGAAAAATTCTAAAACAGAGGTAGAGAATGAATAAAAAAGTTATACAGATGAATAATGAGGCGGAATTAGAGCAAAAAATCCGAGCAATGCGGGCTGGGGGGAAGATTTTGGGAGGGTTGTTGCGGGATTTGAGGGAATATGTGCAACCGGGAATGACTGGTAGAGAGGTGGACGCTTGGGTGCGAGCGGAAATTATTAAACGGGGCGCGGAAGTGGCTTATGACGACCCGGAATTGAATTTTCCGGGGGCGATTTGTATTTCGGTGAATGATGAATTGGTGCACGGTGCGCCGACGGATGAGGTTTTGGAGGAGGGGGATAAAGTGAGTTTTGATCTAGATATTCTTTATGATGGGTATTATACGGATTCGGCTTTTACGATGTTGGTGGGGGGTAAAGGTTCGCCAGCTGTGAAACAAATGATTCAGACTACAGAACGTGCGATGTGGGCGGGGATCGATCAGGTGAAGCCGGGGGCAAAAATTGGTGATATTGGTTATGCGGTGGAAAAAGTGCTCGTAAAGGGGAAGCTGGGGGTGATTGAGAATTATGTAGGCCATGGTATTGGTCGGGAAATGCACATGAAGCCAGATGTACCAAATTATGGTCGGCGGGGGCATGGTTATACTCTAAAGGTAGGGGATACGATTTGTATTGAGCCGATGTCTTGTCTAGGTAAACCGGCAAATTATGTGGACGAGGATAGCAATTGGACGGTGAGAATGAAAGATGGTTCGATTGGTTGCCACTCGGAACATACGGTGTTGGTGACGGAAGAGGGAGTGGAAGTCTTGACGCTACCGTAGGGGCGAGTTCTCTTCGGCTATTTCTTCGTTAAGTTCTCCAGTGCGCGGGAGTAGGACCATAAGTCCAACTCCCCTACGCTCTTCGAACTTGCCTCGAACTAGCTCGAAGATAGCTCGCCCCAGAAGTTTGTTGACGGAAATTCCTCGTCTTCGCCTTGTATTCACCTATAATGACTGTTTTTGTTGATTTTTTATATTAAATATGATATATTTTGGGAGTAACATAGGTTTGCAGCGAATAATATGGTTTGAAGTCTGAATATCTAGGGATGTCTGCGTGGTTATGTTTCAGACTTCGAGGTAACTTAACAACTCTTTAGAATAATGTGAGGTGAAAAAGTATGGTAACGAGGGCAGAGAGATTACGGAAAGGGATGTTGATTACGGTGCAATACCATTTGGCGGATGTGGCAAAACCTTTTTTAACTGCTCGTGGCAACAAGGTTTATTGCTTATTATGTGACGCGATTGTGCTAGGCGAGAAAGTATGCTATAATTCGTCATCTTTTCTGCATGTTTGGCAGATTCATGAGGATTCACCAGATCAGCAGATAGTGCGCGATGTTAAAATTTGGCCGCGTCTACAGAAGGCTCTGCATAAGTGCGGTGAGAAATCATTCGTTATTCCGTCAGATGCTTTACCGGTGTCGTTTGCAGACGAGATGGCGGTGGCAGATTTTTCGGATAAGTATAAGGGTTCTGAGCGGAAATATTTTTTGATAAAACGGACAGATATTTCGAAGTATCTGTTGACGGTGCCTCTAGATAAGGATGGAGAACGTCTGAAAAGGGAATTCGATCGGAAAGGTCGAGAAGAAAACGAGAGGCAAGAGATCATAAAACAGCTGGAAACAGGTAAAATTGTGCCAGAAGGCTGGAGCGTGACATTTGGTAAAACAGCGTCAGATATGACAATTGGTGAATTGATTTCTGGTGAAAGTCTGCGCGGAGAGTTGTAGGAACAGTTGAGGTTGGACAATTTGAGTCTGGCCTCTTTTTTGTGGGCGTGATAAATGATGATTGTTTTCGTTGCAAAAATGAAGGATTACGCTATAATAAGCTTATGGATGAAATTTCGCGCTATGCTGTGGGGGTGGATATTGGCACGTCGAGTGTACGCGCTGTGGTGGCGAGCGTGAATCGTGAAGGTGCTTTGAACGTGATCGGTTATGGTGAAGCGCCGAATTCTGGCATGCGCAAAGGGATGGTGGCAAATTTGACCGGTCCGGCACAGGCGATTGATCGAGCTTTGGCGGAGGTGGAGCAAATGAGCGGCTATGAAGTGAATTCCGCGACGCTTTCGATTAATGGAGCTCAGATTACTTCAACTCGAACAGAGGGGATGATTGCGGTGGGGGCAAATGAGCATGAAATTACGGGTGCGGATTTGACAAGAGTAGAAAATGTGGCATTGCAAGGGAGAATTCCGGCAAATCAGGAGATTTTGCAGGTGGTGCCGTTGCAGTATGTATTGGACGGTCAGCGGGGAATTAAAGATCCTCTGGGGATGTTTGGGTCGCGTCTGGAAATGCAGGCGAATGTGGTTTCGACTCTGTCGCCAAATTATACGAATCTAATTAATGTGGTGGAGGGGATGAAAGTGCCGTTGAAGCCAGAGCGGATTACGCCGAGCGTGGTAGCGTCGGCGCGGGCGGTTTTGACGGAGCGACAGCGTGAGAATGGCGTAGCAGTGATTGATATTGGTGCGGCGACGACGGGCGTGGCGGTGTATGAAGAAAATGATTTGCAATATATTGGCGTGGTGCCGATCGGTTCAAATAATATCACGAATGATTTAGCGGTGATGTTGGCGGTTGATACGGAAGTGGCGGAGGAATTGAAGCGGCGGTTTGCGACGGGGGATTTTGGGGCGAATGAGAATCCAGTGGTGATACGTTGGCGTGGGAAGGATTTGCATTTTGAGCGTTATCAGATTGATGATGTGGTACGGGCGCGGCTGGAAGAAATTATGGAACACGTACGCAAGGAGTTGCGCAAGGCGAAATACGAGCAGAAACTACCAGAAGGGGTGGTCTTGACTGGCGGGGGTGCGCGGATGAGGGGGATTGATAAGTTTGTCAGGGAGACACTACTGATGTCGGTGAAAATTGGTGCGCCAGTAGGATTAAGCGGAGTGGCGGATGCTGTGCAGAAACCGGAGTATGCGGCGGCGGTGGGGCTAATGTTGCTTTCGGCGGATGGGGGACCAGGGGTTAATCAGAAAGTAATCCGGAAAAAGAGCAAGAAGAAAGAAAAGAACGCCGGCGGTGGGTGGTTAAAGAAGATTTTTGGGAAGTTCTGATTTTAGGATTGTGGACCTAGAGAGAAGAGGCGTCTTGGTAGTGCTCACCAAAACCTCTCCCTCCATCCTTTCTCTTTTGTCCATGGTTTGGTACTTATAGAGATTGTATTATTGGAAATAAGTCAAAAACTTGTAAAAGGTATTGACTTTTTGGCGAAAGTGTGCTACAATGGAAGTATAGGCTTGAATAAGATGAAAATCTGGCGAAAGTTTAAGTATTTTAGGAATCTGATACTACTAGATATACTCAAATTTCGATAAATACCTGTATAGGCTCTGATTTAGTTGGTTTTTTGTTCGACATTTTGTAGGTGGCGTTGATTTCATGAGATTTTTTGATGCTCGTGGGCTGAACGCTGCCTATAAATGCTTTAGGTGGTGAGTAAGAGTGTGTGTTCAAAACCAAAAAAGGAGGAGCAAAAAATGAAGAAGGAAGTTTTTGAGAAGAAATTGCAGGGGATGGTTGAGCAGGGAGTTTTTGCGGATGCAAAGAACCAAACGGAGATTGTCCAGCTTTTTCCAGACGTTGAGGAAAGAGTTTTGGGCAAATTATACGCAAAGTTTTATTCTGGCGCGTCAAACTCTTGGTTCGGCCCGTATTATGTCCACCGCTCAGGCTATAAGGGACGACAGGAAGTCGAGTACAATAGAATCGTTGACGGTAGTCATGCTATATTGCTCGGTAATACGTCTGGCAGACTGTATCGAATCAACCATGTAGCGGACGATTTTGACCTTGTCAGCTTCGCGATACCATATCACGATGATGACGAGATTGCAAATTATCCGGCAACATTCTTGTACCGCATGGCAGAACTTGATGGTTTTAAGGTCTCTCTAGACGAGCGTTCTGAACGGTGGCATTTTCATGTTGAGGATGCAGCGAAGAGCAATACTATCGCGGTGGCGTTATACGATTGGCCTGACCTGGTACAGCGTGTGCAGTCCGAGGCGGTGCGTGTAGCGTGCCTGACGCTTTCTATCGAAGAATTCAGTGCGTTGCGCGAAATGAATATCGAGTAGTATTGGGCCAAATCCTCCTAGAGCGCGTGGCAGCCAGTCACGAAATGCTGAGGGGGATTTTCTTATTGCGATTTAGGCGCGGTATGCTATAATGGAAGGAGATAAAGTGAGGAAAAGTAATGCCAGAGATTAAGCCAGCAGAGGTAGAGAGTTCAGCAAGTATTAAGGTTGTTGGTGTTGGTGGCGCAGGTAATTCGGCCATCGAGCGAATGAAAGAAGTCGGCTTGTCTGGGGTGGAATTTGTGGCAATTAATACGGATGCGCAGGCGTTGCACCATTCTTCGGCAGACGTTAAGGTACCGATTGGGCATGGCCTAGGGGCTGGAGGCGATCCGGAAAAAGGGCGTGATGCTGCGGAAGATGCGCGTGAGGCGATTGGTAGGTCGATGGAGGGGTCGGATATGGTATTTATTACGCTCGGGGCTGGAGGTGGTACGGGTTCCGGGGCTGGGCCGATTGTGGCAGAGGAAGCTCGTAACCGTGATATTTTGACGGTCGGGGTGGCGACGAAACCATTTACTTTTGAGGGGGCGAAGCGTCGTGAGAATGCAGAGCGGGCGATTGATAACTTATCTCGTCAGGTGGATGCTTTGATTACGATTCCGAATGATCGGCTTTTACAGACGATTGATCCGCGAACGCCGCTACTGGAGACTTTTAAAATTGCAGATGATGTGTTGCGACAAGGAGTTCAGGGGATTTCCGAGTTGATTACGGAGCATGCTTTGATTAATCTGGACTTTGCGGATGTGAAGGCGGTAATGAAGAATGCTGGTTCGGCCTTGATGGGGATTGGTCGGGCGAGTGGCGAGAATCGAGCAGTATTGGCGGCGCAGCAAGCGATTGAATCGCCGCTTATTGAAGTGAAGATTGATGGAGCGAGGGGAGTACTCTTCTCGATTGCAGGCGGTTATGGTATGGCAATGAGCGAGATTCAGGAGGCAGCGGAAGTGATTACTGGTGCGGTGGCGCCAGATGCGAACATTATCTTTGGGGCTTCGATTCGGCCAGAACTTGATGATGAGATTGTGGTGACGGTAGTGGCAACGGGTTTTGATTCGGAGTATTATCGGAAATTGGATTTGAATCAGCCGGTGAGTTCGTATATGAGTGAGCCGACTCCGGTGCCAGCAATCCCAGTGGAGCCAGTGGTGGATAATACTGGGGATACTGGAAATTATGGCAGTTCAATGTACGGCGGATACGGCGGGATGAGTAGTGTTAACGATACGGCGAGTGCGGGGGTGAATAGCGGTGCGGTGTCAAACGACAATAATAATACTACGATGAATACAGCTGGTGATGATTTTACGGCGGGGAATCGGGCGAATATGTGGGATTCGATTCGTCCGGAATCTGAGGATGATTTAGATGTTCCACCTTCTTTGCGCGAGCGCCTGCGTGGTAAGGGTCGGGAGTAGAGGCATGAGTTTGGCTCCGAGGATTGGCGATAGTAAGGTTCTCGAGAGCCGAGAGACTGAGGATGGGACTTCGATTCGGCGGCGCCGTTTAGGTAAAGACGGTCGGCGCTTCACGACTTACGAGAGAATTGAGTTGCCACAGATGATTGTGAGTAAGCGAAGCGGAAATCGTGAAGTGTTCGATCGGGATAAGTTGACGATTTCGGTGAAGCGAAGTGTGGGGAAGTTCTTGGGCTCGGAATTAGAAGTTGAAGAAGTGGTAAATGAGGTGGAGCGTATTTTGCGGCAGGACGGACGAGAGCAGGTCACTTCGCAGGAAGTAGGCGACGCAGTATTGGACGTCTTGGCGGAGATTAACGAGGTAGCTTATGTGAGATTTGCAAGTGTGTTTTTGCGTTTTGAGACATTAGGAGATTTTGAGCGGATTTTGCGAGAAAGGAGGGAAAACTAAATGCGGGTGGTTTGCGTATGGCGGCGCGAGAGTGATTATGGTCGAGCGCTGGAGGAATGGATTAATGAATTTGAGCGACGGACGGGGCGTGAAGTGGAGAGTTTAGAGCCAGATACGGCGGAGGGCGAGCAGTTTTGTCGGACTTATGATGTAGTAGAATATCCAACGATTGTAGTGCTGAGTAATAGTGGCGAGGCGCTAGCGGATTGGCGGGGTCAACAGTTGCCGTTGTTTGATGAAGTGAGCTATTGGGCGGCGAAGTGAGACGTTGAGTTAGGATTACTGGGTGGCTCGAAAGAAAAATCCCGTTCCGAGAGGGAGCGGGATTTTGGGAGGAGGTGAACGTCAGAGCACGTAGATGACCAGACTTTAAGTCTGGTCATTATACCTAGGTATAATGACCATGGTTTTATACGGGGATGACAGGGAAGGCGCCGATTGCATCGGTCTTTGGGCCTATGATATGTGCAATGCAAGCTGGGTGCGATGCGCGATTTTTGCCATAGTGAATAATCGTAATTAGCCCGCCTGGAGCAAAGAGATGAGCTTCGTTTTCAAGGTCAAAACGCGTATCGAGCTCTGGGAGCGTGGTGTTGGCACTGGACAGAGTTTCGGTCTTTTGCTGAAAAATGTCTGATTGGCAGATGCGCCCGATGGCAGCAATCTCACTTTTGTCGTCAGGGCAAAGTAGTCGCAAAATGCGGACTCGAAGTGCTACACGGGAATCACCCTGTTTGTAATATTTGCCTGAACGACAGTAATAATGTTTGGCAAACATATATTGAAGTTCTAGACGTTGAGGCGCTGCCTTATAATTAAATAGTTGAATTAAGTCATTATAAGATGCGCCTTGTCGAGATTCGTAGGCAATTTGGAAGTTGGGATTCTTGCAGTTAATAAAATTGCCGAAATGTTCTTCTGGAAGACTGTATTGCAGCTTTCTGTGTAGATCACCTAGATTCCAGACAGCATTGATAACACAAGGCTTGCGCCGATACTTGGGACAGTAGATGAAACTAATTTGGTCAGTGCTCTTAGGCCAATAAAGCTTACAAATACTGCTTGACCCTTTGTTGTCATAGGTAGCAACGGTGAGATCCCCGTGAAAACTAGGAAAATTTGTTGGTTGTTGCTCGATTTCATCGGAAACATATTGCGCTTGGACGCTGAAATAGATTTTGTTATCTTGGCTAGTGAAGGAATTGATCCGCATGATTTTAATCTTAGCCTTCCGATGAGCTTTGATACTGTCGTTGACTGGCATGCAGCGATAAGTATCGGCTAAATGAGCCTCGATATTGGCTGTGTAAGTATGTCCGATTTTAGGGTCAGATACAGTAAGTTTAAGGCTAAGGTAGGCAAAAAATCTGGGCGGCTCCCAACTTTTAAGCAGATAGTAGAATGGGTCGAGAAAGTTTTGGTAGTGGTCGCTATGTCGATAATCGGTCCATTTGGATTTTTCCGTAAGATTGAAGCGCTTACGGAGATCTTTTTGATGAATGTAGAGCTCGGATTTAGGATCGAGTACGCGCTTAGTCTGTAGAATGGGGTGTATCCGAACGTATGGCTGTTCGATTGGTGCATTATTGTAGGTATTTTTCTGGTGCTGTGTCATTTTATATTCTCCCTTCTAATTTTAAAAGTACATAAGTTGCAAATGCCTATATTGAGACATTTTAAAACAAGGCACGGAGTGCCGTTGTCGATATGTTAGCACAGATTTGGTGATTTGTCAATAATTCTGCGGGAAAAGCTTGACTTTTTTGAGAAAGTGTGCTACAATGGAGGTGTGGGGAAGCGTAATTTTTGATTATCTTACCCCTGATGAGAGAATTTGGCTAAGCCAAATTTAGTTAATTTGGATGAATTAACTAAATGGTAGGGTTTACCGGATTCTGGTAACTTAAAAGTTAGTTGCTTTTAGGTCGGTTTTTTGTGATCTTATTTTCATCAGAGGAGATTAATCTGCTCAGATGAGGAGATGTACTGCTAATGTGTTTTTTGGCGCTTTTGGTATTTTTGCTACAAGTTATTTTGTTGCATTTTAGGCGGATTTAGAGGCAGATTCAGATGTAGAAAGGGAGGGTTTCTATGGTAAAGAAAATTAAACCGTATGAGTATCAGGAGGAATGTCTCGCGAAAATCGCGGAGGTCCAGCAAACGGGGGCTAAGCGAGCGCTGGTCGTGATGGCGAGCGGACTGGGGAAGACCTTTACGGCGGCTTTTGCAGTGCAGAGGTTTTTCCAGGGGAGGACGTTTGGCAGGGTATTGATTTTGTGTCATTCGGAGGAGATTCTGAAGCAGACGAAAGACAAGTTTAAGCTGTATTTCGGCGAGGAATATAACTACGGTATGTTTACAAGTAGCCGAAAGACGACGGTGGTGCCCAGCTTCCTATTTGCGACGTTTCAGACGATGAAAAATCATCGGAAAGAATTTAGCAAAAACGAGTTTAGTTATGTGATCGTTGATGAGGCGCATCATAGTTATGCTCGGACGTATTTTCCGACGATGCGTTATTTTGAACCAGAGTTTTTGTTGGGACTGACAGCAACGCCAGAACGGCTGGATGGACAGAAAATCACAGAAATTTATGGTGAACCGGTCTATGAATTGGAATTTGCGGAGGCAAATAACCGTAAACTCTTGACGGAATGTGACTATCGTCTAGTACTGGATGACATGACTCAGGAAAAGTTGGACGAGTATGTTAATGGCGATGAGAAATTGACGATGGGCCAATTGAATCGAACGCTGTTTGTACCAAAAAGGGACGAAGAAATCGTGCGACTGATCCGGGAGACGATGGCTAAGCTAGAAGATGCGAAAACGATGATTTTTTGCAGATCGATTCGACATGCGCAGAAAATTGCCCGTTTGATGGGGGACGAGGTGGCGCTGGTGTATCATGGTAATGGCGAAGTTGCGAACAAGCTGGCGCTTAAAGCGTTTAAGCAAGGCGAGCTGAAAGTGATTATTTCAGTGCAGATGCTGAATGAGGGGATCGACGTGCCGGATGCGAACCATATTGTGTTTTTGCGTAATACCGTATCGCCGGCGATTTTTTATCAACAGCTGGGACGCGGAACGCGGCTCTCGGCGGGGAAAGAGAAAGTCGTCGTGCAAGATTTCGTGGCGAACTGTGAGCGAATCCGAGATATTTTGCAATTACAGCGCGAGGTTGAGGACTTTAGAACTCATCCGCCAAAGACTGGAGGAGATGGAGGTAGTGATGGTGATGCTGGAATTAAGAAGAATTTTACGCTGAACATCGCGACGCCAGAGTTTAAGGCGAGAATGGTGGATATTGTGGAACTACTGGAGAGAGCGGCGAAAGGGAGAGAATGGACGAAAGAGGAGATAATCGCTGGGCTTTTAGCGCTGTCGCATGATGGATATATGCCGTCTTCTGCCGAAATTGATAAGAGTGATATTTTGCCAACTACAAATACAATAAAGGCGGTTTTTAATTGTCATTTGTATAAAGTAGCTCAAATTTGTGGTTTGAAGATGTGTCGTCAGCCTACTACGTGTTATGCGTCAGACTATACGGATGAGGAATTGCTAGAAATGTTTTATTGCTATGCCGTATCTCTTGGTCATTGGCCTTCAGCTTCTGAGTTGGACGCCAATGAGGAGATGCCGAGCTATAATTCTTACTTAATCAGATTTAGTGGTGGAATTAAAAAGATTATAAGCATGATAGAAAAGGAATATAATTGTGAAGGTATTAAAAGAAATATTTTCTGGTCGAGAGAAAGCATTGTTGAAGGTTTTGGAAGGCTTATAATGGAAAAAGGTTGTATTCCTAGGGAGCAGGACGTGAACGCATGCTCGTATTTACCATCAGTGGGGGCCTGTAGACATATTGCTGGTTGCGGTCTTAGAGAATTATATCGAGAATGTAATGGAGATCGAATGCTCGGTCTTGGTGTTATTGCTAAAAAACGAGAACCGCTTGATAAGGACACGATTTACAAAATGCAGGAATTTGTTAGGCATAAAAAGAAAAAGATCGTGGCCGCTGACCTATGTTCGGAAAATGGGCTACCAAGTAAAACAACTATTACGCAGAAAAAGGGTTGGGGGATGAAGGAATTAAATGAATTGGTTGGCGCAGATGAGATCTTGGCGGAATTAGCAAAAGCCGAGGAGAATTGGCGAAGTGACTAACTAAAATTAATTTCCCTCACGTCTTAGGATGTGGGGGATTTTTATTTTGAAAAAAAGTGCTATAATTAAGGTAAGAAAAGCGTTTGAGCGGAAATCACCCGCAAGCTGGCAAAAGAACGAGTCCTCGGTGTGAAGCCGGGATTTTAGTAGAATTGTCCGTGAGTCTGCGTGAAAGATAGAGAAAGTGCTCTTGGAAAATGTGAGATTTGTTGTGAAGATTACAACGATCTGGGGATTGATAAGGTGTTGTGAAAATTACAACGTTTTACGATTTTCTGAGGGAAGTTAGATGGTACCGCCCGTGAGGGCTCTAACATGGATAATCAGCATGGGCTAGTTATAATGTAGAGTTCTAACGGGTAATTTTAATGAGAAAAGGAGTTGGTTATGAAATACAAAGCAGGGAATAGGCGACGCGCGAATGAGTATGAGAAGGCGCTAGTAGAATGGTGGAAGAAAAATAAGGTTTTTGAGAAGTCGGTGGAGCAGAGGCCGATTGATAATAGTTACGTGTTTTACGATGGACCACCATTTATTACTGGGATGCCACATCATGGAACTCTGCTTAGTTCAATTGTAAAAGATGCGGTGCCGAGGTATTGGACGATGCGAGGGAAGCGCGTGGAGAGGCGTTGGGGGTGGGATTGTCATGGGTTGCCGGCGGAGAATTTTGTGGAAAAGCAGTTGGGAATTACCGACCGGCGCGAGATTGGCACAAAATGGTCTTTGGAGGACTATATCTTGAAGGCGCGCGAGTCGATGGTGGCAAATTCGGAGACTTGGGAGGCGACGATCGACCGGATTGGGCGTTGGGTGGATTTTAAGGGGGCGTATCGAACGATGAACAAGGATTTCATGGAGTCGGTGTGGTGGGCGTTTAAGAAGCTCTATGAGGCAGGGAAAATCTATGAAGGGCGGAAAGTTTTGATGTATGATACGAAATTTGCGACGCCGGTCTCGAAGTCGGAAGTGACGATGGATAATGATGCCTATCAAGAGGTGACGGATCCGAGTGCGTATGTGAAATTTAGGCTAACAAAAGAGTCTGTCGAAAAATTATTATCTTCAGATTCGGTGAACCTCTCCTCATCTAAAGATTCGGACCCGGTTCAGCCGAAAAATAATCTTCAGATAACAATTTTTTCGCCAGTCTATTTTCTAGCCTGGACCACGACGCCATGGACGCTGCCTTTTAATACCGCTTTGGCTGTTAACCCGAGAATAGAGTATTGTTTGGTGAAGACTGCTGCAACTGGTGAATATTTAATTCTTGCTAAAGAGCGTATCGCGAAAGTATTAGGCGATGACTATGAAATTGTAGCTACATTGCTGGGTTCTCAGCTTGACGGTTTCGCGTATGATAATTTGCTAAATTGCAATATTGAACAAATTGGGGGCTATGTTACGCTAGCAATCGGTAAGTTTAACGGGTCGGAGGAAGTTGATTTTGAAGACGGTCAACCATGGGAAAATAGTTGGAAAGTATATTCTGTAGATTTTGTGTCGGATGCAGATGGCACGGGGATTGTACATATTGCGCCGGCTTATGGTGAGGATGATTTTAATTTAGCAAGGAAGAAATTGAATTTTGTCCTTGATGGTCTTGATGATTACGGTTATTATAAGGGGTATTTTGCAGATTGGTTGCATGAGCTGGGCGTGCGTGATACGGATGAGCGAGGAATTGAGATTTGGGCGGGGAATAAATTCATCGCGAAGTGCCTCGAGGAAAAGGGGATTGTCTGGAAAATCGAATATATTAAGCATGAATATCCGTTCAATCCGCGCTCGAAGCAGAGAATCATGTATCGAGCATTCCCGAGTTGGTTCTTTGATGTGCAGGGGCAAAAAGAGCTAATGTTGGAACAGAATGAGAACATTAATTGGTTCCCAGGGTATTTGAAACACGGGCGGTTCGAGAAAAATATTGAACAAGCGCCAGACTGGAATTTGTCGCGCGATCGATTTTGGGCGACGGCGATGCCGGTGTGGAAGGGGGATAAGGGCTCGGTAAAGGTGGTGGGCAGCTATGCGGAGCTGAAGGAGCTTTCGGGCGTCGAGTTGGAAGATTATCATCGGCCGTGGGTGGATGAGATTGAGTTTGATATCGACGGTGAGCACTTTAAACGGATTGATAAGGTTTTGGACTGCTGGTTTGAGAGCGTGAGTATGCCGTTCGCGCAATTCCATTATCCGTTTGAGAACAAGGAAAAGTTTGA
>CAYPTT010000025.1:0-13631 GCA_964413835.1 uncultured Candidatus Saccharibacteria bacterium
CTCCACACTCTACAGAAGACCGGTTTTCCTCGCAGTTACCGGTCTTCTTCTTTTTTTCTAGGTAATGTTTTTGCGTGGTGAGTAATGTGTGACGCGGCTGCTCGTGGTCAGCTGGTCTTTTTTTTGCGACATTAGCTTGAACCGTAAAAAACGTTGTGGGTATAGTAATAATTGTGAAAACGTTGTTGGGTACAGTGATAATTGTGAGAAACGTTGTGAGTATAACAATAGAAAGGGAATAATGTTGTTATTTTGACAATGGGGAAACGGATTGTTGGAGTTGATATTGGGTGGCCAAAAATACGATTATAAAAATCGTTGTAATATTTACAAAATATCTTTTG
Source organism: uncultured Candidatus Saccharibacteria bacterium (assembly GCA_964413835.1). Classification (GTDB taxonomy): domain Bacteria; phylum Patescibacteriota; class Saccharimonadia; order Saccharimonadales; family Saccharimonadaceae; genus Nanosyncoccus. The sequence goes on from CAYPTT010000025.1 coordinate 345, forward strand.
ACTAAAATAACAGATGTAAAATAAATATCGTTGTAAAAAATACAACATTTTTTCGGTAAAAAGGCTTGAAATTTTAGCATAGGCGTGATAGACTAAGGATAGTTCAGTTAAGAACACAAAAATGAAAAATAAAATAGTAGATTAACAATTAGCAGAAGCGAGATATTCCACGAGCGAAAAGGTAATTTCTAGCCATAAATTACAATTTTAGGAATTACCTAAAGCTTGCGGAATAGTTGCTGGTTTTTCGATAAGGGAAACTTGCAATAGCTCGGGATTTATACCGGTAAAGTTTAGTTTGAAACAGAGGAATTTGGTTTAAACTGGATGGTTGGTAAGTTTAGGTAGTGAATTTTGTCCGACGAAGCTGATTTCGCCTAGTGGAGTTAGCGAATTTAGCAGAAGCGGGTAAAGTCCGATAATTCTAGATTTGGCTGACAATACTAATAGAGATGAGTGGTGATTGGACGGAATACGAAACGCTGAATTTGCGGTTCGGTAAAGATCTTGAGCTTTTTCGCTATGCGCAGCTGGTGAATTCTCGGTTCGCACATTTTGATAAAATAACAGGGAATTTTGGCCGGCTGGACCATATGTTCCACGATTCGTGGAGCGGTCAAAAAATGAGGATGGCGAAAGTTGCGGCCCAATAGTAAGATTATATTTTTATGCGCTGGATAACTTTCCCATTCTCCCTGGATAAGCGCATTATGGGTGAGACTAGTGCGTTTATCTTGTTCTTATTAAGCTGGGTGAGGTGTAAGTGAGGAGCGATTGGGGCCAAGGCGACGAAAGTTGCGGTTGTGCTATGCTCGCTGTATCGACTAGGGAAGCAATGATTTGATGTTTTGCGCCATTGAGTCAAAGTCGGAACGTGTGTGATATAATAAACTTATGCCTAAACACCTGGTTTTGGTTTCGAGTTTGGTATCAGCAGTAGTGATATTGGCGATGCTTTGTTTTACTACTCCAGCGGATGTGGGCCCGTTGGGAGTTTTGGTGTTTTTTGGGGCGGTTTATATTGTAACATTTGGGTTTTGTTTGGCGATGGCCAAATTTTTTGTGCGAATTCTGGGAAAGAAACCGACCCGCAAAACCTATCTTGAGGCGGCAGTGGTGGCGTTTGGGCCGATAATTTTATTACTGACGCAGTCGATGGGGTCAGTGAGCCCGCTGACGGTGGGGTTAACGGTGGCGTTTGTATTTTTGGGGTGTTTCTTGATTCGTAAATGGGGGTGAGAATGAAAAATGAATACAGATATTAAGCATAATTACTAATGGATTAGGATTTTTTAACGGTTTTTAGATGACAGAAATGGGGGATTTTTTTGATAAAAATTGTGTTCAATGGGGAGTTTTTATGGTAAAATAAGCTTATAAGTAATAAAAAGTGGCGGTAAGTGATGGATATTCTAGGGCGAAATAGGGCGGCGGAAGAATTAACGCAGGAGATTGACGCGGCAACTGATGTTGTAGAAAATACTGGAACAGGGGTTAATGCTCGGCAGGCAGGTGGGGGTGGTGTTGTAATAAATACAGAAACAGGTACGAGGCTGGTGAACGCACGAGGTCTGGGTAATGTGGCGTTGAGAGAGGGGAATACGGTGCAGTTTGGCTTTGGTGGAGAAAAAGTGCAATCAGATTGGCAAGAAGACAATAAGGTTCTTGGGGCTGGGGACAGGCGGCAAAATGAGACTAATGCGGAAGAAGATTTAGCACGGGGGCGATATTTGGAGGGGGCAGAACGGGAATTAGCACGGGTTGAGGCGGAGGTGGCTCAGCCGGAGAGATTCGTGGGGGAAGAGACGCCGTTATTGGAAGAGGAGCGGCAGCAGGAAGATTTGGCGGATTTGAGGCGGGAAGAGAATGTGGCGCCAAGCGGCGCTAGTGAAGCTGAAAAAGAGTTGTTGGCGAGTGAACATAGGATTGTAAGAGATGCTAGTAGGGAAGTGACGAAAGCAACGATGCAGGATGTTGAGGAAATTTTGCGAGAAAAAGTGGTACATCCGGCGGATTTAGCGAATTTGTGGATGGATAGATCGATTAAGATGATTAAAGAAGTAGATGGTTATGATTTGGGGGATAATAACTGATGGGTTATATGAGAAAATATGTGATGTGTGGCGGGATTAGTGTTGTAAAAAATACTGAAACAGGGGTAGAAAATGCCTAACTGGGTGGTTTGGTTGATAGTAATAGGAGTAATGATCTTGGGGTTGGTAATTTTTTGGGCGATAAAAATTGGTAAAGATCGGCGTACGAAGAACTATGAACGGGGGTTAAAAATGATGCCAATGCTGATTCATTTGCCGCCATCAACGGACGATATTCAGGGTGGGGGACGGGATGAACGTGATGTGACGACGGAGGCGTTGTCGCAGGCACAGGTGATGTATTCGATTATTGCATCGACTTTGACGAAAGGTTTTGAGAGTAGGATTTTTGGGCAGCGGCATATTTCTTTTGAGATTATGGCGAAGGACGGTCTAATTAAATATTATACTGTGGTGCCGGCGGTGATTTCGGAGACAGTGAAGCAGGCGATTTTGTCGGCATATCCAACAGCGCGCCTAGAGGAGGTACAGCAGGAATCATTGTTTAGTAAAGAGGTCACGACGGAGCAGATTGCGGGTGGCGAGATTACGCTAAAGAAAGAGTTTGTTTATCCGATTAGTACCTATGAGGAAACGAAGCGCGACGCAAGCTTAGGGATTCTCAGCGCGATGTCGGTGACAAAGCTAGGCGAAGGGATTGGATTGCAGTTACTAATACGGCCGACGGATGGTAGTTGGACAACAAAATCTACGAGTTGGACACAAGATTTACGGGAGGGGAAGAAAAAAAGTGGTTCGAGTAATAAAATTATCCAAGGAATTGGGTTTATGGTTAAAGATATTGCTCAGGCCTTTTGGCATCCGCCCGATCCGCATGAATATGATGAACACAAAAATGAGATATCCAATTTGAAGCAAGATGAGATTGCGGCGATCGAGAATAAGACTAAATATCCAGGCTTTGAAATTTTAATTAGGGTGGTAGCGAGCTCTAAGACAAAGGAGCGTTCGGAGGCGATGCTGTCTGGGGTCGTGGCGGCGTTTTCGCAGTTTGATTCGTCAAATTATAACGGTTTTCAGTATGATATGTTGAAGGACATGAAGCGCTTGTCGGTGGATTATGTATTTCGGGTATTTCCGGTGGGGCAAAAGTCGAGCATTTTGAACAGTGTAGAGTTGGCTTCGATCTTTCATTTGCCGGCGCAGAGCGCGATTCCGACTTCGCAAGTGGAGCGGCAGGCGACGAAGCAGGTGGACGGGCCAGCAAAGTTGGCGACGGAAGGTGTATTATTAGGGGTAAATGAGTTTCGGGGAGAGAAAAAGGAAATCAGATTGTCGGAAAATGATCGTAGGCGGCACACCTACGTGATTGGTTCAACGGGGATGGGGAAGTCGGTGCTACTCACGAATATCGCTTATCAAGATATGCTGGCGGGGCGGGGGTTTGCGTTTATTGATCCGCATGGGGATGCGGCAGAGCTTTTGCTCTCGAAGGTGCCGGAGGATCGGATTGATGATGTGATTTATTTTGATCCGGCGGATATGGAGCATCCGGTGGGGATGAACATGTTTGAATGGACGACGGAGGATCAGAAGGATTTCATCGTGCAAGAGGGGATTAATATGTTGCAGAGCTTGTTTGATCCGAATAATCAAGGATTCTTTGGGCCGCGCGGGCAACACATGTTTCGTAATGCGGCGTTGCTGTTGATGTCAGACCCGCATGGGGCGACGTTTATTGATATTCCACAGTGTTTTACGGACCCGGAATTTGTGAAATCGAAGTTGAAATATGTGAAAGATAAGGCAGTGTATGATTATTGGACGAAGGAATTTCCAGCTTCGCAGAAGTCGAGTGAGGCGGGTGACACGGTAACGTGGTTTGCCTCGAAATGGGGGCCGTTTCTCAGTAATATAACCATGAGAAACATTTTAGGGCAGGTAAAATCAGGTTTTAACATTCGGGAAATCATGGATAGTAAGAAAATATTTCTCGTTAATTTATCAAAGGGGCGGCTGGGGGATATTAACTCGAATCTTTTGGGGATGATTTTGGTGATGAAATTCCAGCAGGCAGCGATGAGTCGGGCGGATATTCCAGAGCATGAGCGGCAAGATTTTTGTTTGTTTGTGGACGAGTTCCAGAATTTTGCAACAGAGAGTTTTGAGTCAATTTTGAGCGAGGCAAGGAAATATCGGTTGAATTTGGTGCTGGCGAATCAGTTTATGACGCAGTTGACGGATAAAATTCGGGAGGGGATTTTGGGGAATGTGGGGACGATTATGTCAGGTCGCTTGGGGGTGACGGATGCGGAATTAATGGAAAAAGCGTTTTCGCCGGTCTTTAACGCGGAAGACTTGACGAAGCAGGGAAATTATCAGGCAATTGCGAAGGTGATGATGTTTGATTTACCGACAGCGCCGTTTACGATGAAGTTAATACCGCCGATGGGTGAGCCGAATCCGGTATTGCTTGAAACGATGAAAACTTATTCGGCAGCGAAGTATGCGCGGTCACGTTCAGAGGTAGAGGCGGAGATTAAAGCGCGATGGGTAGTTAGTAAAGCGGATGTGGCTGAAAAAAGTGGCGCTAGTGGGATACAGGAGGCGAATTTGGGCGAAAAATCGAAGAAAATGAGTTTTTTGGAGAGTTGGAAGCAAAAACGGGTGGAAATGGCGCGGAATGAGGTGAAAGAGGGAAATGCAGGTATAGGACGTAATGCGGATGTGTTTGAAAATGGACAAAATGGCGAGAAAGGGCATTTAGAGCCTCAGGAAGGGCAGGGTAATTCGAAAGTGCTAATGGATGCGCCTGAGGGGGCAGAAGGGGTTTTTGGGGGTTCTGAGGCGGCTCAGGGGGCAAAAGAAAGGGAGGGGGAGATGGTTTTTCGGGTAAAACGGAAGTAGGTAGAGAGGGGGGGCTTAGTGGGTGAGGTGTTAATAGAAATGCTTGAGTTTGTTTGGTGGGATTGTTGATAAAAACGCTTGAGCTTGGAAAAATATGCTATAATAGAGATGCAACATTTCTAGGAAAGATAACAATCGATATTTTTGTTAATGAAAGTCGATGTTAGATAATTTCGTCAGCGACATGGGTATCGTGAGGATTCTCAGGCTGATGAATATCTAATATTCGATTGTTGCTTAGGAATGTTGCACCTCGCGGTGCCCTTTTTTGTTGGGGTGGGACTTTCTTTGTAAAGAAAGTCCCAACGAAAGAAACTTTAGGGTGATTCTGTTAAGAAAAGCGCGGTTTTCTTAACAGAATGGTATTAGATTGAGTCTAACTAACTCCAATTGATTAACGGATAGGGTGCGAGGTAAGCAAAAGTAACAAAAGGAGGTGCTAAAATATGACGAATAGGGAAGCTGGACTGAGTGGGGCTGGTTTGCTCAAGGAATTGCGGCAAAAGAGGGCGAGGGAGATTTTGGCTTTAGCGGCGTTTTTTGGCTTATTGGTATTGATGGTGGGGTTATTTTGTCCAATTGTGACTAATGATATTAGAGCAAAAGATGGCGCTGGCTATAATGAAGAGGCTTGGACGAAATATCCTAAGGGGATATCAGTGGCTTTAGATCAGGAGCTGGTGATAGATTTGGCGCCGACGGCAGGAGGCGCCATCAGTACGGCAACTGGCAGGTTGGTTGTGGCGTCTGCTGGGAATGCGGGGTATAAGATATTTGTGGAGACGAAAGATGCTAATGCTGATATGGTGAATACTAACGCAAATGATGTTGGGAAGATTGCCGGAATGACGGGTGCGAGTACCTTGGCGCAACTTGCTCCAAATTCGTGGGGCTATAATATCGGGACTGATGAGGTGGACGATGCGACGGTTTTTCGGGGGATTGATGGCAGTGCGGCTGCTGTAGAAACCACGGAGGAAAGTCGGTATGATGAGTATAACTTTACAATTGGTGCCAAGGTGGACGCTAGCTTGCCGGCTGGGCAATATGCTAATACCTTATTGATATCTGCAGTAGCTAAGCCGGAAACGATATCGGGATTAACGGATTTGATTTATATGCAGGAGATGACGAGTGCGGTTTGTGCCAATACGAAGCCAACTAGTGGCGCATTGACTAAAGATGCGAATGGCAGTTACGTGATAAAGCCAGGGCAAGAAATAACGAAGCAGCTGATTGACCTGCGCGATGGCAAGGAGTATTGGGTGAGTAAGCTGGCGGATGGGGAATGTTGGATGACGCAAAATCTGGCGTTAAATTTGACGGCGAGTGAGAAAATAACAAGCAATGATACGGACTTAAATTCCCGAGCGGAATGGGTAGTGCCAGAGGGCGGCACGACGAACGGAGAGATTCCACCGGCAAATACAACGGCAGCGCCATCGACAGCGTACTCTTGGAACTTGAATCAATTTGCACTAACTACGCCACTAAAAGGTGAAGATTGTGGGCAAATTACCTCGGTGGCGGATTTGACGAATTGTGCAAAGGTACAGAATGTTACTGGTTGGCAGCCGGTTTGGGCAACGCAATCCGCCACGTGGCAAGGGGAGACGGCGCAGGTAGCAGTGAATTTAGACGAGAAAACTTATGATGCGCATTATCTACTAGGGAATTATTATCAGTTTAATGCAGCGACGGCGGGAAGTGGCGGGGAGCTGATAAATCAGAATATCACGGCGCCAGAGCAGCTAAAAGATGCACCTGATAGCATTTGCCCAAAAGGCTGGCAGCTGCCGGTGTCGGGTCAAAATAATATTGATACAATGCTACCTTTTAGCCGAGCGAAGAGCTTTTTCCGAATGATGTTGGCCTATGGGTATCCAGCGACGAATGATTATATTTCTAATGGTTCGGCGGCGAGTGCGCATTGGCATGATTTGGGTTTACAAAATCCCATGGCTACACCGATTTACTTAGTGAGAGCGGGTAATATGGTCTTGCCAGACGGAAAAATATCTGGGGTAGGGAACAGTGCTCTGTATGATTCGGCAACAGCAGATCAGTGGGCAATAAGTAATTATATTACGTTTACGACGACGGTGTTCTTTCCGTCTTTTGGCACTCATAAACATTTCGGGATTCCGGTGCGGTGCGTGGCGCGTTGAGATAAGCGGAGTTTTTCTGAAAGTGCTTATTTTTTGTGATAGAATAGGAACAAATAAAAAGTGTAGGAGAGTGAAAAAGTTGGTTTTAGTGAAATGTTTTTGCTAGGACACTGTATTTTGAGTTTTTGGTACGGTTTTTGTGGGTGAAAATGCTTAAATTTATCGTAATACACTGTATGTTATTTGTATATTAAAGTGCCGTTGTTTGTATGTTGATTGTATGCACAATGTAATGCAAATTGCAGGTGAGAAATATGAAGAGAAAAGCGTGTTGTATGGACATTGTCAATGATTTGGCTGTAATTGTATGTATTTTGCGTGCTATTGTATAGATAATGCGTGATATTGTATGTAATTTGTATTGTAATTGTCATGCAAATGTAATACAATAAAACTAGTAAAAATGAGCAGGAGCGGAAAACGATGGCAAAGAAAACTCGAGACATAAAAACGGCGGATTTGGTGACGGATGCGCCGAAGAAAGAACGCTTGACTAATCTGAATGCAAAAGATACTGTGTCGGTGAGTTTTCGGACAGAGCGGATTTTGAAACAGCGCGCAACAGAGGTGTTTGAAGATATGGGCTTGAACATGAGTGCGGCAATTAACATGTTTTTGGCGCAGTCAGTAAAAGAACAAGGACTGCCATTCCAGCCAGTGGCACGTCGGAAAAAACCTGCATCTACGACAGAAAAGCGGAAGGATGTGGATGATTTGGATAATGCGGAGTATATTCTTGAAGAATTGTGGAACGAACTTTAGGGCTTGTTCTCTGAGCGGACTGCTGCGTTAAAGACTGCGGTGCGCAGTCACCGTACTCCAAGTACGGCTTCTTTGCACTCCTCGTCTTTGCCTTGCACTTCATCTATGATAACTTTGCCCTATAGAGAAGTTTCGTGAGTTTTTTGCCTCTTATGGAGGTTGACTTTGAGGGGGATGTACGTTAAGATATAGAGGTAAATAAGTTTGAGGTACAGTAGATGTCAGCAAAACAAACAAGTGATGGGCAAGATAATTACGATAGTTCGAAAATCCAAGTTTTGGAGGGGTTGGAGCATGTGCGGATTCGGCCGGGGATGTACATCGGTTCGACGGGTTTTGACGGTTTACATCATCTATTGAAGGAGATTGCTGATAACGCAATCGACGAGGCGATTGCGGGTTTTTGTACGCGAGTAGAAATTGTTTTGCAGGCGGATGGGGGAGTGAGAGTTTCGGATAATGGGCGCGGGATTCCAGTAGATTTGCATCCGAAGACGAAAAAATCGACGCTGGAGACCGTATTGACGGTTTTGAATGCGGGCGGTAAATTTGGCGGGGGCGGATACAAAGTATCTTCAGGTTTGCATGGGGTGGGTTCGTCGGTAGTGAACGCCTTGAGTACAAAAATGATTGCTGAAGTGCGTAAGAATGGTAAAGTACATCGTGTGGAATTTGAGAATGGGGGAAAGACGATTGGTGGTGGTTTGCAAGTAGTGGGGGAAACAGATGAAACTGGCACGACGATTATATTCTATCCAGATGCGTCGATTTTTAAGGAGACGACGATTTTTGATTATGATTGGGTGTCACATTATGCGCGGCATCAGGCATATTTGACGAAGGGGATTTTAATTAGCGTACGCGACGAGCGAGATGGGAAGCGTGAATCGTTTTATTTTGAGGGCGGGATTCGGAGCTATGTACGCAAGTTGAACGAGGGGAAAGAAGTCGTAGCGGATGACATTTTCTACGTTGAGAAACAGATAGAGGATTCGGAAGTAGAGGTGGCACTACAATATAATGATACGTATGTGGAGACGATTAAGCCGTTTGCGAATAACGTTTTGACGCCGGAGGGCGGAATGCATGTGGTGGGCTTTCGGACGGCGATGACGCGAGTCATAAATGATTATGCACGTAAAAATAATTTGCTCAAGGAAAAAGAGCCGAATTTGACGGGTGATGACATCAAAGAAGGTTTGACGGCAGTGATTTTGGTGAAGTTGCCTGATCCGCAGTTTGAGGGGCAGACGAAGAATAAGTTAGGTAATCCAGAGGTGCGCGGTTATGTAGACCGGGTAATGACGGAGTATTTTGGGTATTATTTGGAAGAAAATCCGGCGATTGCGAAGAAAATTATCACGAAGGCAACTTTGGCGGCGCGGGCGCGGAAGGCGGCGCGGGCGGCGCGTGATAATGTGATTCGGAAAGGGGCGTTTGAGGGGCTGAATTTGCCAAGTAAGCTGGCAGATTGTTCGAGCCGAGACAGGAGTGAGTGTGAACTCTTTATCGTGGAGGGTAATTCGGCGGCAGGTAGTGCAAAAGAGGGGCGCAACCCGAAAATCCAAGCGATTTTGCCACTTAGAGGTAAAGTGCTTAATACGGAGCGGGCGCGGCTGGATAAAATGTTGGCGAACCAAGAGTTGGTAAGCTTGATTAAAGGGTTAGGCGTAGGGATTGGCGAGCAGTTTGATATTAATGGTTTACGGTATCATAAAGTAATCTTCATGACGGATGCTGATGTAGATGGTTTGCATATTGCGACGCTTTTGATGACCTTCTTCTTCCGCTATATGCCAGAGGTGATTAAGGCGGGGCATGTGTATCTAGCGAAACCGCCACTGTTTGGGCTGTCGAAAGGAACGGGTAGTAATCGCAAGATTGATTATGTTTATGATGAAGTAGCGCTAGAGAAAAAATTGACGGAGAAGATTGAAGAACGCAGGGCGGCGGGCACGAAGATTGATCCGACGCAGGAAAGATTTAAACAAGCGGGATATACGGCGCAGAATCGCTTCAAAGGTTTGGGCGAAATGGATGCGAAACAGCTTTGGGAAACGACGATGGATCCGGAAAATCGTATTTTAGTACAAGTGCATATTGATGACGCGGAGAAGGCCGATGCGGTGTTCACAAAATTGATGGGCGATCAAGTGGATTTGAGGAAAAACTTTATTCAGGCTGGAGCGGCAAGCGTCGATCTGGATGAGCTGGACTTTTAGGAAAGGAGTAGGTGAATGGTGAAAGAAAATGAGGAAATGAAGGAGATGAAACCAGAAGATGCTCCGGAGGCGGAAAAAGATTTGACAGTGGGGGGTGAATTAGTTGAGGGGGAAGTGGTGGATGGAATTGAAAAACGCGATGTTGAAACAACGATGGAAAATTATTTCCTGCGTTATTCAATGTCGGTGATTATTGATCGAGCGTTGCCGGATGTACGTGATGGTTTGAAACCAGTGAATCGGCGTATATTATATGCGATGAATAAAAATGGCTGGAAAGCGCCACATGCAACGGTGAAATCGGCGCGTATTGTGGGTGAAGTGATGGGTAAATATCATCCGCATGGTGATTCGTCGATTTATGATGCGATGGTGAATTTGGCGCAGAACTGGAAAATGCGTTATACCTTAGTAGAGGGGCAAGGTAACTTTGGTTCGATGGATGGGGACGATGCGGCGGCTTCGAGGTATACTGAGGCGCGTATGGACAAAGTGGGCGCAGAGCTTTTGACAGACATTGAGAAAGAGACGGTAGACTTTCGGGATAACTTTGATGGCAGTGAACAGGAACCGGTAGTTTTACCAGCGGCAGTGCCGAATATTTTGCTGAATGGTCAGATGGGAATCGCAGTGGGGATGGCGACGAATATTCCACCGCATAATTTGGCGGAGGTAATCGATGCGACGGTGGCGCAGATTGATGATCCAGAAATTAGTCTGGATGGATTGATGCAACATGTGAAAGGGCCGGATTTTCCAACGGGGGCGGAAGTGTATGGCGGTGCGCCAATGAAACAGGCTTATGCGACGGGGAAGGGTAGCGTGGTGATTCGAGCAGTGGCGGGGATCGAAGAGAAGAAAAATGGTCGTTATCAGATTGTGATTACAGAAGTGCCATATGGGATGAGTAAGGAGGGGTTTATTGAGAAGGTAAGGGAATTGGTTCTCAATAAAAAGCTGGATCATATTGCGGACGCACGCGATGAATCGGCACGCGGTAAAATCCGAGTCGTGGTGGAACTGAAAAAAGATGCTTTTCCGAAGAAAATTTTGAATCAATTGTATAAAATGACGGGATTACAGACAACGTTCCATTATAATATGTTGGCGTTGGTAGATGGAGTGCAGCCGCGGATTTTGGGGTTGAAAGAAATTTTGGCGGAATTTATCAAGCATCGTCAGAAAGTAGTGCGCCGGAGAACGGAATATGACCTCAGAAAAGCGAAAGAACGGGCGCATATTTTAGAGGGGTTGAAAATTGCGCTTGATAACATCGACGAAGTAATTAAGACGATTCGCGAGAGCTATGACGATGCCGATAAACGTTTGATGGAGCGGTTTGGGCTGAGTGAGATTCAGGCGGCGGCGATTCTAGCAATGCAATTGAGGCGGTTGCAAGGACTAGAACGCGATAAAATCGAGGAAGAACTGAAGGAACTCTTAGCAAAAATTGCAGAATATGAGAAGATTTTGGCGAGTGAGAGTGAAGTACTGAGAGTCGTAAAAGAAGAATTGCTGGCAATGAAGGAAAAATATGGCGATGAGCGTCGGAGTAAAATATTTAACCATGAAGTAGGGAAGTTTTCTGAGGAAGAGCTGATTCCGGATGAAGAAAGTGTGATTTTGCTGACGGCAGAAAATTATTTGAAACGCGTGTTGCAGGGTGATTTTAAGCGGCAGAACCGGGGTGGTAAAGGGCGTCGTGGCATGACGACAAAAGATGAAGATGTGATCGCACAAATTGTGACGGCAAATTCGCATGATTATTTATTATTCTTTACTAATCAAGGGCGGATTTTCCGAATGAAAGCGTATGAAGTGCCGCAGGCGTCGATGGTAGCGAAGGGCACAGCGGCGGTGAATTTGCTGAATATGCACCCAGACGAGAAGGTCACAACTATAATCAAACAGGGCGAGAATGCGAATGGCTACCTCTTTATGGCGACGAAAAAGGGAACGATTAAAAAGACTGCAGTAAAAGAATTTTTGACGTTGCGGGCGAATGGTATGATTGCGATTAAGCTTGACCCAGGCGATGAATTGATGTGGATACAAGAGACGACAGGTGAAAATGATGTAGTAATGTCGACTTCGGCGGGTCAGGCGATGCGCTTTAATGAAAAGGATGTGCGCGCAATGGGGCGAAGTGCGAAAGGCGTGCGGGGGATTCGTTTGCGTCCGAAGGATGAGATTGTGGGGATGGATGTGATTCAAGATGAAGGTCAGAAATTGTTGGTGATGTCGGCAAATGGTTATGGTAAGGCGACTTTGGCGAAGAACTTCCCGTCGCATAAGCGAGGTGGAGTGGGGATTAAGGTGGCTAGTGTAACTGAAAAGACTGGTCCGATTGTGGCGGTGCATACGCTGGACCCGGCGGCAAAGGAAGTGATTATGATGTCGACTAAGGGTCAGGCGATTCGCGTGGCCGTGAAGGAAATTCCAACTTTGGGTCGAGCAACACAAGGTGTGCGGATTATGAAGATGAATGATGGCGATACGGTGGCGTCATTAGGAATCGTGCTTCCGGATGAGGAGGCGGAGGGGGAATAGGGGGTAGAATTTGGCGAAAATTTTGTGCTTGTGGTTGAAAAAGTGTAGTATAATTAGTATTGAATAGAATTACAATTAGACGCAGTGTTTTTGGTATTTGTAGAATACTGAGGAATATTGTTTTGCAATTAGCATACAAGACGCGCTGTTTATGAACTAGATTAAATTGGGTGCTATGACACACCGATCTGGTTCGTAAGATTGCGAAACTGCGTTGGTAATTCTATTCAACTCGTCGTGGCACCCTTTTTGCGATTAAGCTTTTCTAAATATTTTCGTAAGAAAAAGTGAGCAATAAGGATAGTGCCGCCTGAGTTGAAAATAAACTTATAGGAGGCACGGATGACCAACGCTTGTAGTATTATTAATCATAAGCAAAGAATATGGGGTTATAGTTCACTTACTTTATTGAGTCTTTTGGGATTAATGTTTATCTGTCCAGTAGTAGTTTCTCCCTCTTCTGCCCTGAACGGTTCTGATTATAATAAACCTGCTTGGCAGCCATCAGAGCCGAGCGCGGTGAGCTTGAGCTTGGAGGAGATGCCGGAGATGAAGATTGTGCCCCGCATTGGTGGGGAAGTAGGAGTCTCCAGCGCTCGGCTCAGCGTTAGTACATCCAGCAAT
>CAYPTT010000026.1:0-12894 GCA_964413835.1 uncultured Candidatus Saccharibacteria bacterium
AGCCGGTGACGCCTGGGGTGTTGCGGACGATGTACCAGGTCTCGTCAGAAAGTTTCATTTCGACGAGGACATAGCCCTGGAAAATTTTGCGGTCAACGACTTTGCGTTTGCCATTTTTGATTTCAATACGTTTTTCTTTTGGCACGATGGCATCGAAGATTTTGCCTTCGAATTCGGGACTGTCGAGACGTTGCTTGATACTTTCGGCAACTTTGTCTTCGTAGCCACTGTAAGTGCTGATGGTATACCACGCGCGGGTATCATCATAACGGTTTACTGCCATAAAATCATTCTCCTCTCTATATGATTATATTTTAGTTTCTACCTAATAGCAAATTGAAAATAAGGGTGAAAAAGCTGTCCAAAATGATAATAAAAACGATGAAAATTGCACAGTAGCACAAGACGGCTAAGGTCATTTTCCAGGTGGCTTTGCGACTGGGCCAACGGACTTGGCGAAGTTCGCGCCAGGAATCGCGTAGGTAGCGACCAAGGGCGACGAATGGACGAGCCAAAATGAAAACCTTTTTGAGAGGTTTCTCGGCTTTTTGTTCGGTAGACTTGACTGGGCGACCATTAGCTTTGGCGGCAGCTTTGGCAATTTTGGCCTGTTTTTTGGCGGATTTGGCGTTTTGAGCTGCGGTAGGTGTAGATTTCGGGGTATTTTTATTGGTGGAATTATTTTTGACTTCGGCGTCTTGTTTGTTGGTGGATTTAGCAGAAATTTTAGTAATATGTTTGTTGGAGTTGGTATTGGTGGATGTTTGTTTGGTCGAACCTTTAGGCGTGGTCTTGGCGCCTGATTTGGTAGGTTTTTGCGACATGAAACTCCTTTCTAACAAAAAAAGTCTGTAACCAGACTGTCAAGAGTATTGTAACATGGGTGGGGGATTTTGGGAAGTAGTTTTTAGGAAAACCCCGCAGAGCGGGGTGAGGGAGAGATATTGCTTGGAGCAACTAGAGGAAAGGAAAAATTATACGTGCTTTGGGGTCGAATAGTCCGCCCATGTAGGTAATTTTAAAACGATAGCCAGGGTGAGCACGACCTGGAAGATCAAGATAACAGATTAAATGTAGCGTCGACAAATAGTTGAATTGAGGGTCGCAGGTCGTAGAGTCATCTTGCAGAGAAAGTTGCTTAAGGTATGAGCGCAGTTGTGAGATATTAGCGCAAGGAAAAACTTGGTCTTCTGGTAGATTTTGATTAAATTTGGGATTGGTGATAGGCTTTTGTTCGAGATTGCAAGTCTTGCCGATGATGGTTGGTGCTGCTGTATGAGGGTGAAACTTCTCTAACTTTGACTGGATTGATGGTAGGACTGAAAGATCTTCATCAAAACCCAGAAATAGCCGAACTGGCTTGCCCCGTTGAAAAAAAACGATGGCCAGATGGTGGTTATTAATGTTTAGGTCAGAATTGTGCTCGATTAGACTGTTACAGTTGCGGTAAATACGATAATGATCGAAAGGCGCAACGGGATGGTTGGGTGATGACGGAGGCGCAGCGTGAGCACTGCAATGTAAGCGATATTCTTGCCACTCGTCGATTAAGGCGTGTTCCAGAATATTGGGCTGGATGGTGGCAGGTGCGGCTGCAATGCGTAAGTCGATTTCGGTAATGAGACGTTTTTCTGACGTCATGATTGTTTTTGCTGTGGGTAATATCTGTGAAGTTGGTTGCTGAAATTTTTCTGGCATAGCAAAATCTCCTTTCTTTTTGGAAAAATGCGTGAGAGTAATCTCAATAAAGTTTATTTTAGTATAAATACATATTGATGTAAATAATGGATGAAGTTGACGAGGTTGATAGATGTGGGTGAGGCGCTCCGTGTGGTTAGTGATATAATGAATGAAAGGATATTGTAAAGATATGTCAAAAAGTGACGATTATAAACCTGGTAATCCAGAATATGATTATTGGAATGATAAAAATTTATACCCGAGTCTGCGTCATGATGAGGATTTTCAGCCAGCGCAAAGTACTGAGTTAGATGATAGTAAAGTTGGATTTGGTACAGTGTTTTTGGCGATATTTGTCTGGCTGTTGTTTTTGGCTCCGGCGGCAGTGTTCACTACTTGGGAAAATTGGCTGTTTCAGGTGGTGTTTTGGGGTGGCGGGGCGGTAATTTTGATACTATTTATAGTTTGCCTATATAATGCTTATCAAGAAGAGCAAAAGAAAGAGTAGGTTCGCTATGATTGATAATGATTTCAATCGTCCCGCTTGAAATAGTGATTGTTGGATTAGTTATCTAATAATCATAGTAACCTTCCTCATAAGCATCTTCCATAATATCTTGACACAAATCATCGCAATCATCGCTTTCATAATAACTATTACCATAAGAGCCGTAATTACCATCCCATCGTCCGGCATCGTAGGCTGCATCTTCTAAATCATCCCAGCATCTACCATATTCGTAGTGTATGCAGATATTTCCGTAAGATGGAGTGCTACTAGAGTTACT
Organism: uncultured Candidatus Saccharibacteria bacterium; assembly: GCA_964413835.1. Taxonomy (GTDB): domain Bacteria; phylum Patescibacteriota; class Saccharimonadia; order Saccharimonadales; family Saccharimonadaceae; genus Nanosyncoccus. Next base: position 2,469 of record CAYPTT010000026.1, read on the forward strand.
AGGTGTTTGGTTGGTTACTTTATCGGTTTGAGCAGGGGTCTCTGGGGCTGGCGTAGCTGGCTTGCTATTTTCTGAGCTGGGCGTATTTGGCTTTGTGGTAGCATCTTCACTTTGGCTTGATGATGGTTCATTTGTTTTGGTGGTAGTGTGGTTAGAGTTGGACGTTTGCCCAAAAATCCACATAGCTAGTATTGCGCAGATGACAATCACAACCAGAAAGGCACCTAGCGAAACTGGCTTTGATGTTGGTGGGTCTTGTGGGTCTAATATTCCTGTCATAATATATATTATATCTCTGTTTCGATTATTTCGTCCATTGCTAGGAGATTTAATGTTGTGTTTAGTTTTCTTATTATATTACAAAAACTCTCCCTACGCTCGATAACCAACCTGGTTTGTTTTAATACTTATCTTTCCCATTAAGAAATAAAGTGGGCAAATTGTCCACTTTATTTCTTGGCTGGGGATGAGGGATTCGAACCCCCGAATGCCGGGACCAGAACCCGGTGCCTTACCACTTGGCGAATCCCCAAGCTGATCTTAATTATACCACAAAATAGTAGTAAAAATGAGATTTTACTAAAAATTGGGCAGAGGTGGTAATTATGATCTGCGCATTGGGCGGTTTTGGGCATTTTGAACTTCGCTGATGTGGTGACTACGGGTGATTTGGTTTGGGATAATCCGGCTGGCTTTAATGATACAATCGATGTTGATGAGTTCTTGGGTGGTGAGAAGATTTTGCGGTAATTGGGAAATTTGATAATTAAGCTGTGATTGAGTGCAAATGAAACAGTTTGCTGGCGGGGTAATGCAGGTCTTGAAGGTGGCGTTTGGGCCGAAGACTATGCAAGAATAAATTCGTTGGGTGGGAAATATTGTGCGTAAACAGTTGATATGGTTGGAGTTTTGTAGGATTGGGTTATAGAATTGGTTTTTGGTGTGGCCAAAATCGAGCGTTGCAGTCCAATATTTTTCCTCTGTGCCGCCATAAATCCAGCCGCTATAATCCTTGGACTCGAAGACGAAAATTCCCCGCTGGTTGATGGCGAGACAATCGATTTGCACGAGTCGGTCGTGAGAAGTTAGATTGGTGGTTTTGGATTCCGGTATCGGGAAATAACAGTCTGGATAAATGTGTTCGGGAGAAAAATATTTCTGAAGGGAGAAAATGAGTCGTGTTTCTGCAGGGGTGAGCTCAACTGGATATGGCGAGGTGACTTTAGTACCGCGAATTTTGTAGGCTTGGTTTTGCATGTTGGGTGGGTAAAGGTTAAAGTGGGCCCCTAGCAACGCTAGGGGCCCGGAATATTAGCGCTTAGATTTTTTGCGTGCAACTTTCGTAGTGGCCCGTGCGCTGGTTGTCTTATGGGTGTTTTTCGTATTGGTGCGGCTGGTAGACTCAGCTGCTTTGACGGTTTTTGCAGTCTTGTTTGATCTGGCGGCTTGGCGGGAACGCTTAGTAGTCATGCGTGTAGCTTCGGCTTTGGGGTGGAGACATTTGCGCAAAGAGAAGTAGACGGCGAAGGAAATGGCGAAAATGAGGAGAATGACCATCACAAACCATTGCGAAAGGATAACTTCGGCAAAACCTTGTTCGAAGATGCTGGCGAGCGCTGTGCTAACGATGCCGGTGTTTGGTACGAAAGCGACTTCACCGAGCGGGGCAAGGTAAGCCATGGAAGCATCGCCGAAGATTGGTGAGGATGGTATGGTGGGGATAATTGGCGTCTCTGGCTGTTCTGGTTGAGGTTCTTGAGGTTGGTCAGGATCGATTGGGTCTGGGTTGGTTGGTTGGTTGGGTTTGTAATGAACGAAATATTCAAGATTTTTATCACCAATGGTGTCGCTAACTTTTTCGAGATCTGGGGTATGGTTTGGGATTTCGGGAGATGGAATCTCGAAGAAAGTGTTTGGCTCTAACTCTGCAATATAATCTTCTGCTGCTGGGGAGCCATCTTCATAAACATAGTGAATTGTGATAGTAGGTTTGGTGGGTGCGGGTGGATTTGGCTTATACGTGACGATGTAGGTTTGATCTTGGTCTCCCATTTCTCCGACGACGGTGGCGATGTCCGGAGTGAAGCCATTGATTTGGGGTGAATCGATAGAGAATTCTTCCCCGCTGGGATGTTCTTCGATTGCATTTGGTGCTGCCTCGGAGCCGTCTTCGTATTGATATTTGACAGTAACTTTATGAGGGGCGGGTTTTTCTGGTGCGGTATATGTGACGGTATCATAATCGTAGGTGACGCCGCTATTTCCGTTGAGTGAAGTATAAAAACTAACTTTGCTGGTCATATTGCCGGAATACTCGGCAGTTTCGGCGAAATAGCGAAAATATAGCGTGTCGCCGGTCTGTCCAGCTGGCGCCATACGAATGGGCTGTGAGAGGTTAAATCCGGTACGATCGCTGGATGGGGCAGAGATATCGACGGCTTGCCAAGAATTATTATCTTGTGGAGTTGTAGTGTAATAAAGTGTTTGAAGATTGAGCGGTAGGAACCCATCTACGGTGCCAGTTTCGGCGGTGTTCTCGCGGATGTAAGCGGCTAATCTTTCGAGATTAAGAGGTCGGGCCGGATCACGGTTCTTGATACTGGCTTGAAACTCAACCAGGTTACTGTTGGTATTTTCAATTTTGCCAACGATTTTGCCATCTAGGTTGCTATCAGCCGAGATTGGCCAGTTCATATTTGAAATGGTGATTTTGGTATTTGATTCGGTGGTGCTGCGTTCGGCGTAGAAGAAATCAAGATTTACGACGTCCCCTTCGTGAAGGCCGGCATCGATCGTGTTGTATTTGTCTTGATAGGTTTTCATAATGAGCTCATTGAGGGGATTGACGTAAGAATTAAAATCGTTGCTAGGCTCGCCGAGGACGGTACGTACGCTTGGATCATTGACGTGCTGGACATAAGTTGAAACCGTGCCGTCTTTATTGATCGTAAACCAGCCAGTGAGTTTTTCGTGAAGACCGCCAATATCTAGGATGAGTTTACCGTTGAGGAAAACCCAAACGTCGTCGTCGCCAGAGAATTCGAAACGTTCTGTACCGTCAGCGGAAATTTTCATGGGGATATTAATGTGTGAAGTGAAATGGTAATTGTGCTTGTATTTTTTGGTAGCTTCGTCGTCATTGGAAAAATCGGAAATTTTATCAAGTGGGAAAACGCCTTCGCGACCGTAAGTATAAGTATTTTTGCTAGTGCGGGTAAAGGTCGCTTCTCCTTCGTAGGCTTTGGATTTTTCGGTTTCGTGGAACCAACGGTAGAAATTATCAGTTTTTTGGACTGGATCGTTGCCGGTGACGTTTTTGGAGAAGACATCTAGAGTGTTGTTCCAAGCATCAGTGGAATTTGTGAAAGATGGAACAGGTAAGCCGTCTTCACCTAAAGTGTCTTTGACTAAGCCTTGCATGGCACCTTTAGTCCAATAATTGCACATAACCCATTCAAACTGACGGTTTGGGTCGTCGCAGTCGTCTTGACGTTGATCCCAATAGGTCCCCGGGATGGTAATAGTTTCGGGATTACCGAGTGAACCAACTTCCCAGCTGCTAGGGATGCCGTTTTCGTTGGCGATGGTTTCTAGTGACATGGCTCTGACGAGTGAAGAAACGCCGATGATGGTCAAAATAAGAAAAGTTACGCAAGCGACAACGCGTGAGGTAGAACAGATGTGATATTTGAGCAGTTTTTGTTGAGTCTTAGAAATTTTTGTAGCCATGTAATATATTCGTTCCTCAGATTAATATAATGCTTATCTTAATTATAGTCGTTATACTCGGGGTGGTCAAGTATTTCTTAGTCTGTTGTTCTTTGATGAGTTGTGGTACAATGTGAAGAATTGGAGGTAATATGGGGGTGATTTGCTCCTGTACATTTAGAGAAGAGAGAATAAAGGAGGTTTGTTTTACTATGGTTCGTCAGGTAAATACAGAAGAATATATGTCGGGACCTCGTAGTATCCCGCTAAATCAAAAGTATCATTATAGTGTATTTATTAGAGATACTATAAAAAGGAAGTTGTTACCGTGGAGACGCCCGAAAAATGAAGAGCTCAATCATGTCTATAATCAGCTTTTGAACTACTTTGCTGCGACTGCTGAAAGCGATGAACAGTTTTTACGTGAGCGTGCTGAGATTAGACGAACTTGGTCGCGTATGTGTAAGATTATGCGTAAATGTCCAGGTTTGATAAAATTTATGAAAGAGTATGGTGTACACTCACGCTTTTTCTATCCATTCCTGTTGGATATTCCTAAGGGTGTCGCGATGCTGCCAGCGTATTTTAAGGCACGAGATATTTTTGGTAATATTTGTTCGATTCCTTTTTCGGATGCTATGTATCAATTTTGCGTGCACGATCATGTTTTTCAATCGGTCCGGTTTCGTACGGAGTATGAGCAGCGTTTCTTGAAAAAAGCGCTGCGTCCGCTGATTTTGGGCCCGGGGACTTTGCCGCAGCTTTGGTATAATGATTATAGATCCGAAGTGAGTAAACAAAAAATTGATGCTTATGATCCTGATTCTGATCTTAGAGTGTCTCTGGAACAGATATTTGACGGTGATCTAAAGAACCATGGGGTTAATTATAGTTTTGATTCTTTTAAGGCGGCGTTTGAGGATGAGCGTCATTGGCACCAGCATGATTTAATCACGTCGATGGGTTTGCTGTCTTATTTCTTGAACGACATAGACTGTTTTTTGCAGGGCGCAAAACAATGTTTGACCTCGAATGGAGTATTATTATTGGACTTACAGCTAAGAGATCCAGCTTTAATCTTTGACTATCTTGTTTTGTGTTGGAGAACGGAATCGAGAATGATCCTATGTAAGGATGTTAACGATGCTTTGTCTCGCATGCAAGCGGCTTGTAGACGTCATGGTCTATCGATCGATGAATATTTAGCGGCACCTAATGGAGCTGGGATTGTCTTCAAGATTTCTAAGCGTTAAACATCCTGAAAAACTCTAAAAATTTAAAACTCAATCGAGTTGAGTAAAAGATCCTCGACAGTGTGGGGATCTTTTTTCTTGTTTTATGTTTATGGTATGTTATAATTTAGTTAGTGGTTTAAATATCAATTTAAGGAGGTAGCATGAGTTTAATATCGATTCTGTTGTACACTACGTCGGTGTTGGCGGTGTTCTCGGGTTTTTCGGCTTTCGTAGGAGCGTCAAGAGCCGATCGTAAGCGTATGACGTGGTTTTTTGCAACGACGATTATGGCAGCAATTTGGACGGTAGCGATTGCGATGTTTTTAGCATTGCCAGTGGGTAATGAAGATATTGCTCCGGTAATTATTATGGCAATTTATATTAGCTCTGCGGTGATGATGGTGACTTTATTGGGGTATGCTGGTTGGCAACAGAAATTTGGTAAGATTTTGACTTTTGCAGCGGCTTTGTCATTATTGATTACGGTTACAATTGTCTTGAATGATACCAGTGTATTGTTTGATGGTTTTTCTTTGACTAATCAAGGTAACACCGTGCATCTAGTAAATGGCGTCGTTTATTGGCTCTATTCGTTTTATTTTGTGCTTAATAGTATTTTGGCTTGGTATTATATCTGGAGGCATGCTCATACTGCCCGACTCAAACGGGTACGTGCTGGTGATCAGGTGTTAATGGCCGGCTTAGTGATTACTGGTGGGTTCGCGATGGTGACTGATTTGATTCTGCCAATTTTTGTACGTTATGATTTAATTTGGATTGGTCCATTGGCGCTTAGTATTACCCTAATTGCTTTTTATTATGCTATCTTGCGTTTTCGTATTATTTCTATCTCTTCGAGTTGGTTGAAGGCGCTGTCATACTTGGTCCTGTTGGTTGCAGGGGCGGTGATTTATATGTTAATCTTTTATCTGATTTTCGCAGCTTTATTTAAAGTTCCGAACCCTTCGGCGTCGGTGTTGGTGCTAAACTTCATCATGATAGTAATTGTCCTATTGTTGATGCCAGTAATTAATGAGGTAGGGGCATCAATGAAATCGTTGATTATGGTTGGTCAAGTAAATATTGGTTATGTAATCAAAAAGTTAAACCGTTTAGTTTCGAAGAACGTTGATTTACGCGAATTGGCAGCTTTCTTGGCGGATCATCTGCATTTTGCTTATGTTGGTTTTATTATTAATGGTCGGCTGTATGGTTCGAAAACTTTAGCTCTGTCGTCAGATGAAATAAAAAGCATTATGAATTTGAAGCCAGCAAAGGCTGGCGTTTGGCAGGAGCCAAATAAAACAGTCGAAAAGATTTTTGATGAAGTGAATTTGAAAGCCGTAGCGGAATTATATAATGCTAAAGGTAAAGCTTTTGGTCAGATAATAGTTGGTAAACCGCTCGGCAAGTCAAGCTTTGAGCGGAGGGATTTGATTCAACTGGAAATGATTATTAATTTGGTGGCATCAGTAATTGATTCGGAAAAACATTTGCGAGCGTAGTTTGTGGGGCAAAAATGACAAACATTAAGGAATAGAAGATGACGGCGAGGCTTTTGAGACAGACAAAAATGGCGATTCTGTTGTCGCTGAATGCGGTGGCAGTCTTGATCGTGGGGGTGATGATTTTTAGCGCGATAAATTTGAATGGTGGGATTGATTTTAAGGTAGTCCAAGAGCGTAATGATGTAGTGAGCGGAGAGCTAGAGGAAGCTGAACTTTTGGCGCCGGTTTTGGATGAATTGGAGGCTCCGGCGGTAGTGGTAAACAGCGGTGGAAATGCTACTACGATTAATACCGGAGGCGGTAATTCTGGTGGTTATGTGGCAACTGGTTCTAGTACGGCTAGCAGTGGTGGTATTAGTAATGCGCCAGTGCCAAATGGGCAACTTTGGAATGAAGATGCTATTACAATTTTTCAAACGGCAGATTTTGACATTTGTGTAGGTGGTGGCTTGACCGGCTTAGGTGATATGTATTGGCAAACAAGTAATACTAATGTAATTGCGGGTTTTTATGCGACGGCACGGACTTGGATGGGGTACAGTTCCGAGACTTGTAAATATCCAGCAATCGTTGGCGTAGGAACTACGACGATTACAGCGGGCACTTATGATGGTGCGCGACATGACAAATTGACTGTAACCGTGATAGCGCCACCAGTGGAGCAATGGAAGCGGGATGTGCTGAATCTGGTCAATAATGAGCGGGCAAAAAATGGGCTGGGCGCGTTATCTTGGAGCACAACTTGTGAAGGCGCAGCGAATACGCGGGCGAAGGAGATTATGTCGGTTTATTCCCATACGCGCCCAGACGGCTCTTCGTGGTCAACGGCTTGTCCAATTCCCGAAACTGGTGGGAAAAGTGGTGAGAATTTGAATGCTGGTAACGCAGCGGTGTCACCCGAGACGACGGTGGTATCTTGGATGGCTTCGCCAGAGCACCGGGCGAATATTCTTAACCCAGATTTTAAACATGTAGCGGTTGGCTTTGTGTTTGATCCAAATTCGCAGTATAAAACTTATTGGAGTCAGTATTTTACGACATACTAGGTAGAATGTGGGTTTAGTTATTTTCTGTCGTGGAGATTTCCGAGTTGTGAACCTTGCTGAATTGGTAGCTTAGAATGGCTTCTTCTAACATGGTGCCGAGAGCACGTACGGTAAGATGAGAAGTATTGCGTGTCATCACAACCATAATATAGCGGCGTGGTTGCACTTCTGGTATATATTCGTATTGATTTTCGTCTAAGGTGACGATTTTGGTACGCATAATGTTTGAGGTGGACTCTGTATTAGTTATTGAAGCATCTTTTGCACCGTTGTGGTCTATTTCTTCATCAGAAGTTATGGATGCAGCACTCGTATTTTCGGTGCTTGCTGGAATGATAAGTTCTTCCCCGTTAGAATCGGTCAGGTTGGTATAGCTAATGCTTACCTGCTCGTAGTTAGTACTGACGGCGAGGCGCTCGCTGGCGTTGTTTTGCTCGTCAGTAGCACTTGGCGAAACTGCGATTTTTTCTGATTCATTCTCGTCCACTTCGCTAGTGGCGCTTATGGATGTATTCGTGGATGTACTTGTGGTACTAGTCTCGGAATTATCATCGGCACTAGTCATTACAGTGTTAGAGTCGATAACTTGTACTAAATCTCCGGCTTGATCGATTTCGGGGAATTCAACAATGGCGGCATCGTTATAAAAATTCCAGCCAGTGCCGCCGCCAGCGCCACCTTGCCAGCCAACTTTGTCAAAGACTGTGGCGATAGAAATTCCGCTAGGTAGGCCTTGACGAAAATCGCCGGCAGCCGTGGGGGGTTGATTAAGCGCAGAGTCGCGATATTTTAGCCAAGACGTTTCGGACCACTCGGGGTGGGCATAATAATGCTGTAATAACAGTGAAACATCATGAGCGGAGGTCTGCAATCCGTCTGACCGCGTGTTGACTAGGCCAAGATCTTTGACGAGTTGCCCAACACGTGATTCACGTGCGCTTTCGCCTAGCATCGTTTCGGCGCAAGGGTTGTGTGATTCGCGAATCATTTTGTCAAGGCATTCGCCCAGGGTATAATTGCCAAGGTATAGATCATCTGGGTTGTCTGCACCGGCATCGATTTGGGCGTAGCCATCATAAGTATAAAATAGTTTATAAAGTGAAAGTGGCTGCATGGTGGCTGTGGGACGATAGCTAGCAGCTACAGCAGCATTGTTAAGATCGTAAATTTCTACGGCAACTTCACCATGGGCGTATTGGCTGACCCATTCGTCGACAATAGGTTGTAGGTCAATAAAATCGGGTATTTCGGGGTCTGCTGGCGGGACGTAAGTGTCGTTGGCGGTTTCGCTTGTGGCAGTGCTATTAGTACTAAGGAACCATCGTACGCCGAAGAACCCAGCGGTGCCAAGTACGACGAATACCAAAAATAATAAGAAGAACTTTTTCATTCTTATATTATAACATGGCTTTGGGATAATTGGTAACGTCTTTTGAAGATTTTATTGTGTTGCGGTAGCAGTAACAATTAAGCGATGCGTAGCGTCTTGATTTGGCAATGGTTCTCCGGCGCAAGTCATGAGAATTAAAGTATCCAGATTGGTACTAGCTAGGATTTCGGACATGTCGATTTCGGTTTTTAGCGGAACACTAATTGCGGTAATAATATAATTTAAGCCTTGATACTCGATTATTTCGCCTAATGAAAGTTGGTTTAGTTTTTGAAAGACGCTAGAAGAATGACCAATGATCAAGGTCTTATGGGGATTTTGTTGATAAGCGCCGGCAATGGTTTGTGGAGTGACAAGTTGGTGATCGACAAGCTCGAGTGGCTCGACTGGTGTATTGAGTTGAATAGAGGGGATAGCAAGCGTAGGATAACTGGCGGCTTCGATAGGGATTGTAGGTTGTGCGCCGATAATAGCATAAACCGGTAACATGGTGGCAAAAAAGCCAAAAACGAAAACATGTATCGCGCGTCTTGACCAGCGAAGAGGGTTAAAATTGTGCCAATTTATTCCTTCTCGCTGTGGGCGGGGTGAACGATTATAAATTGACTTCGATTTGCACCCGTTTTGATGGATGCGCTGCGAATGACTAAGCCGTTGTAAACCAAGCCAATAAAATGGATTAAATTTCCATACACCTTCCATACTTGTGCTTATTATAGCATAAGTACAATGAGAAGTGGATATTTTTTCGTTTATTTTGGCCCGGCTTTTATAAGTCGGTACGGTTTTCGAGGGCGGCGGATAAAGTAATTTGGTCAGCGTAAGACAAATCGATACCGAGTGGTAACCCTCTAGCTAATCGAGTAATTTTTACGTTGGGATGTTGTTCGTGTAACATTTTTTGTAGTAGAAGTGCAGTTGATTCGCCTTCGACGGAAGGATTGGTGGCAATAATAACTTCTTTGACGCTATCGGGCTCAATTCTCTGTAGGAGTTCTTTAATGTGTAGTTGATCGGCGGTTATGCCGTCGATGGGTGAAATGGCGCCGCCCAGCACATGGTAAGTTCCTTGGAATTGCTTGGTTTGTTCGATGGCAAAGATGTCGAGGGGCTCTTCGACTACTAGAATAGTTGTCTTATCGCGTTTAGGATCATCGTAAAGATTAGAAACTTGTTCGTCGGCATTGATGAGCGCAAAGGTGATAGGGCAAGATTTAACGTTAGAATGTAAAGTCGATAAAGTCTGCGCAATTTCTTGGCAAATTTGTGGGTTATTTTTGAATAGATAATAAGCGTAACGTTCGGCAGTACGGGCGCCTACGCCAGGTAGGTGCCCGAGTGCCTCGATAGTGTTATTGAGCGCTTGCGGTAACATTAGCTTCTTAGGGATTAATGTTTTAGCGCTTAGAGAACTGTTCTTTCTTGCGAGCCGAACGTAAACCGTATTTTTTGCGTTCCTTTTCGCGTGGGTCACGCTTGAGGAAGCCGGCTTTTTTAAGTACTGGTCGCAAATCAGCCATTTCGGTAGTGAGTGCTTTA
>CAYPTT010000027.1:0-12757 GCA_964413835.1 uncultured Candidatus Saccharibacteria bacterium
GCCGCCGCAAGCACGTGGCTTAAGGTGTGTCGCATTTTTTCTACTTGCTCCTGAGATACACTCATGCTTTATCCTTTCCTTCGAAATTGCTCAGCGCTCTCAAAGCGCCCAAATTCCAAAAATTATTTTACCTCTACATTATACCACAGCTTCATCTTGATTGAACAACTTCACTCTAGCAAACCATTATCCTGTCCAACCTAACGCATCAACCACCTCAACAAAAACTCAGAGCAAAACCATTAGCTTTATCTCAAAATTCATTCTTTACATTCTGCAAACAATATGCTATAATTAAACAAGCAACTTAGTCGCTCTTTAATAGTTTATTCAACCGGAGGTCAAAAAATGACAAATACCTTTTCTGATGCGTTTTGCGTACCATATGAACAACTTTCTCAAAATGATTATTCTCTCGCCAAGATACTAAGTCCTTATGCTAACTGGAAGGAAAAAGACATTATTGCCAATCTGAGCGATACTAATCTCATCCAGCTCATCCGGGCATCGTCCTATTACCAAAAGCATCTTCACCCTCTTAACATCCACACTATGAAACGCTGGGAACTCAAAAAATGCTATTACAAATGTCGCAATTACGCAACTCGAGATATCATCGACGCACTTTATCCTGTCGACCAACTCGAAAATTCCATTCAACACATCGACTGTGCTACGGAAAAATTTTACATCTTATCGCGCGTGCGCACAGAATTTGAAAGTCCGACCATCGAAGAAAACGCTGCCACGCGAACGTATTTAAGTTTTACGCTCAGCAGTCATCTCAATCTATCACACTATCCCGGCAAAGTTTGGTTCGGCTACCGCACGGGTATTACGCCTGATATGATTGGTCTTATCTACCCTCACGACGCTGATACCAGAAGTTGGGCTCGTAACCGCCAAGAACTCGGTGCCTGGCGAGAAATTCTCGTCGACCATGAAGACCTTGAGGCGGCTTCTGTCAATCTAAACACTTATTCCCAACTCTCAATTAAAGCATCTTCCACCACAACTCATACCCCTATCACCCCTGACTGCATTCTCTGCATAGATAATGTCGACGACGAATCACTCCGCACCCACGAAGAACAAGCCTTACCCGTCCTCATCCTTCATCCCAGTCACCAAACAATTTGTCATATCCATGATTTCTGCGAGACCAATATCTTCTAAATCAACTTCATCTACTCCGGTCATTCTCAACCCCTGACTTCTGTCAGGGGTTTTCACTCCAAAAGGACTGCCTCTCGGCAGCCCTCTAGTAAATAATGTCCCTGTATTACACTATAATACAGGCTATCTAATTAGATAGCAATAATATCCTCATCTACGCTGCCTCCTCCGGTGGCGTCTCTCCTGTCAAAAGATATGAGTAATCTTTTGCATCAGACGGATTAATATAGTTTGGATCGGTCAATTTCACCCCATAGGCTTTTGCCAAAACATCGTTAATATCCCTTACGCCTACCCGCACATCACGAATCAAATTCGAAGCTTTTGGCCATCTTACTTCCGCCTGTTTCAGCATTGGCAAGACCATCACATCTGTTTCCACGATATTTTTCCGAATTCTTTCCACTACAAACCCACTATTCGGCATTGTTTTCAAATTATCACCCCGATCAAAACCTTTGCCCAAAGCCGCTTCAAAGCAATCCGGCATCGCTGCATACGTCCTCCGTTTCATCTCATATTTGGTTTCACCCTCAGCCTGAATAAACGACATATGTTGCACTCCACAGCGAATCTTCTCCGGAAACGGCAACTCTTTAATTTCCCGTTCCTCATCTTCTACGACATCATGTAACAAGATCGTCGCAATTAGTTCCTCTGTAATATTAGGATCGCTACTTTTACCAATCGCCCGCGTCGCCATCGATAACGGATGAATAATATAAGGTTGCCCGTCACTCCTGGTTCGTCCTTTATGCTTTTCGATTGCATAACCTAAAGCATCCAGCGCCACATGCCAACCTTTCCCGATCAGCACGCCTCTTAAAAAATTGATCGTTACATCCACATCCCTGATTCTGCCCTCAAATCCCGGATTTTCTTCCAAAAATCTTCGCCGCTTAAAATCATTCACTTCCTCGTTAATCGCTATCCGCATATCTATCCCTCCTTTTTAATGTGCCTAAATTACCATGTCTACGCCACCACCGACTCACAGAGCCAAACATCATCCACCCCGCTCCTTCCGAGGCTTAGTTCTATCCTATCACGCTTCCCTTCTTTCGTCGAACTTTGCCAAAACTCCGCCAAGTATGCTATAATAAATTATATTAAACACTCTGGGTCGCTAGCTCAGTTGGCTAGAGCGCCTCGTTTACACCGAGGAGGTCGGGGGTTCGAGCCCCTCGCGACCCACCAAGTCTAAAAGAAATCCCTTCCGGGATTTATTTTAGACTCGAATGGCAACGATAAGGATCGTACACGAAGCGCAAGCGGGGTTCGTTATCCACCCGGTCCGAAGGACGACGGCGTGGATTTCCGCCCCTCGCGACCCACCAAAACCTCAAAAACAGGAACATTAGTTCCCTTTTTTATTTCTTGAAAACTCAAAAGAATATACTTCTTCCTCTCCCCTCTACTTTGTGCGTAGTGGAAGTATGTATCCAATCAATGGCGTGCTACAAGATGGAGCCGAGATTGGCCGAATGTGGTCAAAGTCTGCTTTTCCAGTAATCACTAGTTCCTACACTCTGCTTATCCTTGCAACCGGAATAAGTTATGTTAATGTCTTTCAATATAATGCTTTCCCCGTCCGTTGTCCGTGGGGGAGTCATTGATCCGTGGCGCGGCTCATCAAGACATCTGGGTCTAGATAACTACTATTGGTCGACTACCGCATACCCTCATACTTCAGGTGCCTACGATCAGCATCTTAATAGCTCTAATATCTACCCATCCTTCAGTTTTGGCCGCGCTTTTGCTTTCTCCGTCCGCTGTCTAGCACTGTAGGGGGAGGGATAAAAAATATCTCGTCTCTCAATGAGTTTTCCTAAGTAGCCTTTCTGCTGGTGACTAAAGGAAAACGTATAGTAGCGTTAATACTTATTGTTAAGCATTATTTTATCTGTGCGGGTCACCAGCAGAAAGGCTACTTAGGGAATCATATGGCAGATGATATATCTTCCCGCTCCAGAACCGTGTCCCCTTGATGTAAAAACTTATACTAACTCAGCTTTTCATGTGTACCAGCAGCAGAAGGCTACTTAGGAAACCTATTTAATCTTCTCGGCCTTCTTCAAGCACTTCACCGCCCCCTCATCACATACCGAGTCATCACTCAAAACCATCCAGCATCCCGCCCCCTGGCCACTCGCCACCATACGGTCGCCACTTCCCCAGCACACCACCGTCACTTCACGTCGCTTATGCAAAGTATACTTCCGTTCTAAGTATTTTACCAACTGATCCCGCCGCGGCGTCAAATCACCAAATCGCCCTGTACCAAGCGTTTCCTCACCCGCCGCCAAACGCTCCTCGTACATTTCCGTCCCCTCTTGCATATATGATTCCATACGTTGCGCCAATTCCTGATCCGACGGAAACTGCCCAAAAAACGCCCAAACCGCAAATGCCACCACGCCCACGCCTACTATCACCGATATTAAGGCTTTCACTTCTTTCTTCTCCTTGTTACTTTTCGCTTCTTTCCTGCTCTAATTTCTCGCACATAACCAATAATCGACGTCACAAACATCACCATCTCACACAATACGCCAAATATTGATCGCTCAAATCCATTATACGTCATCCAGCAAAACGCTACCGGAATCCCCAAAAACTTATAAACCTTTGTACTCTTCTGCCAAATCGAAATCTCGTACAACGTCGTCGCCGCCACCGACATCAAACTCAGCGGCCCCTCATAAGTCCAAATCGTCACTAAAGTAATCCCGAGTAGCACCACCGCCAACACCACAAAATCCCGCACATGATACTTCTTACGCTCCTGCTCGCTATGTACTGACTCATCCCACAAATAATAAAAATTCGCCAGCAAAATTATCACCGACATCGCCATCCCAAGGTCCGCCCCCAGCAAAATGAACGCAATAATTCCCGTCGCCATCGAGCCAATATCTAGCGCCACAATCGCTTTTCGATTTTTTGCCAAATACGACGCCCCCAAAAGCGCATACTCAATCACCGTAAAAATCTGCGACCAAACATATGCTGCTGTAACTTCCATACCTCAATTATACCATAAACATTAAAAGCCCAGAGCATTTCGCCCTGGACTCTCTTTTTGCTGTACCGTCCGCCACTAAGATCTATTAACCTAATACAAAGTATTAGGTTACCACAGACCTAGGTCTGTTAATCAATCTAGATAGTATGCTGAAGAGCTCAACTTCGTTCTCTCTGGTTCCGGATGTTGACTTCGATTTCTGGCCTCCTTCAAAAGACGAACCCATCGCGTAAAATCCTGCACCACTCCACCATTTATCTCATTTGGTAGAATTAACCACAGCGTCCACGTCGAGCCAGTTTTCCTCACCCCCAAGCGAATATCGCTTTCAGCACATTGTATCCAAAAATCGCCGTCCTCCAAGTCTCGACTTAACGCATAAATTCGATATCCACGCCCAGTTTCTTGCGCAAAAATCGTCTCCTGATAAGCCGCCTGAATTTCATTAGAAAACTGGTATCTTTCCCCAAGATTCTCTTCTGGTAATACTAATATCGGCATACCAAAGCTTAAACGAAAACCGTCATTATGCACAGGGTCCAGCTCCACCTTTGGCCGATACCTCTTCAGAGTCTCCTCTTTCAGCCCCCAGGTATCACCAAACTTCAACAATGCGGCAATCTGATACAGATCCATCGTCGTATTCGTCAGCTCAATCATCACTCCCGACAACCGCATCAAAGTTTCTCGCGGATCCGCCGATAGCGTCGTCTCCTGTATCCGTTTTCTCCAACGGACTTTCACCTCATGATATTGATTCTCCGCCTTCTTCGTGTCCGTCTTCTCTACCACTTCAATCATTTTTCTACTCCTTTAGGCGTACTCTCCCTACGCCGTAAATCTTCGTCAACGAGTTGCAGACCTTTCAATCTCCGTCAAATCCATCTCCCACGGTTTTCACCATCGATCCAACAAAAATTTTAAGGTCCTCGGCTCTAGCATTGCATTAACGTCTTCTACTTCCCACCTTTCTAATGTCAATTATTTGTGCCCTCCACACCCTCTTAATTAACCATCAATATATCTATAAATTCGACGTCAAGACACAATACCCCAGCCTACAATATCAAGTCTATCACAGATATCACAAAATGTCAAGCTTTCTCTATCAAAATCTTCATTTTCTTCCTCATCTCACCTTATCTTCACAAAAAATCCCCTAAAACCCTTTACATTCCCCGTTCAATCAGGTATAATCATGCAAAGTATTATATCAAATATCAAACTAACCTCAGAGGAATATCATTCATGCCGATTATTAAATCTGCAAAAAAGGCTGCGCGCCAAGCCGAAAAGCGCACTATTCATAACCAAGAAATTAAAAAAGCCATCAAAACTGCACTCAAAGCCTTCAAAGCCAACCCTACCCTAGAGAATCTTTCTAAAGCCCAGTCCGAATTCGACAAAGCTGTCAAGAAAGACCTAATGAAGAAAAATACCGCTTCTCGCCGCAAAGCTGCTCTGGCCAAATTCGCCAAAAACGCCACTACCCCAGCCAAAGCCGAAAAATCTCCCAAAGCCAAGACCCCTAGCACCAAAACTACTAAGACTACAGCCAAAAAAACTACCACCAAAAAATCCACAGCTGCTGCTTAATTTTTACCTTCACCATTACCAAAACATATCGCTTCCCCTCCCCTCTACTTTGTGCGTAGTGGATATGTGCATTCGTATTATTTTGTGTTTTGGGAATTAGGCCTAGAAGGTGACAGTCATTCTTCGCGAGTAGCTATTAATAATCAGGAACGTGTTTTTTCTATGGCTTTTGATCTAGAGAAAGTTTTTTCTACCAATGGTACGAATATGCGTGCTCATGCTTTCCTCGTCCTTTGTCCGTGGGGGCTACGTCTATCCATGGACCGGCTCTACGCGGGCTCTAGGCTACGATAGCTACTATTGGTCCATTACTGCCTACCCTGCTGCCTCCTACGCCTATACTAGGAGTTTTAATAGTGCTAATGTCAACCCTTCACATAACAATAACCGCGCCCTCGCTTTCTCCGTCCCAGTCTAATCTGCAGGGGGATTGGGAAAACATCTCATCCTTCAATGGGTTTCCCTAAGTAGCCTTTCTGCTGGTGACTAAAGGAAAACGTATAGTAGCGTTAATACTTATTGTTAAGCATTATTTTATCTGTGCGGGTCACCAGCAGAAAGGCTACTTAGGGAATCATATGGCAGATGATATATCTTCCCGCTCCAGAACCGTGTCCCCTTGATGTAAAAACTTATACTAACTCAGCTTTTCATGTGTACCAGCAGCAGAAGGCTACTTAGAAAACCCCTCCCCCACCCTCAACAAAAACCCTTTCACCAACCCCCAAGGTTCCACCTCACTCGACGCACCTTCCCCCTTCATCTGCATGTCCAACTCCGCCAACATCCTCAAAACACGCTTCTCTTTTTCTCCCGCCCGCTGTTCAAATTTTTTGATCGCTTGTGTCACCATCAGACCAAAAAACATAAACGGCTCCTGTTCCAGCTCAATCTTTTCCACCATCTTCACCGCTGCCGGCCCATCCCGCATCGCCGTATCCAGAATACCGAACACCAAATTCGCCTCCGGCTTCTTCGCCAAGGCAAACTCTTCCACCCGAACCCCCAGTTCTTTCAACCGTTTATATCCAGCCGACCTCTTATCAATTTTTGTTTCCCAAATGATTACCTCATGATCGGTATTCGCATAATCCAACATTTTCGCCCATACCGCTGCATTTTCACTCAAATCCTTCAACAAAATCCGCCGCACTTCCCCAGCGCCACCTCCAAACAACGTCATCCCCTGAAAAATACTCGGCAAATCGTTTTCACTCAATTTCTCCCCTTCGAAAACCTCGTAATCCTCTCCCAAAATCCGCCTAATCGCCCGCTCCGCCCCCAAACGGTCCTCCCCAGCAAAGACCCTAAGCATTCTCCCTCTTCTGACATTCCGGACAAATATGCGTCCCCCTCCCCGCCACTTTCATCTTGATGATTTCCGCCCCACAACGTGGACAAGCCTGCCCTTCTCGCCGAAACACCTGTGCAAATTTCTCCAAATAATTCCCCGTTGTCCCATCCGGCTTCACATACGTCGCCATCGTCGAACCGCCCGAATCAATCGAAGCCTGCATCGTCACCCGTGCCCCCTCCAGAATCTGCTCCACTTCCTCCCGGCTCAACTCCCCCGCCCGTCGCTCCGGATGTACTCTTGCATAAAAAAGTGATTCATCCGCATAAATATTCCCCAGCCCCGCAATCGCTTTTTGATCCAAAAGTACCGCCTTGATCAACGCATTTTTGTGCCGCTGGCATTTTTCGTACAATTCTTCTGTGCTCATCTCCCACGGCTCCTTGCCCAGCGATGCAATAAAACTGTCCTGATCCACCTCATCTGTCGCCATCAATTTCACAAACCCAAACTTCCGCTGATCATTGAAGAATAATTTCCCCTCCTCGAACTCAAAAGTTACTCGCGTCTGCGCATTCGGCAACGCATCTGTAAAATTCTTACTCGGATGCCCCGCCACAAAATCCTTCTCACCCCGCCAAATCAGCTGTCCCGTCATCCGCAAATGAATCATCATCGTAGTACCGTTATCGAGATCCACCAGCAACGCCTTCCCCCTCCGCCGCAAATCCGTCACCGTCGCCCCCTCCACCGCTTTCGCCATCTCCGCCCCACCAACAAAACTCTTCTCGCAGTCCACCTTAACCTGAACAATTTTTTTACTCAAAATAAACTCCCCCAGCCCCCTCCGCACTGTCTCTACCTCTGGCAACTCCGGCATAATACCTCTATTATACCACAAAAAGGAAGCCCCCGGCTTCCACTTCACTAAGAACCTGTAATCAGTTCCAAAAAAGTTTCCACCGGGGGTTGTTTAAGCGAGAATCAATAATTGAACATCTCCGGAAGCTCAAAATCCTCCTGGATCAGTCCCTCCGCTAAGGCGCGATCGTACAGCTCCAATGGCGTTACAGCTACATCTTCCCCCTCCAGGACACCGGTCAGCCATTTAGCCAACTTCCCCAACGCCTCCGTAGACCATGCATAAAAGTCTACCGGCACAGAGTTCGGTTCCAAAAGCCTTAATCCCACCGCCTCTGTGCGCTCAGTATCCTTCCAAACCATCTGGACAGATGTTAACCAGTTCGGAGTAGTAAGCACATCCTCCGCCACTTGACAGAAGACGTTCTTCAACCTGGTCCCACACGGCTCATACTTCAACTGCAAAGCAATGCAGTACCAGCGATCATACAACTGCTGAACTTCAGCCGAATCGGCAAAATGATACTGATCCTGCTCGTCTCTTAACGGGTGCTCAATATAAAAGTGATCTTTTGCGACACCAACGTCAAAACCAGCTTCAGTAAAATCATTAACGATTTCATCAAGCTCAACCTCTTCGCCTCTTGCTTTTATCCTCATTATCTCTGACATTCTTTTCACCCTCCCCAGCCTCCAGCCGGGGTCCTTTCTTTTTTCAGAATCTCAGCTTAACTCTAGCATCTTTTAAGATGTAGCGTTAAGCCTACTTTTGCTAGTTTCCGCCCCGAATCGCCAAGTATCTTGCGTCGGTGCACCATATGAAGTCTCAGCCAATCCCTTAGTCGGGTTTAGAACGAGCGACTTATTTTCTCTATAACTCGTTCCGGCCATTGTTTTATTCCAGCCACTTGTCTTCAAGTAGCCTTTTCGTTCATCCTTGCACTATTTTTGTAGTTCCCCACCACACCTACCTACAAGCATTAACTAAAAGGCTACTTGAGACTCTGGGCTATCTAACTTCATCTTTCCTAGACTAAAAGTTATTCTCTTCATTCAAAAGAAAAGCTTTAGTGACTCAAATGAAAGAGCATACATGTTTAGGTAGCAAAGTCTGCCTTAGTCGTCTCTAATTCTCGCCTTTTAATGTACTTAAACTTCTAAGCTTGGAACCTAGTTCTACCGAACTAGGGGTTATATGAATATAACCGATTTTTCCATAAGCCTAAACGGAGCTTCCGCTCCTTGATAAGGTTATTTGCCTTTCGGCTTGTACCTTATCAAGCTTATGGTTCCATTGTAGCACACCAAATCAATTTTGTCAATAGTTTTTATGCTTATTTTACAAAAATGGTAGAAGATTCTTAAAATAACAGAGGTATAATCTTGCGAAAATAATTACAACATATATCACAAAACATTTATTCTTCACTATAAATCTTGCAAAATCACCCAAAACCCCAGCTGAAGGGTTGTAATTATTCCTAAATTTGTTATATACTGCACGCAGAGTGGCGCACTTTTGACACAATTCTTTGATCTCGCGTGGGGAGAAAGGAGGGTAGTTTTATGGTAATACGATTCAAACGTCTGCGTTTTATCTCCAAGCCAGAAGTTCACTTTGGACCAAAGCTTAGTATAAACTTAAGACTCAGAGTTGAAATCATTGTCGTTCCCAAACGGAAACGACAATAACCAAAAACTAACTGTTCTTACTCTATCAAATCTTTTTTAACGTGTCAATAACTTCAACTATAGAAAATTCAACCAAAATTTTCCTGGTTTCAATTCATCTTACGTTGATGCACCACTCTGTTATGGATTCTAAGACATTCTAAAGTTCTCAAATTACGAACTTACAAAAAACACCAGGAATTACCAAAAAATCAAACCCCTCACCCCACCAAATTTTTCAAACTTTAGCATTTTCCTGTATAATTATTTTATGAATCAAACTAGCCCAACTTCTCACAACAAAATCCCAAATCAAACTAATTCTCATAGCAAATCCAAAAGCTGCCTCATTGCTCTCCTAGCGGTTTGCTGCTGCGCCCTGCTTACTATCGGCAGTTATTTTTTCATCCATAACCTTAATCAAACCGCGCAAAATCTCCCAGAAATCACCCAAAATGCGCATGATATTGGCAACCAACCACCTTATAACTTCAACTATAGTTGGGCCAACGAGCACCCCTATATTGCTCATGCCCTGGGCGGTATCATGGGCGAAACTTACACGAATTCTTACGAAGCGTTTCTACTTAATTACCAACTTGGCCAGCGCGTCTTTGAAGTTGATTTCATGATGACAAGCGATGGCCAAACTGTCGCCATGCATGGCGACGAACAATGGCGCGACAATCTCAGCGATGAACCTGGCGAAGCCTTCACGGTCGACAATTTCCTCTCCAAGCTCTTCAACGATCAATACCACACCATTACTTACCGCACTATTCTTGACCTTATGTCAAAATATCCAGATATTTATTTCGTCACCGATTCTAAATATACTGACCAAGCTCACGTTGATGCCGAATTCAATCAGATTGTCGCTTATGCTAAAGAACACGATCCTACAGTCCTCGACCGCTTCATCATTCAAATTTACCACCCCGAAATGCTCGACTGGATTATGGATATCTACCCCTGGAAATCCGTCATTTACACTCTCTATCAAGACCCGAACTGGACACCAGAAAACATCGTCGAATTCGCCAAGGCATCCGGCGTCAAAATTATTACCACTAATGGTTATGAACTCAGCCAACAGCCCGACACCGCTAAACTTTGGAACGATAACAATCTGACCATCGCCGCCTTCACCATCAACGACCTCAACTTTGTCCAAAAACTCCGCCAAGACCTCGGCGTTAAACTCATCTACACTGACTTTCTCATCCCTGGTCGCGAGCTATAAAATTTTTATTCACAAAAACAAAACCAAAAAACAACCCATGGGAAAAGCCCCAGGACTAACATGCTAACGCACTGCCTGGGGCTCTTTTCTGTTATCTAACGCCACGACTGACTTGGAAATGATCCAAAACGAATTGAACCTATAAAGTCCTCAAGCCAAGTCAATCGCCAAAGCCTCACCGCGTATGTAACCGACGGTAATAGCTTTGAACAGCCTTATGGAAGGTCTCCGCATATCTCCCCTGATACACTTTTCCTCCTTCCAAGACCGGCGAGATCAAGGTAATGCGCCAGCCCAGCCTGGACCCCTCTGGATCCCAGCCATACTCCGCCAAGACCGTGGCTCCGCTCGACCCCGACTGCACTGCTATCACGCAGTGATCGGCGTTTCCAACGCTCAAACGCCACACGTCGTGCCAAAATTTCCACGACTCGTCGGCATTCAGGGCATCAATACGCTCGAACGGCCAAGCCCCGCTAGCTAACGCCCGATAGCCCGCCGTCTCGCTGGAAAGAAAAAGCATCGGCTGGTCCCCCTCTCCCGGACCGGTATATCCATACTTAGCATAATCTGCCCAGTTTTCAATACCAGCCGGGTGACCGAAGCCACAGGCCTCAACCACCGACATGACGCCCTCGAAGTTATCACGGAAGAAAGTGCTTTCCACCGCCCAGCCTGCAATCGGCACCAGAGAGCTATCGCTCCAGGTACCGCCTTTAGGCACAACCTTAACCGTCGTCCCCTCGAATGGCTGGCCGTATTCGGCAAAGGTCTTGATATCGGCGGTTGTCGCCGAGAAACCAAACAGACCATAAGTCCTTGCTGAAGCACCTTCCATAGCTTTCTCGAAACTTTCAAAAAACATATTATTCTTTCTCATCTTTCTCACCAACCCGCCTCTGCGGGTTCCTTTCGTTTTTTTGGTTTTAGGCTTCTCAGCCTGCCCAAAGCCCCGCCCTGAAGCTAAGTATTACTTATGTAATAGTTAGTCAGATTGTAAGCTTTAGCGCTATTTAGTTTTAATGCTCTCGTGTGGTGCCTAACCTTCACGAGCAGCAAACAAGCGATTAGCCTCGGCCAATCACCTCTTTGCTACTCATCAAGCCAAACAGTCCACACCATTAAAAACTCCAAACGAAAGATCAGTGTCCATCATCAGAAGATAGTCAGCGTAGGTTTAGATAACAGATTCGTAATGTACCTAAGCCTCTAAGCTTGGAGCCTAGTTCTACCGAACTAGGGGTTATATGAATATAACCGATTTTCCATAAGCTTGAAGGAGCTATCTGCTCCTTGATAAGGTTATTTGCCTTTCGGCTTATACCTTATCAAGCTTATGGTTCCATTGTAGCACATCAAATCAATTTTGTCAATAGTTTTTATGCTTAATCCGCCATTTTCTGTCAAATTTTTTGCTTCCGCCAGAGGTAAAAACATATTCTAACCATTGACTTTCTCAGACACTTCATCAATTTTCACCATATTCCCCATTTTTCTTCAAAAACAACACGCCAAAAGCCTGAATATTATTATTTAGGACAAAACACAAAAAGACAAAAGCACTTTTTTGAACAAAGCTATCATAGATGGAGTACAAGGCGATGACGAACCGCGGAAGGAGATATGCCGTTTTTTTGGGGGGCTCGTTCTCTGAGATGAGATACAAGGCAAAGACGAGGAACGGAAAATCCTGAGAACGAAGTTATTTTTGATGCAATACAAGGAAAGACGGAAGCACGGACTGAGACGAACTACTTCTAGAGGCTTGTTATCTTCGAACTAGTTCGAGGCAAGTTCGAAGCGCGCAAGGGAGTTGGACTTATGGTCCTACTCCCGCTGTAGGATTAACAAACATATGAGAATTATTCACTAGTGTGGTTATGTTTGTATT
>CAYPTT010000028.1:0-12628 GCA_964413835.1 uncultured Candidatus Saccharibacteria bacterium
TAATTACAGTTTATGAGACTATCTTTTTGTTGCCAAGGTGGTGAGTTAATACGTTGATATTGACAAAAATGGTAATGTGTGCTAGAATTATAGGGTAGGTGTCTAACGGATGCTTTGAACGTTAAAAATTCAAGGTAATCGTTGGATTTTGGTACTTATTTTTTTGGCTTCATTTCAGAGCTGATGAAGTTTGAAGATATGAGAATTCTTTAATCGGAGACTGAGATTGAACCTGAGATTCAAAAAAACAGAAAAGGAGAAGCAGAATGGATAATGTGAAACAGACGACAGAAGTGGACACGGAGGCGACGAAGCGCAAGATTGAATCCTTAAAGGAGATGAGTCAGTTGACTGGAGTGCCGGAGGCGATACTCGGCAAGACCATGAGTGGCGATTGGCGATTTAGATTGTTGAGAGACGCTGTGACTGGCGTGCGAGTCTGGATTTATTTCAGTAGTGAAGTAGATTTAGATGAAGATGGCAATCCAGTGAGTCCGTTGAAGTTTGATATTAGAGACTGGAATGATGAAATGTTGGTGACGACGAATTTACCGTTTCGTCCGTATCGGGGAATGGATGCGCAGATTTTGTGGGTACAAAGGATAGAAAGGAATGAGAAAATTATTAATTTGCGGGTTTGTGAACCAAAAGATGCAAGGTTTCTCTTGGTTTTGACGGAAGGCTGTACGGTGCCAGAGGGGACTTTATTTGCTGATAAAGTGCAGATCTTTACTTCTGGGGTTGATTATAGTGAGCTTGGTGATAAAGATGGAGAATGCTTTAGTCCATTAGTAGAGTACTCTGAGCACTTGGCGTGGGTTTTAATGCCATTGGGGTTTCAGGCGGTGGCGTATACTAAGGCTGATGATGATTGGGTGATAGCTAGAGCTAAAGAATTGGAGGTCGAGATTAAACGACAGGATAATCTTATTGCTACGGAGACGATAGATGAAATTTTTTGGACGGAGAAAGAAGAACGGTTGCGAAAATATCGCAGTGCGGCGCAGGTAGAATATGAGGAGTGGCGCGAAGAATGCTATAGAATTCGAGTGAAGCGAAAAGAGATTGTGAAACGACGCGATGAACTTTTACTACGCTTGGAAAATTTGTAGATGAGGCTAGCCGCGTTGAATAAGGCTGCAGCGCGTAGAGTAGATTTGGAGGATATGGTGATTAACCCAGATTGTAAAGATGACTGGTGGAACTCGTTACATTTTTATCATGAGGAGCGAACATGGGATGGGCAAGATTTGCGTTATGGATTTTACTGGCTAGGCTATAGATATGATTATTTGGAAAGAGATATCAGTAAAGTTGAAAATGATATAAAAATCTTGGAGTGCCTAACGGGGTTAGAGTATAAGGCTATGATAGGGGAGAAGGCAATCGTTTCAATTGCTCACGCTCACTGGGCTAGGTGCATGTATTATCATGGTGATGAATTGATTGCTGCGGAACAGGTACCTTGGCCGTATAGTGGGCTGTTGGTGGAATTTCATGATAACGGGGTCCGGTTGCGTAGGGATTTTGGTGATCCGGATAATATGCCGCTACTAGGTGCTTTTAGTTACGAGGACTCCGAGGGTTTCTATACGGCAATAGATCGAGAATATCATAAGATAGGAACATTATCCTGTGTGATATGCGATAAGCTAGAGAGACTGGATGAGGTTATTTCGCAAAAGTTGAGGAGGTGGAGGTCTTGAAATTTTTGGCGGTTGAGTACTATGAGGCTCTTGGGCGATTACTTTGAATTTTGGGATGAAAAGGTCTGCTAAGGCGGGCCTTTTTGCATGATTGATGGGGGGTAATTACGAGTTTTTTGATGATTTAATTAGCACTCTTGACTTATGAGTGCTAATTTGCTATAATGGAGATAGAATCGTGAATATTGTCGGGGCATATTGTGGAGGCGCGAGGTTAATACTGATATAATGGGTAGAATATGGATAGTGAGTTTAGTGAATTAATGAATCGTTTGTCGGAGGATGCGAGGTTTGCGCTCCAGAAAGCGGATTTGTTTAGCAAAAAATATAATCATGGCTATATGGGGACAGAGCACATCTTGCTGGGAATTTTGGCGCAGGATGCGTCGCTGGGAGCACAGATTTTGCGACGTTTTGGGGTGGACTTGAAAACGGCGGAAAAAACTTTGGATCAAAAAGCAGTAGAAGTGAAAACTGATAATACGATGGCGATGATGTCGCTATCGGAGGCAGTGGTTTTGACGCTCAGAATGGCGAGTCATTACGCGCAAGAAAAAGGTAGTTTGGCGATTGGTACGGAATATTTATTATACGCGCTCCTTTGTCAGCCAAATTCGAAAGCGGCATTATTGTTGCAAAAAATGGGTGTGGATGAAGAAGAAGTGCTGGATGAGGTGGAACAGGAAGTTGATCATCAGGTAGCAGGAGAGAAACGCGATCAGGAGAAGGACAAATATCGCAAAACGCGACCGAAGTGGTTAACGCGATATGGGCAGGATTTGACGGAACTGGCGAAAGAAGGGAAGCTCGATACGGTAATTGGGCGTGAGCGGGAGATTGAGCGAGTGGTGACGGTGTTGAGTCGGCGAACGAAGTCGAATCCGGTACTGATTGGTGAAGCTGGCGTGGGGAAAACGGCGATCGTGGAAGGTTTGGCGGAGCGGATTATCAAGCATGACGTGCCAAGCGCGCTGGTGGGGAAGCGGATTTATCAGATTGATTTGTCGAATTTGGTGGCGGGGACGAAATTCCGCGGGGAGTTTGAAGAGCGAATCAAGGGGATTATTGACGAAGCGGTAGAAAACGACGATATTATTTTGTTTATTGATGAGCTGCATTTGTTGTCGGGCGCAGGTTCGGGGGAAGGTTCGATGGATGCGGCAAATATTTTGAAGCCAGCGTTGGCGCGGGGTAAGCTGCAATTGATTGGGGCAACGACGCTGGATGAATACCGGAAGCATATCGAGAAAGATAAGGCGCTGAGCCGGCGGTTTCAGACGGTGATGGTGGAGGAGCCGAGTGATTTAGTGGTGTATAAGATTTTGAAGGGGATTAAGGGGCATTACGAAAAACATCACGACGTGGAGATTGCGGATGAAATTTTGGAGACGGCGATTAATATGTCGGGGCGATATATTAATGATCGGTTTATGCCGGACAAGGTGATTGATGTGATTGATGAGGCGGCGGCGATTGCCAAAGTAGCAGCGGATAAAAAAGGCGGGTCGGATTATAAGAAGCTGGCGGTGCGCAAAGAGAGCCTGGAAGAAGAGATGCAAGAGGCGGCAGAGAAAGAAGATTTTGAGAAAGCGGCGAACTTGAAAACTGAGATTGCTAGGCTCGAAAAAGAATTGAAGAAGATGAAAAAAGAAGGGGTGGCGGATAAGCCGACGCTCAGTGAAGAGGATTTGGCGCAGGCGATTAGCTTAAAGACCGGAATCCCGGTGTCAAAAGTGCACGGAAGTGAATTGGAGTTATTGGGCGATCTGGAGGGACATTTGAAGAAGAACGTGGTGGGGCAGGATGAAGCCGTGAAAACGGTGGCGAAGGCGATTCGGCGCGGACGGAGCGGAATTGCGGATGCAAAGCGACCGATTGGCTCTTTTCTCTTTATGGGGCCGACGGGGGTGGGGAAGACGGAGCTCGCGCGGGTGATTGCGCGGGAAGTGTTTGGCGGGGAAAATGCGTTGATTAAGATTGATATGTCGGAATTTGGCGAGAAGCATAACGTTTCGCGACTGGTGGGGGCGCCGGCGGGCTATGTGGGATATGACGATGGCGGGAAATTGACCGAGGCAGTGCGCAGGCGGCCATATAGCGTGGTGTTGTTTGACGAGATTGAAAAAGCGCATCCGGAAGTATTTAATATGTTGTTGCAAATTCTGGAAGATGGCGAATTGACAGATGGCCAGGGGACAAAGGTGAAGTTTAACAATACAGTGGTGATTTTGACCTCAAATCTGGGGGCGGATGAAATGTATCGTGAGAGTGAAATGGGCTTTGTGGCGAAGAGCGCAAAAGAGAAGCGCGAGCTGAGCGCGGAATATGAGGCAAGCAAAGCAGCGGCGATGCGGGCGCTCAAGAAAACCATGAAGCCAGAACTGATAAATCGGCTGGATGCGATTTTGGTATTTCACGCTTTGACGCGAGCGAATGTGGAGCGGATTTTTGATAATTTGATTGAGGAACTACGAAAGCGTTTGGCACTGAAGAAGCTGGGTATCAAAGTGACGCCAGAAGTGAAAGAATGGTTGATTGAGGAAGGTTATGATCCGAAGAATGGCGCTAGGCCGCTGCGACGCGTGATTGAGGACAAAATTGAAACACTGGTAGCGGAAGCAATTATTGCGGGTGAAGTACAGGATGGAGATATGATGGAAATTGGCCTGAAAAAGACGAAAAATAGTGATGAAAAAGAATTGAAGTTGAAAGTGGTGCACGAATAGCAAGGGATGAACGTGGAAGACGATAAACAGCAGGCGGTTAAGCAGCGCAGGGAACGACAATGGGGGATTTCGGTGGCGGTGGTGTTAGTAGCGCTGGGATTGAGCTGGGCGCTAGAGAGTCGCTGGGCGCAAGACCTTTGGCAGGGGTTGTGGTATCAACCGAGCGAAGGAATGCAAGAAATCCGCGATAACTTGGAACTCACGGGTGATGGTGGGCGGATTTTTGCGGCAACGCAGCCAACTTTGGAGGGTAAAGACGATTTTAATGAGCATTGTGATAGTCATGATGCGGAGGTGTCGCTCTTGGGTTGCTACACGGAGGGGAAGATTTATGTTTATGAGGTAGAGACAGAAAATTTAAGGTCTTCGAATAACGTAACGGCGGCGCACGAATTGCTGCATGCGGTTTGGGAGAGAATGGGCAAGAACGAGAAGGAGGAGGTAACGGGGTGGCTCAGGCAGATTGAAACGGATAATAAGGAGTGGTTTGCAGAGGAGCTGGAAGCTTATGCGGAGAGTGATAAGTTGGAGGAAATGTATACGCGGGCGGGGACAAAGTTGCGCGATTTGCCGGAGGAGTTAGAAAAACATTATGCGAAATATTTTAAGAATCGAGTTAAGATCGTAGATTATTATGAAGAATATCAGGCGCCGTTTCAGGAGTTGCAAGATAAATTGACGGAGTTAGAGAAAAAAATTACGAGTGAGCGGACGGAAATTATTAAGCAGCGAGATGAATATACTAGGCGGGGGACGGCGCTAAGCGCGCAGGTAAGAGTATTTAATAGTCGAGCTAATGTTCCGGGGGGATTTCAGAGTGAGGCGGAATTTCAGCGCCAAAGAAACGCATTGTTACAAGAGGAGGAAGATCTAGAAAAGTTGAGAAATGAAGTAAACGTGCGAATTGATGAGAATAATGCTAGGGTGGAAGAGTACGAAAAAATAAGGGAAAGTTTAGGTGAATTGAATGATGCGATGAATTCGAATGTAGAAAAAATTGAAAAACAGGAAGGAGAAATTTAATGAAAAATTATTTGGTGCCAACGGTGATTGAGGAGACCAATCGAGGCGAGCGGGCGTACGATATTTATTCGCGTTTACTGAACGATCGGATTATCTTCATGGGGGAGCAGGTGAATTCACAGACCGCGAATTTGGTCGTGGCGCAGTTGCTATTTTTGGCAAATGAGGACCCGAAAAAAGATATTAAATTATATATTAACTCGCCCGGGGGATCAGTGTATGATGGGTTAGCGATTATTGATACGATGAACTATATTGCGCCAGATGTACAGACGATTGGGATTGGCTTGCAAGCATCCATGGGGGCGATGTTGTTGAGCTGTGGAGCAAAAGGGAAGCGTTTCCTGCTGCCGAATGCTCGCGTAATGATTCACCAGCCAAGTTCAGGTTTTGAAGGAAAAATCACCGATCAGGAAATTGCGTTGAAAGAAGGCGTGTATGTAAAGAAACGGTTGATTGAGATCTTGGCGGAGCAAACAGGGAAGAGTCAGAAGCAGGTAGAGAAGGATATGGACCGTGATAACTGGATGAGTGCGGAAGAAGCCAAAGCGTACGGGATCGTGGATGAAATAATTGGTCTTGACAAATAAGAGTAAGCGTGATAGACTGAAAGTATGGCTCTGCTAGACGAGCAGGGATTTTGAGGAGGTAAAATGAAGATTTTATGGACAGACGGTAGTGCGAGTCCGAACCCTGGGCCTGGAGGGTTCGCAGTGATTGACGGTGAGACGGGGAAACCAGTAGTGCTGGGAACGGAAAAAAGATCTACCAATATTCGTATGGAGGGGCAGGCGATGATTGCGGCATTAAAGTATGCAGCTGAGGAAGGGTGTGAGATTCATAGTGATTCGGAATTTTGGATTAATGTGCTGACGAAATGGGCGCCAGGGTGGAAAGCGAAAGGCTGGAAAAAAAGTAAGGGGGAGATTAAGAATTTGGAAATTGTGCAGGAGTTGTATGGTCTATATGAGCCGATGATGAAAGCTGGGAGGGTGAAGCTGGTTTGGGTGCGGGGGCATGTGGGGACGGAATTGAATGAACTAGCGGATGAATGGGCCAATAGGGCTCGGCAAGGTGCGAAGGTGCCGGAGAATTAGTGTTTTGAAGTGTTGCTGGTGATTATTGATTTGAGTCAGCGGTCCTGGACTACTGGTGGTTTGAGCTAGTGGTTTTGCGGAGACGGCGATTGACGACGAAAAGGGCGCCAGCGGCGGTGATGGCAGTGCTGGTATGCGCAGCTACGGCGATGAGAGTTTGAGAGTCGTCCTCAGTGTTTTGCGCAGAGGAATCGTCTGAGTTTGAGTCTGCTGCGGGTGAGTTGGTTTTTGATGAGTCAGTGGTGGACGAATTGTTATCTGGATTAGAAGAATTGGTAGATGAACTATGCTCGTCGGCGGGAGTGGGTTGAGCGTGGCTAGAGACGGAAGCTGATGAAGTTGAGGTGCTCTGGGTGTTGTTGGCGTTGGAATTGGACTGGTGCCGGCGCGGTAACTGCGTAGAATCTGTAGAACGGAGGACGTCGGCTTTGGCGGTGTATTCGGCGATGACAGTAACGGAAGCTGCGCTGTAAGGGGTAGTGTCCGTAAGGGCGACGGTTTGATTAGTAGAAGATTGACTGGTGGTCGTGGTGTTTTGGCGATTGGTGCCAAAAATGAGATTGCAACCTTCGATGGCGTTCTCGGCACGATCGATGATATAGGGGATTTTCCAGGCTTCTGTGGAAGTGGAAATATAGTCGTAATTATTATAGAGATAATTGATTTCGTTGACGAGTGTGCGAAGATAAGCGTATTCTTTATAAAAAGGTAAGTTGCGAGCAAATGAGACGAGCTCGGAAGGGGTTTGATTAGTAAAATAGAAAGCGGAATCGATGTCGGTAATGGTGGCGGCAAGGGAGTCGATAGTTGTATTGTTTGCTTCGACGCCAGCGATGGCGGAGGCGAGAGCGGCATATTTAGCGTAGGCGCCGACGGCTTGAACGTTGTATTTGGCGGAGTTGAGATCGGCTCGGGACGGATAATGAGAAGCGGCATGAGCCGGAGTAAAAGTAATGAATGACGCTGCGAAAATGAGGTAAAGAGCTAGAATGGTTCGGGAAAGACAACGGCTGAATTTGATTAAATGGTTCATGTATTAACTCCTTTTACTCTTTGTTGCCCTTCATTCTAGCAAATCGAAAAACCAAACGCAAGCATAGGGAGTTTGCGAGACTTAATATTGTTTTGCTTGAGCTGCTGGATTCTGTTTTGATTTTGTGGGTTTGTGAAAATAAGTAGAAGGTGAAAGTATGTTATAATGGAAGGAATGAAAAAGGTGATTGTAAAGAGCCAGATAGCGGCAGCGAGCGTTTTATTAGACCGGATGGCGAGGATTGGGATGGAGTTTTTGCCAGTGGTTTGGCAGCACGAGCGGATTTATGTGCCGAGAGGATTCCGTGCGGGGATGAACCAGCCGAGGATTGGACTAAGGACGGAGGTGAAGGCAACGAACCGGCCGGCGGATTATACGATGTATTTGAAACGACATATTGAGGACAGTGGGGTGGATTTTGTGTTTGCGACACCGGTAGAAAATTATACAGAAGCGACGGGGATTATCCATCAGTTGGGTTTTGAGAAGTTGGCGGAGGTGAGTCGGCAGCGACGGACGATGTGGTTGGATGAAAACACTTTGGTGCATTTGGACGAGATTGAGGGGCTGGATGGGGCGTTTGTGAAGTTAGAAGCAATTTTACAGGAAGGTGAGCCGGTGGACGTTTTGCGGCAGGAGCTGCTCATGACATTGAAGACTTTGCAGCTGGAGACAATGTTGGTGCAGACGTATGGGGAGATGATTAATAGTAATATTATACAGCCGTATTATATACCTTGAGTTGGGCTCGCTAGCTCGGGCTATTGCATTGTTAGTGGTTTGCGGTACGCGCTTTACTGTGATGGTTTTATGGCATTTTTTTGATGAGTTTTAGTGGGAAAGAAAAAACTTGTGCTATAATGGTCAGTATACAGCAATACAATTAGATGCGATGTTTGGTGTACGGTAAAATACTGCACCAATGTGTTGTGAATTTTGATTTTTAGCTAGAAAAGCTGGGTGTTACGACGCCAATTCTAGTTGAGATCGAATCTTAATCGCATTGGTATTGCTGTATAAAAAGTCGTAGCACCCTTTTTTGTAGGAGAGTTTTTACAAGAAAACAATATTATTCCTTTTTGAGGGGATACTTGAAGATGGGAAAGATTGTTTTTATAAAGGCGGTGCTGCGGGTTAATTCAAAATAATACTAACTCGCGGAGGCTTCTATGCGTACAATCATTAATTCTGGACAATACCAACGTAAGGCTAAAAATGGTGGTTTTGGCCTTGGTAAGTCATTTTTTAATATGGCGGGTGTTTTGAGTATAAGTGGATTAGCCTTGGTGAGTTTGGCGATGTTGCGGCCTGTGGTGGTTAATAATGTTGAGGCGATAGAGGATAGCGCTAATGATTATATTGTACCGACAATTTCTCTTGCGTTAGATCAAACTGAAGTAGCTATAGACATAACGCCAACTAGTAGTGGTAAAATAGGGGAGAATAGTGCTCGCCTTGGGGTCGCTACTACTAATGGCGCGGGTTACGGCATTTACTTAAATACTCTAGATAATACCAATGCTTTGGTTAGCACTGATAGTGGTCAGACTCAGGAGATAAAGTCGATTAGTCGACATCAATTGATTGGTGATTTTGAGGCGAATTCTTGGGGTGTTAGGCTGGCGCGGGAGGGGGAAGCGGGGCAATACCAGCCGGTATCGTTGACTTCAGTAATTGCGGCTTCATCCTCCCGCGCCACAACTACCGATACCTATGAATTTAGCGTCGGAGCCAATATAGACACTTCTCTCCCTGCGGGACAATACAGTAATAATATACAAATTTCTGCAGTGGCTAATCCAGCGGTGATTAGTAATTTAAGTCAATTGGTCTATATGCAGGACATGACTAGCGGGATTTGCGCTAATACTAAAGGTATGGATGGTAGTGTTAAACAAGTCAATACTGCAGATAGTACTGGCGCGAAGTTGCTTACTTATGAGGTGACTGTTGGTAATGAAGTTTCGAAGCAGTTGATTGATATTCGTGATGGAAAAACTTATTGGGTGAGTAAGCTGGCAGATGAAAATTGTTGGATGGTGCAAAATTTGGCTTTAGATTTGTCAAACAATAAGGCTTTAACTAGTCTTGATAGTGATATTAAGGCTGATGGTGCTCACAAAGGGAGTTGGACTCCGCCGATATCCACAGCAAGGACTATCCCGGCTGCTGATCAAACTGTTAATGCGTGGCTGGCGACTTCTTGGGATTTGGGTGAGTACGTGACGATTTATCCTAATGCCAACAGCCCTTGTGTGATTGCTACTGGTGTTACCGATCTTGAAGCTGCCTGTCCGAACAAGTTGAAGAATGTGGCTGGATGGGCCTCTAGTTCTGAACCGGTCGCAACGGATAATTCCGGTGAACCAGCCATAGATACTACCACGAGAACCTATGACGCTCACTATTTACTGGGGAATTATTATTCTTGGACGGCTGCTACTGTGGCGGAGTTGGGACCTGGGAATTTTAGTCCGGACGAAGGAAAAACTGATCCGGCTGCGCTAAGGAATGCTCAACAGTCGATTTGCCCGAAGGGATGGAAATTGCCGGTCGCGGGGCGAAACTGGACGACTGGACAACCGTTTGCTCTGGATGATAGTTTTTATGCCCTACTTTATGCTTATGGCTATCCGAGAACGGGTGAATATACGCAGAATGGTAATAATGGTTATACTTCGTATTCTAATGCGGAAGTTTTTGATGCGCCGCTATATTTTACGCGCGCTGGTCATTTAGAGGGTCGAGGTGGTGAGTTGCGTGGTGTCGCTTCGTCGGTAAGTTTTTGGTCTTCGACACTTCATACTGATGGGGCGGCTGATTGGTCTACGCAGGCTTATTATTTTGTTTTTGACGGTGCGATTTTTTACCCTGCTCACGGTACAGGAAGATATAACGGTAATGCGGTGCGGTGCTTGGCGAGGTAATGTTTAGTGTGTTATTCGGCTTAGACATATCTAGGAGGTTTTCTTTCATATTATTTTATCTTGAGGATAAAAATGGTTATGGTATTGACAAAGGCTGTATTCTGTGCTAGTATTGAGGTGGAGGACTGATTTTGGTGCGCTTAGATTAGACTGTTTAGTCGAAGAAATGTTCTGAGGGCATAAAAAATTAGACAGATGAACCAGCGGATTTAATGGTTAGTATTCTTACGACGGGAGGGATGGATGTGAGAGTTTTAAAAAAGTAGACACGGGTATAGAAGTGGCAAAATGTTCAGCGTGATGAAGAAAGGGGAAAGGAATAATGCTGTATTGGTATGAGAAAGTAGCACGGATGATTAGTGGGATACCGTATGGGTTGCAAGAAGTCATATGCCTATATATTATCGTGATGAGTCTTCTTGCAGTGAACGAAATGCAGTGTTGTAGACATTTACATGACAATTCTAAGCGTAATTATTCTGCACGGTATGGGATGCGGCTTCATACGATGCCATTGGCGCTGTATGTGCTGAGCGTCTTTCTGGTGGAAGCCTTGACTAGTTTATTATTGGGATTATTTGCGCTTGGTGGTGTGGAATGGCTAAGTGGAGGCATAAGAAATGTAGCATATGTGATGCTTTGTATTCCACTTGCGGTACTCGTGTTGGAGAAAACCGGCTTCGCTGACGAGATTTGGTGATGCTAAGTGGTGGCCTGTCGATAGTGACAGGCCTTTTTCCTATCCTCTTGGCGGTTCGCCCTCGGGCTCGGAGAGAAGCTTCTTGGATTTAATTTCGTAGCGACGGCCGTTGACCGGGGAGACAAAGTAATCTTCGGCGAGAAGATTGACGAACATGGTGAGATCCTTGTCGTCCATAATGATAATTGAGCCGTCATCGTCGGTCATAAGCTCGAGCTGCATTTCGTCGGCGTAGTCGATAAGTTTGTCTTGAGGCATTTCTTCGGCAATGTCGAGAGATTGGAGTTTTTTGATAAGAGGTTTGCGATCTTGGAGTAGCGAATTAAGCGTGAGGCCTTCAGCGAAGGAAAGCTTGTACTTTTCGGTGAGCTCTTTGGCCTTTTCGTCGGCGATAACTTGGGATTTGTAATCGTATTGGAAGAGAGTTTCGAATTTTTTCTGGTTAAAGATGATGATTGAATCACCGATGATGGCGACTTGGTTGTCGTCGGGCATTTTAAGGGCAACTTCAGCGGAAAAGGGCTCGAAGCTTTCGCCGTTGAGTTCCCAAGAAGAACCACCCTTAAGCGCGGAGCTAGGTGAAATACCTTTAGCGATATAGAAAGTTTTTTGACCATCACCCTCAGGGCCAGGATAGGTGAAGCGAGCAATCACGCCTTTGACTTTTTTAAATTCGTCGGCGTGATCGAGAAATGAATCAATTTCTTTATATTCATGCTCGATGAGATGAATTAGAGTCTCGGCGCGACCGACATTACTGAGCTTTGTGCGGTAGATAACTTTTTCCTCGCCATCGGCTTTTTCGTACTCGCGGCATTCGAGGCCTTTGTCGGCTTCTTTAATAATGTAACCAGTAGCTTCTTGCATGAAGAGAGCTTTGACGCTGGCGGTGAGCTGATCGGAGTAGCGGACTTTATAAGGGGTGTAATTTTTATTGAAGAGGAAAAGTTCAACGGAGACATTATTCTTAACCTCGTCGATTTCGTTAGCCCAGTGGAAGACATCAAAAGTATCGGAGGTGTCGCGATAAGTTGGGGCGGGAGCTGTTGCGTCGTTGGTTGACGTTGAGTCTGTCATTGTGGTCGGCGCGTCGTTATCGGGGCTTGCCGAGTTAGATTCTGTGGTGGTCGAAGCCTCGTTGGTGGCGCTAGTATTTGTAGTGTTTGAAGACTCGTCTGGGGCGGTGTCCATGGTTGTTGTCTGGGGTTCGTCTGAATCCATAAATATATTACCTCGCTTAGTTTGGTCTATTATAACATAGAATTAGAAAGGCAAATTAAACATTGACTCTGATATTAATTATTGCTAGAATGGTGCCATACGGTTTTTGTGTTCTCGTTTGGCTACGAGAACACTATTTTTTAGTCCTATAAACCTCCGGCTTTAGCCGGAGTGTACGTTGGCAGACGAAGTCGT
>CAYPTT010000029.1:0-12602 GCA_964413835.1 uncultured Candidatus Saccharibacteria bacterium
TCAGGCCAGACTAGATTTAAGCTCCCGAATCCATCAATAATTAAGCCCCACTTATGACGTGTCGGGTTCTGTAAATACTTTCTGTTGGTGACTAAAGAAAAACGTATAGTAGTGTTAATACTTATTGTTAAGCACTATTTTATCTATGCGGGTCACCAACAGAAAGCTATTTACAGAACCCCAACTTATTTTTCCCCCTACAGTGCTAGACAGCGGACGGAGAAAGCGTAGGAGCGGTAACCGTAATAGGAGGGGAAGACATTAGCGCTATTAAAAGCCTGATAGTAGGCATACGAAGCAGCAGGGTATGCAGTAGTAGACCAGTAGGAGCTACTGCAGCCTAGATCCCGCGTAGAACCAGTCCAGGGATGGACGTCGCCCCCACGGACAAAGTTTCTCCATTCAGCATAACATCGCCGTTATAATCAGATGATTACGGCTGTATCAAAAAACGCAGCCCAAAAGGCCACGTTTTTAAGATTTACATCAAGTTACTGTGCTTTATCGTCATCGAACACCGGCTTCGCTGCTGTCCAGAGCTCATCCCAGGCTTTTTTGTAAGCCGCAGCTCCTTTGACGGTATTACCGTGCCCGACTCCGACTGCGCTGTAAACTGCGACATTGTCGAAATATTCGCGCATTACCTCGCGACCTTGCAGAAATTCGTCACGTCCCTTCCCGTTCTCATCTGGCTCCGCAACGATAATTCCCAATAGATTGTCGCAAACTTTCGGCGCGTCATGGCGAAAGCCAATTTGCCCAAACTGGCTGACCATGAAATCAGACGAAAAACGATTCCCGCAGTCGCTATAAAGTTGTAGCTGCGAGAACCACCCCGCTACAATGGTCGCCACTCTTGCTAACGGAGTAAGCGTTCGCGTAGCCACTTTTGCCCAGGGCCTCAATAAGCTTGAGTCCGGCTCTGGGTTAATGGCGACCGTATAGACTCGATCGCCCAGTTCTGCTCCACAAACTCGCCCTACATAGTCGCCAATCGAGCAACCAATGATTAAGACCTTGCGATAATTATGCCACTGTATGTCGGCAATCACTTGGTCGGCGATTAATCGCACGTCGCAGCCCCGATTTGGTCGATAATTGACGTAGGTTACGCTGTAATCCGCCAAATCTGGCATCAGGAACTCAAATGTCTTCGCTGGTTGATTGCCGCATCCCGCTACCAGGTAGACCATAACATCCTCGTCTACGGTATCATCCACTCTCGGTGTCCGCGCTAATATTAAATCAGCGCCGTTTTCGCCCATTACCCGCCATTTAAGCTGCATTAGCAGATGACTAATTGCATTAACGAGTGAAACAATAGTAACAATAGTTTTTAGAACTTTCTTCGACATACTAGACACCTCCTTCCTCTGTATTTTGACATTTTTGTCAGTATGTCGCTTTTTAAGGAGCGCACGCCCCATATCTCTATTATAGCACACATTATTCAAAAAGTCAATACTTTTGCGCTATTTCAGCTTATGCTATAATAAAATCAAAGTAGACTTTAGGAGACGAATAAAAATGGTAAGACTGGCGATAAATGGGTTTGGGCGCATCGGGCGAGCCGCGTTCAAAATCGCTTTCGAACGACACGATGCCGAAATCATTGCCGTAAATAGCCTCGGCGACGCACGCACTTTTGCGCATCTATTGAAATATGATTCAGTTTATGGTGTATATGACCATGAAATCGGCTATGACGAAAAACACATTATTGTGGACGGACGGAAGATCTTGTTTCTTAATGAACCAGAGCCAGTTAAGCTTCCGTGGGACAAACTACAAATTGACGTCGTGCTAGAATGTACTGGTAAATTTCGCGCTCCCGACGATGCTCGTCTCCACATCAAAGCTGGTGCGCGTAAGGTCGTGATTTCCGCTCCTGCTAAAGGCGCCGGCGCCAAGACGGTTGTTCTCGGGGTGAATGAGGAAGTTGTCACCGCTGATGATGACATTATTTCTTGTGCTAGCTGTACGACCAACTGCATTGCGCCCGTCATGAAGGTGATTGAGGATAATTTTGGTATCGAAAAAGCCATGATGACCACTGTACACTCCTATACTGTTTCGCAGAAATTAGTCGACGATGCTGCTAAAGACCTACGTGAAGCTCGTGCTGCTGCCGTAAATATCGCGCCTACTACCACCGGCGCCTCCAAAGCTGCTGCCTTGACAATCCCTAGTTTAGATGGTAAGTTTAACGGTCTTTCGGTCCGTGTGCCAAGCATAATTGTTTCGTTAGCTGATATTACGGCTGTGCTAAAACATCACGTGACGGTAGAAGATCTTAATTCTGCACTCGAGAAAGCCTCGCGCGAACCATATTACGAAGGTATTCTCGATGTCACCCGTGCAGAATTGGTTAGCTCAGATTTTCGGGGCAATTCACATTCGGCCATCGTCGACCTGCCGCTCACCGACGTCGTAGGTGGCAATTTGGTCAAAATTGTAGCTTGGTATGATAATGAATGGGGTTATTCTAACCGGTTGGTAGAATTATCTGTCGATTTCGGGAGAGGGGGAGGCGATTTATGATGCCAGAATACAAAATTTACCTCGGTGCCGACCATCGTGGTTTTCAGAAAAAAGAAGCGCTTTTTGACCTTATCAAAGATTGCCACGAAAATGTCATCGTGGAGGATTTGGGGGCAGAAACTCTCGACCCCGACGACGACTTTAATGATTACGCAATCGCCGTAGCGCAGGCTGTACTCGCCAATGAACATAGTTTCGGCGTACTGATTTGTGGATCGGCGCACGGCGTATGTATGCAAGCCAACCGTTTCAAAGGCATCCGCGCCATTCATGCTATGAGCCCGGAAAGCGCTGCGCGCGGCCGTGAACATGATTATGCTAATGTGCTCTGTCTATCAGCTGAAGAAGATGGTCTAGACGTCGACCAAATGGAACAGATTGTTAAAGCATTTTGTCACGCGCGCGAAAACCCCGGCCAGCGTTATGCTCGCCGCGCCCAGCGTCTCGACGAGGAAATAAAGGATTAGCATTATGCCTACCATCGTCCCCACTATTACCACCGATAACCATGAGATCTTTCAGCGTAACCTCACCGAATTTCAAAAATTTTCCAAACGCATTCAGGTCGATGCTTCTGACGGCAGTTTTGCGCCGACCACACTGCTGCCGCTTGATCAGATGTCTTTTCCGGCGGACGCAACGATCGATTTACACGTCATGAGCGCTCGTCCAAGCGATCATTTGGCGAAGATTCTCGAGCTTAAACCTAGCCTTTGTATTATTCATGCCGAAGTCAGCGATGATATTCTTGGATTATTTAATCAGTTCAAATCAGCCGGCATCAAGACCGGTCTTGCTCTGCTTAAGACCACCTTCCCGGGCAAAGTCCAGCAGGCAATCACCGAAGCCGATCATGTGATGATTTTTGCCGGCGCGCTTGGTCAGCAGGGCGGCAATATTGATATGATGCAGATTGAAAAAGTTCCGCTCATCCGTACCATTAAACCAACCGTCGAGATTGGTTGGGATGGTGGGATTAACTTAACTAATATCCGCGCCCTAGCTCATGCCGACATTGATGTGCTAAACGTCGGCAGCGCGATTACTAACGCTTCTGATCCGAGCGCCATGTACCAGTCGCTCATTGCCGAAAGTGAGAAAAAAGGCGTCTTAATATAAGAAATTGTTGCGCAAGTAGGATTGCTGCGCCTTATTAACCATAACCAGAAAGGGAACTATGCTAGACGACGAAATCCTCAAACAACTCGAAAGCGCCGACGTCGAACGCGCCAAAGCTTATGCTAATGACTTAGTACGCGGTCTTAAAATCGTTCGCACCTTCCCACAGGGTGTAACTATTTTTGGCTCTGCTCGCTTGCCACAAAATAATAAATATTGCAAAAAAGCTCGCGAACTCGGCCAATTGCTCGCCCAAAATGGCCATACGGTGATTACCGGCGGTGGCCCCGGTATCATGGAAGCCGCCAACCAAGGTGCTTTTGAATACGGCGGTCGTAGCATCGGCCTCAATATTACGCTTACGCATGAGCAGGAGCCGAACCCCTATCTTAGCGATATGCTTCAGTTTAAATATTTCTTTGCCCGCAAAGTCATGCTCGCCATGTCTGCCAAAGTCTACGTCATGTTTCCGGGCGGCCTTGGCACCCTCGACGAACTCTCAGAACTTATTATTTTGATGCAAGAAGGGAAGATGCCTAAAATGCCCGTGTTTTTCTTTGGTAAAAGTTTTTGGCGACCTCTCACCAAGTTTATCGAAGGCAAAATGCTTCCGCTTGGTTTGGTGTCAAAAAGCGATCTCAAGATTTTCAAACTCACCGACGACCCCAAAGAAATCGTCCGCGCCGCCAACAAAATTGGCCACCCCCCGATCAAAACTAATTATTACGACGGTTTTAGTTCTGCTATCAAGGCTATGCAGCTGCGCGAGGAGGATAAACTCATTAAGTAGTTAATTGCCACATCGCAATCCCCGCTGCCACTGATACATTAAACGACTCCTTCTGCCCACGCATCGGAATCTCCAAAAAATAATCACATTCCTTCCGAATCTCCGCTGGAATTCCCTCCACTTCCTCCCCTAAAATCAAAATAATGTTGAGGGCTGGCAAGAACGCGTCGCTATTTTTCTCGACACGGCGTTCTTCCGACCCGTCGTCACGGGCGGAAGCCGCCTCGTCCTCGGCCGTAGCCTGCGAAATGGTCTCGAAAAACTGCGACGTGCCTTCCCCAGGCTTCAGTACTACTTTTCGCTTTACTTCTTCTGGGCTTAAATTATTCTCCAGCCCCACGATCATTTTTCCCGCCTGCCCCTGCGCCTCCAGCCAACTTTCCAGATCTTCTACGTGTTCGCTTGGTACTAATTTTTCCGCGCCGAGGGCAGATTTCTCAATTTGATGATTCAATTTCGCTCGTAGATGTGGTAGAAGTTGCGGATTATTATATCGCGGTGTGTAGCCCGAAAAAACCACCTTCTCAATCCCCAGCCCCTCCGCCGTGCGCAAAATCGCCCCGACGTTATAGGTTGAGCGGATATTATGTAGCACCACGCTAAGCTTTATCATGCACTCATTATATCATAAAAAGGCTGCTTTTCAAAAAAAGGCTACCCTTCAGGGTAGCCCAACCTAAACCCCCACTAAGCGTTTAGATCTCAGTATTGTTTAGCCGTTTTATTCTTGCTCCCTGATGTCTATCGAATGCGGTATGTAAAACAATGTCATTACGGTAAACATAGTTATGATGCTGGTTACCTCAGCAACGGCCTTAGTTAGTAACCAGCAAATCCGGCGCTGCTCCATTGTCCAGACCTCATTCGGCACGAATACCGATAGTGTCATCAGAAGTCCAAACCCGATTCCTAGGGCGAATCCGAGTAAACGATACCGGAAACGGTCGTAGCGAAAATCACCCTGTACCAACAGTCTAGAACGGTTCCAATACATTGGCGCTAGGGCCAACGACAGTAGTATGAATAAGAGAGTCATACCATATTCAGGATTACTCACCCGCTGGAAATGGCGCTCCAGCCACATCCAGACCGTTCCTAGTACTGTATAAAGTGGAATTACAATTCCGCCCAGCCAGTAGGTCATTGCCAGACGTCGTTTAAGAATTGCCATCTGTGCTTCTTTACTGAAAAGTTCCATTTCTTTCCCCTCCTTGAGAATTTTCGTTGTTTAGAATCGGGATCTGCCCATCTATCTGCTCATTTTTAGATTTTTTCTGCATAGTGGCTTCGCGTCGCAACATTCGAATGATTTTTTCTCTCGCTGCTGTCGCAGGCTTATAACTCACGCCGCCGATATGCTGGCTGACAATTTCTAATTTGCCATTAGCGGCATCGTCCAGCTGCAAGGTAGTCAAGCGATGCGTTTTGTCCTCCAAAACATTCCGTATATCCAGTAATTTTGCGTACAGCGCTGGCTTACTGCCGATTGCCGAAACTAACTTACCACAGAAGATAATCTTCTCAACTCGCGCCGCTTCGTCGTAATCGTATAACATAACAAAAGCTTTGTCGTGTTGGGGCTCTAGTGAGCTTTCGACCGTATCCTCCGCCACGTCTCCTGTCGTGCAATTCGCTATATCTTGTACGCTTGTCTTCGTAAAATGTTTTAGTATCCAGCGCCTATGCTTAATTAGACTAACGACGAGGCGGGTTGCTATAATTGCGACAAGTAAGTGCTCGATGGCAAGAAACAAGATATCGGCTTTGGCAAGATAACGCGATGTTAAAGAAAACATTAGATTGAAACATAAAGTATATATAACAATTGAGCAAGACACGCCGGCCGTGTATTTCCTGATATCCTTCTTGGGGATTTGCTGCGGATATACAGACTCCAGCACAAGAATCAGGAGAAATCCTCCCAGAAGAGCGAATAATACTACATCGAGCAGAGCACTGTAAAAATTGTCTCCGTTATTTCTCAATCCAGCATATAAGCCCAACTGAATACCCATCAGAACAGCTACAATAAGCGTAGCACATCCCATTTCACTCACCGTGATAATGTAAGAAACATCTCTTTTCTTTTTCCTTTTCATCTCTTTCCCTCCATCAAATGAAAATTGACCCTCTCGGGCCGCCATAAGTTGTATGCAGGGCATTCTGAGCCCAGTTGGAACCTCACAAAAATAAAACCGACTGATTATAAAGTTCCCAGATGCTTAGAATAAAAACACCCTCTACCTCCATTGTAGCACACATTATCAATTTTGTCAATGGCAATAAACCTGAATTCCTGACCATACTTCCTGGATTTCTCTTTATTTTCTCTAAAATCAATCGTAAAATCGCATTTTCTCCCAAAATTTCAGCAAAAGACCCCACTTTCCAGCGGGGTCAAATTACCAAACTACCTCTTTGTAGCAAACTAACTAAAAAGCTTTCTCTGTGATTTAGCCTTTACTTCAGCCAGCAATCGATCGTTGTCCTGTTTCATTTTTGAAATCGCTCGCTGCTTTTGCTGAATTTCTTGGCACTGCGACAGTACTGTTTGCCAAGCCACTTTCAACGCCCCACATAGCATGGCCTCTTCGTGTCGACTAGCGAGAAAATCTTGCAGATTTTTCCGTGCCGTCAGTAAATTCTCAAACTCGGCCTTTTCCTTATTAAAATACGCCTTTAGGACACTCATGTCGGGCTCCTCGCTCTCCTTGTTCAGCTCTTCCTGCGGTTGATCTCGCAGCAGCTCTTGGATATCGGCCGGCGCACGCATGAGCTCTAGCACTTTAAATAAATCGCGCGTGTCTAAGAATGCCATTGATTCTTTCGTTTCGTCCGTAACTGCTTCATTGTCTGACGCCAGCGTATAGCCATCCGCTCTAACATATCGCAAAAGGTTACTATGTTTCACCCTTGTAAAATCAAACATGGTTGCCGAAGTCAACCACTCTGCTGCAATTTTCGTATAAAAACACAGCATTTCTGCATACGACAGATAAGAAGCGTAAAACTTTTCTTTCCGCGTTTTAAGCAGGTTCGTCAAGGCAATTGTCGTTCCTTGCCCTTGATCTGTCAAATAAGATATCGAGCTGGGATGTTCATATAGGTTCAGCTCAAGGCAAACCTTCATAGTCGGACAGTAATCTACGAGCTGGTAAATATCTTCCGCCATTTGTCTCAGCTGGACTACTTCATCCGCAAACCCAAACAGCTCGCGCAGGTAATATATTCCATAATGCAGATCAAGTATTTGACGCCGCAAAGCGTTTCCGTGAGCTATGATTGCTTCATTTTGCGCTTCGACTGGCTTGTTCAGCATCAGCGCATAACGCTGAGCTTCTATCTGGCCGTCGAGCAGTTGCGAGACCATCTCGTCCAAAAACTGTTCTGGGCAATCCGCCTTTATCAGGCTTGTTTTCTCTTTAAAAGCCTTACATTTGCTAATTTTGAGTAAAGTTTTTAAGTAATAAAGGTACTGTTCCTGGATGCTTCTTTCCATTTTCTGATCCCTCCATCATAAATTTCGATAAAATCCGAGTTCCATCAACCATTATAACATACTTTTTCGGATATTTGGGAGTTTGTGCTCATCTGTGTTATAATTACCAATATGGATAGATACGACCCGCTGAAAATCGAACAAAAATGGCAAAAAATCTGGGATGAGACCGAGGCTTTCAAGGCTGGTCCAATTGATGAAAATAAACCCAAAAAATACGTCGCGGAGATGTTTCCGTACCCCTCAGGTGCCGGACTGCATGTGGGGCACGTGCGGAATTTTACTATCGTTGATGTACTGACGCGCTTCTATATGCAGCAAGAAATGAACGTGCTGCGGCCCTTTGGCTATGATACTTTTGGTCTGCCGGCTGAGAACTATGCGATCAAGACCGGCATTTCGCCTCAAAACGCCACCGCTGCCAACATCGCTAACTTCCGCAAGCAGGCTAAGCGGCTTGGCTATGCTGTTGACTGGAGTCGAGAAATTAACACTTCTGATCCTGAATATTATAAATGGACGCAGTGGTGTTTCTTGCAACTTTATAAAAAAGGCCTCGCTTATCAAAAGGAATCGTACCAATGGTGGTGTCCAGTCGATAAAACCGTGCTAGCCAATGAGCAGGTTGAGGGTGGTAAATGCTGGCGCTGTGGCCACGAAGTTGAAAAGAAAAAGATGAAACAATGGTTCTTCAAAATTACGGATTATGCCGATGAATTACTCGACGGTATCGACGCGCTTGACTGGCCGGATAAGATTAAAACCATGCAGAAAAATTGGATCGGACGCAGTGAAGGCGCCGAGATTAAGTTTCAGATCGACGGCGGACCACATTTTATTGATGAGGAACCCCCTCGCAAAGATAAGCGTAATACTAAGCGTAATATTATTTATGCCATGGTTTATGATCCCA
Source organism: uncultured Candidatus Saccharibacteria bacterium (assembly GCA_964413835.1). GTDB lineage: Bacteria > Patescibacteriota > Saccharimonadia > Saccharimonadales > Saccharimonadaceae > Nanosyncoccus. The sequence goes on from CAYPTT010000029.1 coordinate 8,863, forward strand.
AGCTCGACAAGTATCTGGCGGTGGATTTTCATACCATGACTTGTGTCGCCCCACTTACTGGTGGCATTGAGGAAGGAGAAGACGTCGAAACCGCCGCTCGCCGAGAGATTCGCGAAGAGACAGGCTATAAAAACCTTAAATTTGAAGGTGTGCTGGGGAACTATCGCTCAGATTTTTATCATGCGGGTAAAGACGTTAATCGCGAAATTACCGCCACTCAAGTTTACTTTACCTTAGAAAATGATGAGCGCGATCCGATTTCCGAACAGGAAAAATCCATCCAAGACACGCTCTGGCTGACCAAAAATGAACTTTTGAATCATCCTAAACTCCGTACGCGCCAAGAGCTTGAGCTAGCCTTCGCCCGCATCGACCAGCTCGCTACCCCTGCAGATACGATTACCGTCTTCACCACCCGTCCCGATACCATCTTCGGCGCTACCTTCCTCGTCCTCGCTCCCGAGCATCCCATGGTAAAATACCTCGTCAATGACGAAACCCGTCAAAAAGTCGACCAATACCGCACGTCCACTCTAAAAAAATCCGAGATTGAGCGCCAAGAAAACAAGGAAAAAACCGGCGTTTTCACCGGTAGCTATGCGATTAACCCAGCTACTGGCGCTAAAATGCCGATTTGGGTTGCTGATTATGTACTTATGGGCTATGGCACCGGTGCGATTATGGCTGTCCCGGCGCATGATGAACGCGATTTTGCCTTTGCCGAAAAATTCGATTTGCCAATTATTGAAGTTGTCGAAAAGCCAGCGGATTCTAAAGATACTGATCGTTGCTATCACGGCGAGGGGGAACTAGTCAATTCTGGTAAATTCAACGGTAAAAACAGTGCCGACGTACGCGAAGAGCTCGTGCATTGGCTCGGGGGTCTGGGGGTTGGTCAGAGCAAAGTCACTTATCGTATGCGCGATTGGCTGATTTCACGCCAGCGTTACTGGGGTTGCCCGATCCCAGTTGCCTATGATCAAGACGGTAATGTCTACCCGATTCCGGAAGATCAGCTCCCCGTCATGCATCCCGAAATCAAAGATTATCAACCCGATGATTCTGGTCGCTCGCCTCTGGCTAAGGCTGAAGATTGGCTCAAAGTGACCCTGAAAGATCAAAATGGTCACGATATTGAATGTACCCGGGAGACCGATACGCTTGATGGTTATGCTTGTTCTAGCTGGTACCTCTGGCGCTACGTTAGCCCGCATGATGCAGAATCCGCCTGGGATCCTGAGGCGATTCGTTACTGGGCGCCGACAGATATTTACGTCGGTGGCGACCACGCCGTGGCGCATTTGCTTTACGTGCGCTTTTGGTGTAAATTTTTCGCCGATCAGGGCTATTTACCTTTCCGCGAGCCAGTCAAACAACTCTTATATAATGGCTATATCAATGCGCCTGATGGCAAGAAAATGTCCAAAAGTAAGGGCAACGTCATCGATCCGCTCGAAGTGATCGAAAGTGGTTATGGCGCGGATACTTTGCGCACTTACGAGATGTTTATTGGCCCCTATGATCAAGATGCCGCTTGGAATACAGAGGCCATCGGCGGCGTCTACCGCTTCTTGAACCGTTGCTGGACGCTAGCCTTTGGCGAGGCTAGGCGACCTTCGGAAGAACTCTCCGCGACCAACGGGGAGCGGGCAAAGTGCAGTTCCGCCCGTAACGACGGGACGGAACAAACGGGTTCTGAGAAGGATGCCGAGCCTCGCCGAACGTTACGTCATGCCACGATTAAAAAAGTCACCGAAGATCTCCATCGCCAAAGCTTCAATACCGCGGTGGCCGCTCTCATGGAATATGTCAATGAACTTTATAAATCCGGCGCCACTCATGAAGACGTAGTTGCCTTGGCCAAATTGCTAAAGCCTTTTGCTCCGCATCTCGCTAGCGAAATGTTAGAAAAGCTTACCGCGGATGATGTTTGGCCAACTTGGGATGAGAAATATCTTCAAACTGACGAAGTTGAACTAGTTGTGCAAGTTAATGGTAAGCTGCGCGCTAAGCTAATGGTTAAAGCCGATCAGCTGGACAATGAAGAACAGCTCAAAGCGCTAGCCCTAGCGGATGAGAACGTTCAAAAATACACCGTCGGCAAAGAAATTCGCAAAGTTATTATCCCAAAGAATACCAAGTTAATCAATATTGTGGTATAACTTTGTCCGTGGGGGTGTCGTCGATCTATGGAGTGGCTCTTCACGAGATCTAGACATCTATAGCAACTATTGGGCTTCTACTGCGTACCCTAATGTTTCAACTGCCTACCGTCAGAATTTTAATAGCGTTAATGTCTACCCCTCAGCTCACAATAACCACGTCTATGCTTTCTCCGTCCGCTGTCTAGCACTGTAGGGGGAGAGATCAAAAGTAATCTCCTTTTCGAACAGCTTGAGCATAACGATGAATTAATCGCTATTGACCTCGCTATTAAGGTGTGATAGGATAGTGATATTGGTTTATCAAATCACTCTAGCATTTCCTGCCTAGGGTGATTTTGATCGTGACTGTAATTTTCAACAGTCTAGATCGTAGCGATATCTTCATACCGACTAGCTCCTACATTAGTTTAATATTAAGGTACCCAAGCTGTTCTGCGCCCCAGTATATAACAAAAAATCAGATAATTACAACCCCTCAGAGTCGCAAAAATAACAATTTCCTTCATAAACCTCAAAACCAGGCAAATTTTACCAGAAATTTAAGAAAAAGCATTTTAAGCATTGACTTTTCCAATAAAGTGTGCTATAATGGAAGTATAGGGGTACTGGCTCCTAGTATCTGTTAGGAAGCGCAAAAAACTGCGCTAAAATAGATTTTCATCAAAAAAGGAGGGAAAATGATGAAAAAAATTAAAAAAATGCAGCTAATGGCACTGTTTCTGCTCATGCTATTTGTTGCCCAGTCGCCAATAGTGTACGCAGCGGACGACGTGACCGAAGAGGAAGAGCTCCCTGAGAGTGAGGCCTGGAATAAAGTTCACGCCTTTGGGACGAACTTTTGGCATTGGGGTAAAGAAAAAGCCTCAAACGCCGCCGAGACGGTGAAAGAGAAAGCCCCAGGCTGGAAAGAGTCCATCAAAGATGGCGTAAATAATTTCCAAGAAGGGACCCAGGAGGCTTACAAAAATAGCCAACAGGGGTTCTGGGGGCATTTTGAGGATCTCACTGGTCAAGATACCGGTCTTAGCGGACGAGACGCCTCGGATGCCTCAACTGGAACAGATTCCGTTACAGAAACGGTCGACTCAGAGGCTTCTACCTCAGAGTCTTCTGCTACTCCAGAAGTCAGCACTGCGGGAGATAACATTGCAGAAACCACGGATTCTGAAGCTGATGCGCAGTCGGAAGCTGCAGATGCAGCGGAAAAATCCGCAAGTGCGCCTAAAGAAGTCTCGCGGGAGTCTCGGCCAGAAATCGAGACTGAACCGAATCGGGCACAACGATTTTTTGACAACCAAATCGTAAAGATAATAGTCCTTTTTATCACGATAGTTGTCGCCATTCCGTGCGGGATCTGGATTTCCCGCAAGTTCGATCAGAAAAGAAAATAGCACCTTAAGAGATGGCTCGATTAGTCATCTCTTTTTCATGGCAATAATTTTTAACAGAATTTTTAAAAAAGGCGCTTTATTGAAATATCTCAGATACTTAAACCGATGATTCCGTATGAAACTCGAAAAATGTAGGATTAACAAACATATGAGAATTATTCACTAGTGTGGTTATGTTTGTATT
>CAYPTT010000030.1:0-12184 GCA_964413835.1 uncultured Candidatus Saccharibacteria bacterium
ATTAATTACAGTTTATGAGACTATCTTTTTGTTGCCAAGGTGGTGAGTTAATACGGCCCCATTGACTTTTATCACTCCATATGCTAAACTAATAAAACCGAGTGTTTAGGGACTTCCACCCCACACTCGCGTACCTAATAGGAGATGAGTTTAATCTCCCCATTACTGTCGGCACTACCGGATGAAATTCAATATTGCGTTAGGCATTCAACGAGCTAACTCTAAAGTATTCCACTGTAATTATAAACCCATAAAATACTCCTTTTACTTTAGCTCGTTGACTCTCCCAAAACCTCACAAAATTTTGAATTTTACCCGCAGGATGTGTCATTTTGGCTGTCTCACTCCCCGAGGCAGCCATTTAAATTCCCGTCATTTTCTCCACTAACCAAAAATGTCTTCACATATTAGCGCCAAGTCTCATTCACCACTATCAAACCCACCAAAAAACACCCTCTGGGGTGCTCTTGGTTTTTTCTGCAAGCTATTTGCGCAAACCCAACGCTGCAATCGTTGATTTATACAAATCGAAGTTCGTCCGCTCAAGATACTTCAAAAGTTTCTTCCGCTGACCAACCATCTGCATCAAACCACGCTTTGCCATGTAATCATGCTTATTTCCTTTGACGTGCTCAGTCACTTCCTTAATGCGCTCCGTCAAAATCGCAACCTGCACTTCAGGAGACCCTACATCTTCCTTACTCCGCGCCAGCTTGCTCATCGCCTCAGCTTTTTTCTCTCTAGTAATCATATATCCCGAATTATATCACACTTCCCTCACCCCTACAACCCCCATTTTTATTTTTCGCCCATTTCGATAACAATCACCTCGCCCCTCCCCCTCATCCCTCCCCTACAGTGCTAGACAGCGGACGGAGAAAGCATAACTGCGATTATCATCATCAGAAGGATATACATTGATATCATTAAATGGTTGATCATAGGCGTATGAGTTATTGAGATTAGCAGTAATCGACCAATGATTGCTGCCGACGTTCAGGTCCCGTAACGAACCATACCATGGATAAATATCTCCCCCACGGACAAAGGAGAGGTGCGATTCGTTTATTTTTTATTAAAAATAACAGCTATAAGATATCTTTGAACTTGTATAGCATATACAAGTTCACGGCCGGGGAAAGCATGATATTTTGAAGTAATATTAGTACTGCTTACTATACCGTTTAACCAAACGGTCAAACTCCATGCGCCAGATTCATCCCATTGGTATGGATTAAGCGTCCAGAGATTAATTTCGCCATGAGCGCCCGCCAATAATTTATGCTTAACGTCGATATATCCACTACGCACAAAGTAGCGGAGGGAAGCAATGTATTATACCCTTTTGTCCGTGGGGGATTTATTTCAATAGGCTCTGGAGTGCAACGGGGAATGGATTTTGGCAGCATAATTTGGACACCAACCGCTTACATGACAAGCCAAGATGTTTTTTATCAAAATATCAATAACTCTTACATCTACCTATCTGACAATACTTTACGTGCCAATGCTTTCTCCGTCCGCTGTCTAGCACTGTAGGGGGAAGGATGAGTAAATATATACGCTTCCCCTCCTCTCTACTTTGTGCGTAGTGGAAATATAGACCTCATAAGCATTAGCTTGCGTGACTCAGGCCAATATGGTCATTTATGGCTTACTAAGGCAATGAGTTCAAAAAATGGCGCTGCATCTATCTCAATAAGTAGTCTTATTACCGTGGGAAGTTCTAGCAGAATTAATGCTTTTCCCGTCCGTTGTCTTGATTAAAGCCATAAAACTCCTCCTTTGTCCGCGGGGGATTCCTGTACCCGTGGGGAGGTACGTCGCGTAAATTAGGACATGCAGGCTATTACTGGTCGCCTACTAATTTACTTGATCTTACAGATTTTTTCGCTCAACATTTTGGCCAAACTGATATTTACGCTTCTCATAGCGGTAGTCGTCCCCTCGCTTTCTCCGTCCCGGTCTAATCTGTAATGGGAGGGATGAGGTAAAGGTTCTGTAAATAATTAAGAATACCACCAAGACTATTTTTGCTGTCGTGGACTTTACGTCCTTAGGCGGACACGGTTCTGAAGCACGGGAGCGTTAGCGATTCGCTTTAGACCGTGTCCCCTCGACAGCCAAAAATAGTCTTGATGGGATTTATAGTTGCTTTAAGATTAAGTCTCAAAATCCCCCAGCTTCAAGCCAGGGGATTCTCAATCAAAAACAGACAAAAACCATAAAAGCCGCAATCTCAAAAATCAAAACTAACTTTCAACAAACGGGAGACCTCAAAATTCAAACCCCCATGCTTAAACCATCTTCTGTCTACCTGACTGTTCCAGCCTTTTCCGCTCCTCCTTTTTCTGCTTACGCCGCGCCCGATTCATATTACGTTTTTCGTCATGAATCAACATTTTGTGACCTTTCAGGGCCTCCTTCAGCCGTCCCCACATAGCTTCTACTCTACGTTCATCGTTGCCGTACCAGATTTCTCCTATCGGCTCATCCTCACGCAGCACCTTCTTGTTGTCCAAACTTAACAACAAATAAGTGTTCCAGCTTCCAGCTTCATCACGCACCAAAGCATAATTTTTTGCTCCATAAAATGCCGCAAAATTCAAATCATACTCACCACGAATCTTCACCAGCACATGACTAGCACAAATCGGATCATCCAGCACCAAACTCCCTTTCAAGTTACGTGTTTTTTGCCGTTCCTCCTCAAAATTCCCGCACAAAAATTCCACTTCCGTATCAGAATTTAGCAAATGGTCCGCCCATTCATTTTTGGCTTCTCCTATTCGCAAAAATTCCAACGCCTTCCGCAAGTTGTCATCCTGTCGAAACTTTACCGGCATAATTGGCTCCTCTTCTAAATCCAGCTCAAAATATCGACTCACCACGAACTTATAAGGTAATCTAGCCGCTGCATCATCTGGAAATTTTACATTATCCGACAAAACCAGCGCCAAACCATCGGCGTAATCTTTGATCTCTCCTTTCTCATCACGCACCGGTATCGCTTCTTCCACCTTATAAATCTCCAATACCTGCCTAAACCCTGCGAACACCCTGTTCATGCTCATCTTTTTCTTCATACTCACTTTGCTCCGCTCTCCCCACGGAGCCCCTCCTTTCAATTTTCAGCCCATTTCTGCCAGCCAGAACAGTTCTCTATTCATTTTTGCCTGAATTCTTAAACTGCTAAGCTTGCATCATATCTCATTCCATGAGATATGGGTTTAATAGATTAAACCGTCATGAGCCTATCCTTCCATTATAGCACACATCGTTCAAAAAGTCAATAAAACCTCCTCAAATTTAGCCTCAGGTATAGTATAACCTCTATCAAAATCGAGCACTCTTTCCCCTTCCTCTTGACACAACTTCACACCTATATTATAATTAAAGAGTTCCTTGTCCATCTGGACTGCACATTTTACAAAAAGGGGAGTATAAAAATGATTTCTATCACAACAGTAATAGAATATTTAAACAAAGTTCAACATTCAAGCCCGACCATCTATCATAAAATTTTTCGTTCCTACCAAGAGTATCACCACTGTCCTCAAAAATTTCGCATGATTATTCAGCAATTACCTGTCCCAACCGAATTCTACGAACAAGATGCTAATTTCCATATTTTCTACAAAGCTATTACTTATCAACTCAATCCTTCACTTCAAGTACCTTCCGATTTCAATGTTGCCAAACGTTATCAAAAACACGACGCCTACTATCAGCGTACTTTCAAGAATCCCATCAATTAATCCATCAAATCATCTCCCCCGCTCCTGCACTTCTGCAGGAGCTTTTCGTATCGTCTGATGATACAATTTTTCTCACTACCACACGTCTATGCTATAATAAACTTATGGTAAATAAGACTTCTAAATCAAAAACTTCCCCTAAATCAACCAAAACTGCGAAATCCCCTACTGCTCGCAAAACGGCCACCAAGCCTAAAGCTGTCAAAACAACTGCCAAAACTTCCAGCCCCAAATCTCCAGCCAGCGCGAAATCCTCTCGCAACACTAAAGCTACCAATGCTTCAACGCAGCGCTCACACAAGACTTCGCAAAACATTGAACTTCACCTCAACCCCGCCACGCGCGTAATCTTAACTTTTATTCTACTCGCCGTCGCTCTTGCCGCTGGATTCAGCTTTGTTTTAGGCATTCCTGCTACCGTCGTCAGTACTGACGTCTCCGGCCTATTACTCTTCGCTAATATTATCATCCTCGTGGTACTTGCCGCCATTTGTATTACCGGCCTCATGCTGGCTTATGCTTTCTACCGCAATCGCCCCTTTACTCGTGTCCTACCACTCGTCTTTGGCATTTGTTGTCTTGCATTAATCATCCTTATTTTCCTCTCCTACTTCAGCATGGCTTTTGCCCTCACTAATCACTAAGCCTCGAAATTCAACAAATGCTCCACCAAAAATCCCCCAACCTTACATTGGAGGATTTTTTAGCTAAAACTTCTCTAAAAACAAAACTTTCTACCCGCTGAAACTTTATCCGTTATTCACTCCTCGCAGTCCTTTGAAACACCAAGAACGTCACCACTTTCTCCTGGCCAATAATCTTATTCTCGCGAATTAACTCAAAGCCTTCAACTCCTTCCTCAGCATGGTAATTCGCGCCCACTCTGACCAAGATTTGCTCAGCCTCCTCCTTATTGCCGTCTTGCTTCAGCCAAAATTCTTCTCGATTTCTCTTCATCATCTTACCAAGCTTGCCATACAAAAATTCCACCGTCGTCTCTTCCGCCAGTAGAGCCCCACCTGTCAATTTTCCCCCTTTCTTACATTCCTCCAGATAAAACATCCTTAGCTTCTTTCTGAGTTCCTCATTTTCCTCAAATCTCACCGGCAAAATTGGCTTTCCATCCGCATCGACTTCAAAAGCTTTTGATACGCAAAATTCATATGGCATTTGCTCGCCAATCTGGTCATTAATAATCAAAGCCAAATGCCCCAAATCCACATCTCGCACTTCACGTACCTCATTAAACTCACGCAACGCTCCCGATAATCCCATAATCATTCCCATCTGCTTCTCCGCCCCGCCTTACAGGGCTCTCCTTTCTCATTCTACTTCGGCCTCTTCCAGTCTCTATTCAGTCCGTTTTAGCCTAATTTTCAAGCTACCTGAACTCCGCCAGGTTCACAACCCCAATTCTCTCACATTCTCCCCAAGGCGTCAAATCGCCACTTCCGCATTACTTCTTTTATCCCCGAACCCAAATTGTCATCTCCCTATTACTTCTGTTATAATATTCTCATGACTACAATGCCCACTCAATTAGCGCCAGAAAATCCTCAACCTCCTGCCTCTCCGTCAAATCCTATCCTACCAGACCCGCAAACCCCCATCTCCCCCTCCAATCCTACTCCGCCCAAAACTCACACCAACCTCCTGCTCGCTATTCTCTTTCTAGTAATTGGCGTTATTCTTAGTTTTCTTCTTGTCATTACCACACCATTCATCATAATTATGATAATATTCGTTATCGCCGATTATTCTGGCCCGCAGCCAATACCGCTTGACCTCGTATTAATCGCACTTCTGCTCGGCGCCATCCCTCCTTGCCTATTACTCGCCAGTGTTTTTTGCTTCAAAAAAGCCGGCAAATTTTACATCAAACAAAAAGCTCTCTCCAAACCACCCCAAAATTCCGAACTCCAACCACAAACCTCGCAATTAATTCAAACCCAACCGCCCAAAAACATCCCCACATCCCACCAATAAGACCAAAACCCTCCTCGGTATCCTCATCGTCTTATTAAGACTATTCTATTTCATCGGCAAATATCTTCTATTCCACCACTATCTCTTCTAGCTTCTTCGCCTCCTCGATCCGCCACTCCCCCACCTGCGTCCGTCGGAGCGCCGTCAGGTACCCTCCTACCCCCAGAGCCTTTCCGATGTCCTCACCCAACGCCCGAATATACGTTCCGCTTGACACTTTACACCGTATTTCCAATTCCGGCCATTCATAACGCAAAATCTCCAGCTCGTAAATCTGCACTTGGCGCCGCGGCATCTCCACTTGCTTCCCCGCCCGCGCCAGTTTGTATGCCCGTTGTCCGTTAATACTCACGGCGGAATACCGCGGCACCGTCTGCTCAATCTCCCCCGTAAATCTCCGTACAACTTCTTCAACCTCCTTGCGGTTAGGGGCGGTAATCGCAGAGGCCATAGAAGATAAAAAAGTAGTTATCTCACCCTCCAAATCCCCCGTACTCGATACTGCCCCCAACCTCACCGTTGCGATATATTCTTTGTCTAATTTCAAAAATTCTGTCGCCCGCTTCGTCGCCTTTCCCACCAACACCAACAACAACCCCGTCGCAAACGGATCCAGCGTCCCTGCGTGCCCCACCTTCACTTTTTTCCGCTTCTGCCGCACCACGCCATCTTTCCCCACTACCTCAACCATCTCTGCCTGATCCGCAAATCTCCGTCGCACCTGCGCCACCACCCCAAACGAAGTAATCCCTGCCGGCTTATCCACCAGCCAAACTTCGCCCTGCTCCAAATCTATTTTCCTGTCTTTCATCCCCAGATTATATCACGTTTGCCACCAAAAAAGAGCGGTGTCCTGCATATATCCAATGCTGGTCCTACCCCAATTACTCCAATTCTAACACACTTACTTACTCATTTCAATAAGACTCTTCATCCCACCATCCATCTTCATCATCGTCATCCTCATCATCATGTTCATCCTCATAATTTTTTACCAACTCATTCAAATGATCAGCATCCACTCCGGCCCTAAGAAGCTTACTACGATAAAATTCAAAACCCTCAATATCAACCTCGCGCATTATCACATCCAGCAACACCTTTAAGTCTACACCTAAAGCAATTATTCGCTCAAAATGCGCATCCACAGCATCCAAGTCCATTTTATTTACTAATTCGTCTATATCAGCACCCAACTCAACCAACTTATCAAAATATTCAGCCACATTTTCACCATACATATTTCGTACTAAGACATTTGGACTCACTCCTACATTAAGCAACTGTTCAAAATGGTTCACAATATCACCTCCCGACATATTTTTCACCAATACGTCTGGGTCAACCCCCAGCTCAAGTAAGCTATCGAATTTCTTAGCAACAGCTCCGGAAGGCATGCGTCCTATCAGCTCATTCAAATCTACATTCAATTCAAGCAACTGATCAAAGTGTTCTTCAATAAATTCAGAAGATAACCGCAATATCAACTTATTTGGATCCGCACCCAAGTCAATCAACTGATCAAAATCACTCTCAATCCCTGCTGGTCTTAACGTTAACTCATTAACATCAACACCCCGTTCAAGCAAACGCTTAGCATGCTGGTCGTTAATACTATTAAAAACCAATCTTTGCGCTATCATTTCTGGAGCTACTCCAAATTCAATTAACCGATCAAAAGAATTGTCAACATAATCCGAATCCATTTTTTCAATCAATACTTTTGGATTCACGCCCGCTCCAATCAACTGATCAAAATGCCGACCAATTACAGTAGAAGTCATACACTCCATCAAAGAAGCAGGATCCACGCCAAGCCTCAACAACTGATCAAAATGAGTATCAATATTGTCTAAACCTATATGAGGCACTGCATTCTGCACATCCTTTGTAGCATATTCATCCAAATGTTCCAAGAAATAATCTCTCAACTCATAAACCCTAGGATCGCCCTCATCATTATATGCATTAAAATCCTGAGCTCGCTCTTTTTCATTCACCTCAAACACAAACTGCAGCTCCTCCCCTGTCAACTTTTCCCCTCTCTGCATTTTCCGATCTAATTCAATAAGCTTCTGCTTATCCGCAAAAGCCTCAAGAAACTTTTCCCCACCCGGCAAAGTTTTGACTTTCTCCTCCACAATTGGTACTAAAGAATCCTCCAAGACTTGTTTCGATCCGTCCTTCAGTCCAGAAATCTCCGCCACTTGTCCATCTGTGCCTAATCGTATTGAAGCGCAAGCATTCTCCGCTAAATTACCAGTCTCCGGATCTTCCAAATGGAACAAAATAAACTTTGCCTTACTTTCCACCCCCTCCTCATCATCCCAATCCTCATCATCAGCCTGCCCAGACACACCACGCTCTAAATAATTCTTTGCTGTCCCCGGGTCAGCAATACACCACGGCGTCCCCTCTGCTGCATTAGCTAGAGCTTCTTCTTGCCCTGGCAAATATTCTATCCACGACCCGTGCACATCTTCCGTCCGCTCCGGTGTAGGAGGAATAGATTTTTGTTCCAGCAGAAACTTCGAATATAATTTATTAAAATTCCCCGACTGCACCAAAGCATCCAGCTTCTTATCTCTCTCCGCTTTATTACTCTTACCGTTGGTCTTATCTTTATTATTCTTATACTTATAGAAATCATCCACTGCACCATGAACTTTTGCCAGCACCGCTGGGTTTAATTTAGGATACGGCGCCACAGTCTGCTCATTACGCTTTTTAAACTCACCCTCACCCTTATCAAACACCCCCATTTTACTCATCCCATCCCAAGCATAAACTTTAAACCACAATGGGTACGGCGCCTGTTCATCGCCGAGATAATCTGCCCAAGACTTCAGGGAATCTCTCTGCCGCTTCTGAATATCCTTAGTTAATAATTCTTTCTCATAATCATTCAGTTTTCGCTCCTGACCATTATCCCGCAAAATCTGCTCTTGCGTCTTCCAATAATTCTCCTCAATATCATCTGGCTCAATAATCAATTTCTCCACCGACGCATCCCAGAGCTTCTTCTCCAGCGCATTCCCATCTTTTTCGATCATTCGTTCCAGCCGAGCTAAGTAGGCTAAATTCCGGCGCTCGGCATTTTTACCCTGAAACTTTTCACCTCGCGCCTTTTCTTTCTTTAGCGACGAATCCGCAATTTCCGCCTGTCGATCCTGAAATCCCACCCCAGAAAGAATCTTTGCCCCTAACTTTCTTTCTGCCTTCTTGCGAGTTGCTGCCTCAAGCTCAGGATTACCCTCTTGTAATACCTCTCCCCGATGGCTAAGCTGTTCTGACATAATTATCCCTTCTGCCCACCAAATTTAAAATCAAACAAGCTCTCTAAGCACTCAATTACATCCCCGGAATCTTATATGCTCCTGGATTATCAATTGGCTCCGTCGGCAAGTCCACTGGCACTTGCACCTCTGGTAATACCGGTGGCACCAATTCTGGACCCGTCGCCATCTTCGCATCAGGATTCTCTACCCCTGGCACCGGCGGCTCCGGCGCTGGTGGCAAAACCACTTCGCCTTCCTGAATTACCGGCTCTGCCGTATTCTGCATCGCTGGCGCCCCACCTTGAACCTCTGGCATTCCTGGCATCCCAGTACTACCAGCCGGCTGTGCTAAACCATCTACCGCCGGCAATTCTACGTTCCCCGGCGCGCCTACTGGCGGCATTTCCACCACTGGCTCCGTCGGCGCATCATTACCGATAATGTAACTCGCACCTCCTTCTACTGCCTCCGGCGCCACCTCTTGTGGTACCCCAGACATCTGCTGCGCCGCCTCCGGCATTGGCTGCACCCCTTCCAGCACCCCCGCCACGTTGCCCATTGCATCCGGCATTACCTGAGGTATCATCTCCGCCCCTGGCATCCCCATCTGCATTGCCTGTTGCTGCTGCATCTGCAAAGGCTGTTGTTGCGCTAAGGCCTGCGCCTGCGTATCCGCTTCAGCTAAAGCCTCCATCATCATCTGTCCATAATCTTTCGGCCCCTCCAGCATCGCACTCGCAGGCGCCGTCTCCATTCCGTTTTCCGCCCCCGGCACCGCATTCACCGCTTGCACCTCTGGGGCCGTCGCTCCCGTCATCGTCTCTACGCCCGGCATCCCCGTGCTGCCCGCCGGCTGTGCAAGCCCATCTTCCGCTGGCATCGCATTCACTGGCATCGCATTCGCCGCCACCACACCTGCCGATGCGTCCGCCCCATTTACCGCCATATTCACTGGCGCCACCGTCGGCTCCGCTACCGTCATATTCGGCTCATGTCCAACCGTCAAATTCGATTCATCTTCCGGTACAGTCATATCTAATTTTTGCTCTTCCTCCGGCACAGTTGCATCATTCGTCATTACATGAGAAGAAATCAACTGCTGATCTGCCCCCATCGACATCAATTTCGACGCCAGTTGCAAAGTCTCCGAAGTTGTCTGCGCATTCGAAAACCTATCCGTCGCCGCCACAATCCCCGTCAAAAGCGCCGTCGCTACGTCTTTTTCTAATGGCATATCATTCGGTTGCAAGAAGAAAATCAAGTTCGCCACCATCTCCGACACTGAACTTTCATTCGGGTCACTCCACTCAATCTCACCAAACCGCCCTGGCGCTCCCACCGTAATATCCACCGCCGACGCATCGTGCATAATCCGCCCATGTTCACTCAACGCTTCGTCCAAATCCGCCGCCGTTGGCACATTCAGCGCCAACACCAAATCCACGTTGAAGTCCCCCCGCATAAACTCCAAATCCTTCTCCGTAATCATTGTCTTGTACGGCGTGATATAAACTTTTACAAAATCCCCCTCCAACCGATACCGCAAATGATCCGCTTTCTCTTTGTTCAAAGCGATAATAAAATCCTGCAAACTCGCTGTATTCGATTCAAACGTATCCTCCGGCCTCAAAAATGCCAGAGTATCTGGCGTCTTGCCCGAATAAATTGCCGTGGTGTGTTTCTGAATACTATCTAAATAAATCGTCAACGCAATCGCCGCCGCAATCTCGTCCACCGACGGATTCCGCGACAACGCCACCAAGATATTTTCCGAATCCTTAATTTTCTCACCAATCTTCCGCACAAAATCACTGCGTGTCACAATATTCAATTTCGAAGTCGAAGAATCCTTCTCTGCCTTACTCACCAACGCCGCAATTTCATCTTTTACGTCTTCCACTTTCGCCTTCGAAGCCGTCGTCGACGCCTTCAACGCATCTGCACCAACCTTCTCAGCCGGCTTCACATCATTATCCACTGGTTTTGTACTCTTTGGTGAATTATTATCTTGCATGTTTATTTTCCATTATTAGGTAGTACTATTTTATGCACACCCTTCTACAACTCCATGTTAGCACACTTTTTTCAAAAAAGCAATACCGTTTTCTCAAAAAATCACCAATCCTTCAAATCCCACTCTTGCCAAAACTCCCTCTTTATTTTGCCAAGCACCGCACCCCAAACCCCATTGACGTATTGTCTACCGTTGACGGATGAACCGCTCCACCATCAACTTGAATATTATAGCCCATATAAGTTTTTGACTGCTCCATCCCCTGAAAACCGGCCGATCTCAAGGAACCACTCGGACGATAAATATACCCCGAACGCACAAATCGAATAGGATACCTCGCTAAATTCTGATATGCTACATCAGCACCCGTGCCAACCACACCATTCAAGATAGTTATACCGCCTACTGTTGATGGTTCGGACGCCGGATAGCCATAGGCTCGCAATAATTTATAAAAACTATCGTCCCTTTCTACACCAAGTTTATTCGTTGAACTTCTTCCCGCCGTAGGCAACGTCCAACCCTTTGGACAAATCGAGTCCTTAGCATCGGTAAAAGTTGCTCCACCTTCCGTTATCGTCTCAACCAAACCATCAGCCATCGAATTAGCCGTTGCAGTAGGTTGAGGATAATAATTTCCTATTAAATAATGTGCATCATAAGTCTTATCTACTTTGTCCACGGCAATAATTCCCGACGTGCCGCCTGGTCCAGTAGCTTGATTATTCCAAACGCCATTTTGGGCTACAAAAGCTGGCTGCCACTCCGTACCACTTACGTCTTGAAAATCTACACAGTTTTGCCCCAAAGTTTGCCCGGGTCTTACAGAATTATATCCATTATTATCTGTTGAATCAATAGTTGGAGCTACATTACAAGTCACGCCTTTCAACGGTGTAGCTAAAACGTATTGACCCATATTCCAACTCTTAGTCAACCCTTGCGGAGGATTTGTAACTTGATTCGGAGCGCCGTATTCCGTCGCAAACTCCGCCCTCCATTCTCTACCTTCACTAATATCACTATCAGCCGATGTTAATGTTCTCATTACTGTATTGCCATGAGTATCTTCATAGCTTAAGTCTAATGCTAGATTCTGCACCATCCAACAGTTCTGGTCCGCTAACTTACTTACCCAATACTCTTTA
>CAYPTT010000031.1:0-11670 GCA_964413835.1 uncultured Candidatus Saccharibacteria bacterium
AAGAAATCGCCAAAATCAAAAAACGCATGGGCGTCGAAGACCCCAAATATTCCGTTAATTACGAAATCGGCGAAGTCATCTCGATTATCGACGGACCTTTCAAAGGTTTTGACGGCACCGTCTCCGAGATCGATAGTGGCAAAGGGAAGCTCAAAGTCATGGTCTCGATGTTTGGCCGCGAAACTCCCGTCGAACTAGATGCCCTCCAGGTCAAGCAGTTGCAATAAAAGAGCCAGCGGTTTCTATAAGTCAGTCAAGCAAATACTATAGAGTAATCAAACAATCCAAAAAATTGAGCCCAGCCAAAAAGCTGAGCTCATTTTAAACTACCAAGCGACTTGCCTAAAATCAAAAGCAAAAGCATAAGCACAAGCATAATTAGGGGTCATTCATAAATCAAAAATTATCCATTTTTCGCAAAAGCATCATACCATCACACCATCATCACTTCCTGTACTAAGCACTTATGTTCCGAACGCATTGGATCGATTTTGCCCATCTCGAACGCATTCTGCCGCAGTTCCTCCGGCTCATCAATCATATCATTAATAAAATGCCATGCCTTACGCATTCCCTGATGATAGACTAAATCTTTGAAATTTACTAATTCATCCGTCCCCCGAAAGCACCGCATTACCCGCTGAAACGCAAATCTGCGTGCCTCCTCTTTCTGCGCTATGATGTCTTTATCTTTCTGAAAATACTCCAAGAAATGCAAACGATAGATAATTTCATAAATCTGCCGAAAATCCAGCTCGCAGAAATGCGCCAAACCAATAATCAGGTAATTCTCACTTCCCGCTACGTCCTGTTCGTTACGCAAGACCTGTTCAACCGCCTTTGCGAGCCCCTCTTCAAACTCCAGATATCCCGGCAGTCCTCGCGAGAGTGCAGTAAAGTCGCATTTTTCGAACGGAATCCCTCGCATCGCATGCACGCCCAGCTCATGCCCCAGGATCAAAGCCTGCACATCCAGGACGCTAAACTCCCGCTCGCGCGGAATTTTGATCACGCGTTCGATCTGATTTACGCTCACCGGCTTTCCCGCTGTAGTCAATTTTGCTCTAAAGCCCGTCTCGCCGAGATAAATCTTCGCTAAGACCTTATTCAGCAAATCTACGACCTCTTCTGCGCTCATTTTTTCGCATCCCCACGGAATGTGTTCGAAAATCCCCTCAAACTTCTCAAAAATCAACTCCTGAAAGTCATGAAACACCGACAACTCCGGCAAGCCCAATTCCTCCAGGGTCACTATTCGGCTAACCCGTATCTTCTCGGCTACGTATGGGATTTCGGACAGCAAACCATCCAGCTCCTCAGCCATTTTCGCGCAGTGTTCCTGATACCACATCGTCTCCCGAAAATCCTCCCGCATACTACAGATCATCTGATATTCATAGCGCAATAAATTCCCAAAAATCGCTTCATCCGGCTCGCCGTAACGACTTTTCTCGATCGCGTAGAATCTTCTCGCCACTCTCGGGGCATATTTTTCATACCGCCGAAAGCTTGCCTGCCTAGCGTAATACCGCCTAACCTGCTCGGCCTCGTACTCCTCTAAATCGGTCTGCTGATTAAAATGCCTCTCCAGCCTTTCTTCGGTCTTATCAACTTCCTCAGCTTCTTCCTCCGGCAAAATCTCGCGATAATCCATGATCGCCCGAAGCAGGGAATTTGCTTCCCAGGTGTCGTTCCACGTCATCTTCAGCAGCATCCTCTCTGCCACGCTTAACTGCTTTTTACCAACATTTTCCGCTCCTCCCTCTTGCACTACCGCGTGAATCTCCTGCAACCTTTTCAGATTACGGTCAATTTTCGCGCTCAAAGCCTCGTTCAGCTTCTCATAGCGAAATTTCGGCCTACGCATCTGCAAATTTACCTCAAATTCCTGACGCGCCTGTGCCAGATTCGTCGGCGTAATTTCTTCATACACGCTCACCCGCGTATCCTCAATGATTTCCTGTAGCTCTGCAAAATTCCACTCTCTTCTCCGTAATACCTGCCTGTTCTGCGACTTTTTCGATTTTTTCGATTTTCTCAACCAAATCGCCTCCTTTTTAATTTTCTAGCCTTTCCATACGCTTTAAACCTCTTTTTCGTATCGAAATAACCCTATTCCCCCATTATAGCACACTTTACGCCAAAAGTCAATATTAAGCGCCCAAATTCTTCCCGCGGCGTCGCAAAAGATTAGCTATCGCATTCCTAAAACCTTATTTTCTTGACATTTCCCATCCTTTCCGCTACAATAAATCTGTTACGCACGATTATTATTAACGATAATCATTTCTTCGGGAGCACTTCGCAACGCTTCAATCTGCGATTTTCATCCTCCCGAGAAGAGGGAATTATACATGGCAAAACAAGTCATTGGCAATCTTAAACTTCGTATCCCTGGCGGCAAAGCCACCGCTGGCCCCCCAGTTGGTTCAACTTTGGGTCAATGGGGTCTCAACATGATGGATTTCATCAATCCGTTTAATGACGCTACCAAAGATTTCATGGGCAAGAACGTCATCGTCCATATCAAGGTCTACGATGACCGCACGTTTGATTGGATTTGTCTTGGTCAGCCAGTTGACGACCTGATCCGCGAAAAGATCAAAATCCAAAAAGGCAGCGGCAAACCTAACACCGAAAAAGTCGGCAAAATTACTCGCGCCGAGCTTGCAGAAATCGCTAAGGCTAAGATGGACCAACTCAACGCGATCGATCTCGACGGTGCCACCAAAATCGTCGCCGGCACCGCCCGCTCTATGGGCGTCGAAGTCGTTGACTAAGCCATTACGCATTGTAAAAAATACAACTCTTCAAGGGTTGTATTTTTGCGGTGTTTTATCCTATAATATCAGTGTGGAACTGGTGCTATTTTAGCTCTACTACTTTCAGCCTAAAAGTTATTAAGTTATAGCACCGCTCAAAGCCAAGTTCTTTAAAGGAGGTGAAAAATATGAAAGAAAGAATTGGCCATGTCTTAGCTGATTTTCTAGAGGAGGAGGTAGATTATCAACTCGGTCTTTCCACAACAGAAGCCGTCTTGACAACTTTTTGTCAAATTGTCTGGCTTTTAATTACGGTCTGCATACCCCGCGCATTTTGTATCGTCCTAATCGCTGGATTAACGTTAGCTTTTTTGGAATCCACCTGCTCATTTATTTCAAGCCCGCATAATTCCGACGAAGCCGCCGATCTAACCTGTCCGCTGATAGTAGCCTGCTTAGTAGCAGCTTTTAGCCTAGGCAGTTACGACAATCGCATGCTATTCTTTGCAATACTCATACTTGGCATGCTCGCTGACTTAGCTGGCTTCTTAGTTGCTCGTTACGTCAGCTACCAGAGTAGCATCCTGGCTCAAATTTTCACGCCAGTTATCCTAGCCGGCGGTGGATTTTTCTTCAAATACACCACACAGGACGTTATTTTATTGCTCGGCACAGGATTATTCACGTTTTGCGGTCAATGTTACGTCCGTACTTTCGAAAATTCGTTAAGCCTTCAGTATTCTAACGAATTTTGCACGCGCGAAAGCCGGTCATCAGACATCTGTGACTGTATGCTTAAAAGCCTGAACCCTAATCATTGGCTCGGCTTAACCCTACATGGTCCTGGCGGGTACCTCGACCGTCTTGGCGGGTTTATCTTCGCCTACTGCATAGCCCTCTTGGTCAAAACATTTCTTTTCTAAAAACTTCGCTTAGAATGTCGACAATCAATAATGTTTCTAGTTTTGACTTTGATTTTTTGTAACTGTTAACCTCCTCTTCATTACGCGCCCCAGTTTACTGGGGCGCTGAACTTTGCCGAACAACCCCTCTCTGCGCTATAATATATTCAGGTGAGTTACTCTAATTCACTTGAAACTTAATTTTTTGCTTCCGACACTCGTTAATCGTTAGAACTTTTCCGAAATTCTCTACAAAAGTTCTAACTGCATTCATTTTCCTCAAGGAGGTCCGTATCATGAAACAAAGTATCGGTATTGTCTACAAAGAAATGCTCATCGCCTGGCTCAATCTACAAGGCATTAAGCCTCGCGAACAACGCACACTACTTAAGCACGATTTCTTCACACTCGAACGCAAAGTACACTTTCGCGACGCCTTTGAACGTTGCCTAAATACCTTTGCCGAGCAGCTCGAATCCTGCCAGGTTTTCCTGCCTCCAGATTTCAAAGCGCATCTTATGCACGAGAGTACAACTGAATATCTCAAAGATTTTGGCCCCCAAAATCACCCATATTTCCCTAATTACTATTTAGGTTACTACGCGCACATCTACGGGCTTGTACAAGAAATCCACGCCGCCTGGTGTTATCAGCTTATTGTGCCGCAGCTGTCCAAAAGTAAATCCGGTCAACATATTGACCTCAACTTTAGCTGCAAGCAACAAACTTTTGTCCCGCTGGTCTTATCCGGAGAAGCGCACGCTCTCGGTTGTCTTAAAGTCGTTGAACCCCTGTTCCGCCACCTTGATTTGCCGCTAGATTCAGACGAATTTCTTGACGTCTTTCGAGAGACAGTGCATTCCTTCATTAAAGAGCATCATCCCAAAAATCGCAGTCAACTCATTCAAGGTCTTGCAAACGGAACCTTCACCGAAAGCATCTCGCTAATGTTGCGAAATTGTCTCGCCTGCGATGCGCATGAAACTGTTGATATCGCCCTGCTCGAACAAGTTGCCCGCTTGCTTGATCAGCTGTGCGACTATGCTATTTCACAAACTCCGGAATTAGCGGCATATCTAGCACATCAAGCTCAAGTCGCCAAAGCCCGCAAAGAAGTTGCCCAAATCCAACACGAAATTGCGCAAATTCCGCTCTAAGACACTTCTAGGCCACTTAAACATTCGGAAGTCTTCCGGCCCCGCCATTTCTGGCGGGGCCAGTTCCATTCCTCACGAGAATCTTCACTCCTGATCTCAACCTCAGCCCTTGCTTTTTGCCCCACCTTTTGCTATAATAAACTCAATATTAACCGTGGGAGAAGCGGTAAATAATCAAGCAACGTGTACTATGTTATCGAAAGATTATCTCCCGGCTGAGGCGGATCCAAATCACGGTCGCCCTGCGACTCGATTTGGAGAGCCTCACCGAATCTGAGATAATATAGTACACGTTGCTCGACTAATTACATCTTCGCCCGTACCACAGAAAGGATTAATCATGGTAGAGTCTACCGAAAATCTTGATACTAATGCTCCGGCTGAGCTAGAAACCACGGCTCCAGTCGTCGAAGCAACCGAAACCGCTGAAGTCGCTGAAACAACCGAGACTTTTGCCAAATCAGGCAAAAAATCCAAAAAACACCTCGAGGAAGTCAAAGCCGAAGAGGAGCGCCAAGCTCGCAAAGCCGAGACCAAAGCTCTCGCCGAAGCCGGTGAAAAGCCTCGTGGCGCAACTCCAGTCACTCGTCCTAAAATCGAGCGTCGGGGCAAAAATTACCAAG
The DNA here is from genome assembly GCA_964413835.1 of uncultured Candidatus Saccharibacteria bacterium. Taxonomy (GTDB): domain Bacteria; phylum Patescibacteriota; class Saccharimonadia; order Saccharimonadales; family Saccharimonadaceae; genus Nanosyncoccus. Next base: position 5,445 of record CAYPTT010000031.1, read on the forward strand.
CCAAGGCCAAATTAATCGAGAAAGGTAAGGCCTACACTTTAGCTGATGCCCTTAAGCTTGCCACCGAGACTAACCCCTCCAAGTTTGATGCTACGATCGAAGCCCACGTCCGTCTCGGCGTCGATCCGCGCCAGGCCGATCAAAACATTCGCTCTACCGTCGTTCTGCCTCATGGTAATGGCAAGACTGTCCGCGTGGCCGTCTTTGCTCCGCTTGACGAAGCTAAGAAAGCTACTACCGCTGGCGCCGATATCGCCGAAGACGAAGACTTCCTCAAGCGTCTCGAAAAAGGCCAGCTTGATTTTGACGTTTTGATTTCTACCCCCGCCTACATGCCTAAGCTCGGTAAATTCGCCCGCTTACTCGGCCCGAAAGGTCTCATGCCAAATCCCAAAGCCGGCACCGTCACGGTTGATCTTGAAAAAGCCGTCAAAGACGCTAAGGCTGGTAAAGTTGAATACCGCGTTGATAAGCAGGCCATTGTCCATATCGGGCTCGGCAAAACCAGCTTCGATCAAGCCAAATTGCTCGAAAACGCCGAAACTTTCTTTAACTCACTCAAAAGTCAGCGTCCAGCTTCCATCAAAGGCACCTTCGTAAAGTCGGTCTACCTTACCACTTCCCAAGGCCCCTCAATCTTGGTTGAGAATATTTACAATTAATCTTAACTAGCTCAATCACTGAGTAGCGTTCTTAACAGGGCGCTACTTTTTGCATTTTTGTTTTCTTAAAAATTCCTTAAAATTATCTTAATCATAGCATTCTTTGCCATCTTTGCCTATTTTCAGTCTTTTTCTATTGACTTTTTAGCAAAAGTATGCTACAATGGAGGTAAGAGACTTATTTTTGTTACCAGCTAGCGTATAAACACCCCAAAAGGTGTTTATATTGTTCTAGTAAATAGTACCTTTAGAAAGGAGAAAAAAGCATGAAAGACGTTAAAAATGACGAAGTAATGTTTAAAAGAATTGCCATTTTAGATGGTCTAACCCGCGAAAATATTCAGGCAGCCATCAAGCAGCACGACGAGTGTACGGAGCTGGGTCAACCCGATCCGGGGGTACCAGTCACAGTCAAGGCTAAGCCAGCTCTGCTTTCAACTATCAAGCGTAATACTGCAGATACCTGGCAAACTACCGCTCAGATTCACGCAGCTCGCGAATCTGCCGAAACCCCCGAGGCCTTCGAGTTAGAAGGCAGAATTAAGTTTCTACTTGCCCCTTACAAGGGCTGCGAGGGAATCAGCCAATGGTATCAATTCGTCGGGCACTACTATCCAGAAAGCACCCGAGAGAAAAAGGGCAGCATCGAGGTAGCTTACCGACTCGTCGAAGCCGAAATCGGTTGAAAATCCTTTCTTTGCATCATCTTAAGCGTACCCGAACGGGTGCGCTTTTTCTCCCCCTACAGTGCTAGACAGCGGACGGAGAAGGCGTCGGCACGGTTATAGTGATTGGAGGGGAAGACATTAGCGCTATTAAGGTGCTGATTATAAGCGTAGAAAGCACTAGGGTAGGCAGCAGAAGTCCAATAGAGGCTATTGAAACCTAGGGCTCGCGTAGAACCGTTCCATGGATCGACGTTGCCCCCACGGACAAAGGAGAGGGGGTTTGTCCGTGGGGGAGTATTTAATTTTGGCGATAATTTGCTTCGTGGTGCAGGTTTTGATATTTTCATTTGGGCACAGACCCCATATACGAATCCAACTGGCGCTTATTTTCTTCATACTAGCCAAGACATCATTACGTCAGATAGTAATTTTCGTGCCCATGGTTTCTCCGTCCGCTGTCTAGCACTGTAGGGGGAGGGATAAAAAAATATCTCATCCTTCAATTGGTTCCCCTAAGTAGTCTTTCTGCTGGTGACTAAAGGAAAACGTATAGTAGCGTTAATACTTATCTTTAAGTACTATTTTACCTGTGCGGGTCACCAACAGAAAGGCTACTTAGGAAATCATATGGCAGATGATATATCTTCCCGCTCCAAAGCGTGTCCCCTTGATGTAAAAACTTATACTAACCCGGCTTTTTCATGCAAATTGCCAGCAGAAAGATTACCCACCAAAACCTCTCCCTCCATCCCCTCTCCTTTGTCCGTGGGGGGTATATTCATCTGTGGCTTGGTTCATTGCCATTTCTGGGTTTTGATAATGATTATTGGTCAATTGTTGCTCAATCTAGTGCTTCTTACGCTTACAATCAAGGTTTTTATGGTGCTAATGTCTATCCCTCGACTAGTGTTTACCGTGCCTACGGTTTCTCCGTCCGCAGAGAACGCGGAAATCGTAACCTGCACAAATTAAACATTTTATGCTAAAATCAAAAATGAACAACATTACAATTCAGCACAAGATTTTTGGTACCAGTACCAATTATTTCATAAAGTCATACCCAGAAAAATCTGGGTGCTTCGACACCAATTCTGGTTGTGGCTTTCATAACTTGTGTTGGTAATGTTGTTCAATCCGTCGTGGCACCCATTTTTGGTTTTGGAGAGAATGGGATGGGCTGATGGCTAGGTTGGTGTAAAGTATTATGCTTTGCACTAGTACCTAACCTAGCACACCAGCCTCCCATTCTCCTCCAAAACCAACAGTAGCGTGGGTAGCCCGACGATTTGTAAGTATCTAACTACTAGGAGGCACCCATGGGCAAAACAAAACTCAAGCTTATTACTACAAAAAGTAATATTATACATCACCGTAAAGTATCGTTAAAACCTTTTAGAATTCAACAACTTTATGATATGTTAATACTACTTTCTGGTACAGGACTGGGTTTGCTAGCTTTAGCATTCTTACTACCCGTGGTTACTACCTCTTCTTCCGCCCTCTCCGGCTCTGATTACAACAAACCAGCCTGGATACCTTCTAACTATGTAACACTGAGCCTAGATAATATGCCTACTATAGATCTAATACCACGGGAGGGTGGTGGCGTTGGTGTCAGTCAAGCTAAGCTCAACGTCTCTACCACTAGTAACACTGGCTATAAGCTCTACATCAACACCCTAGACGACACCAACGCCATGACAAACGTGAACGCTAACCAGTCTGCTACCATCCAGCCAGTAGCTAGACCAACTACGCTGGCGGACTTTAATCCTAACACGTGGGGCTATGCTATTACTAACACGCTGGATGGTAGTGCCACCTATAATCCAATGCCTACTACCTCCACGATAGCTTATGATACGGCTCAGTCCAGTGGGGAACACTACTTATCCTTTGCCGCCAAGATTGATACCTCACTTCCAGCCGGACAGTATAGTAATACAGTAGCTATTTCTGCTATAGCTAATCCTGCTGTCATCACCGGTATGATGGAGCTCACCTACATGCAGGATATGACGAGTAGTATCTGCAAAGACACAGTAGGCTATGACCAGAACTACAACCGTGACAGCTCCGGTTCCTACATCATCACTCCCGGCAATGAAGTAACTAAACAACTCATCGACATCCGTGATGGTAAAGAATACTGGGTAGCTAAACTGGCAGATGGGAATTGTTGGATGACACAGAATCTAGCTTATGATTTAGTCAAAGGTAAAGTCCTTACACCAAGTGATAGTGATGTATCGGCGAATTGGGTGGTGCCAACTGGAACTATAGTATCAGAAACCTTAACTATTCCGGATGATGCCACGGAGGCTACTAGTACTTATTCTTGGAATTTAGGGGAGTATGTCACCGCAACCCCTGCAAGCACCAGCGTCTGCACCGAGCCTGGAGCTAGCCAAGGCGATTCCGTCTTACCAGGATCGAAGCCGGGTCGCTGTGATCGCATTTACAATGTAGCCAACTGGAGACCAATATTCAGCACCGAATATGGCCAATTTGACGACACTTCAAGCTACGTATCCATCAACGTCAACGAAAAAACTTACGACGCACATTACCTCCTCGGCAACTATTACCAATGGCGTGCCGCTATTGCTGAATCAACCAACGCCAACGTTAGCCCCTCTGCCTCTGCTCAAGACCCAAATTTACTAACAGTAGCACCTGGCTCAATTTGCCCCAAAGGTTGGCAACTACCAAAATCCGGTTACAATGCCCAAGGCAAACCACATAATCTCGCTATGAGTTTTACCTCTCTATTCGCTGCTTACGGTTATCCTAAAGCCGATCAGTATCCAGCTATCTCCAGTGGGACGCCGATGACTACCTTACTTACTGGAGATTATCAAAATGTTGGATTGTCGCCTATGTCATTTGCTCGTACTGGTCGCATTGACCCAAGTCGCGGCGCCCTTAATGCTCTTGGCCATATGGGTTTCTATTACTCTTCCGTAGCTACTACGACCCCAAATTACTTATTCGTTTTTCGCATAGCTAGCACTGAAATTTACCCTGCTTTCATTATGGCCTCTAACGTTGGTCTACCTATCCGTTGTCTCGCCAAATAGCCCGCACCCCTTGCATTTTATCGCTAACTTTGCTATAATCAAAGCAGTTACCGAAGACCGTAGCGGGAGTTTATCAAATTACTAGAGATAGATGTTGTAAAATTCACAACACTTTATTGTAAAAATTACAACAATTTTCGCTCTAACTCTTGACAAAATTCCTTAATTATGCTACCGAGGAATATCTTTATTTGGTAACGTTGATTAACAACTTGCTAGCATTTTTTTCGGTTTAAACATTTAAATATTTATTTTCTAATATCAAGCCTAACCAAGGAACTTTTATGGCAATTTCCAAAGCAAAAAAGGACACTTTGGTTGCTGATTTAACTGCGCTGCTTTCTGCAGCAAAATTGACCGCTTACGCGAAATACCAAGGCCTCAGCGTCGCTGATTTACAAGATCTACGCAAAGCTGCTCGCGCCGCCGGCGTTAAAATCAAAGTTGTGAAAAACCGTCTCGTTCGTGTCGCCATGAACGAAATCGCCGTTTATCAAGACACCGATACTACCGGCCTCACCGGGCAATTGCTTTACGCTGTTTCCGACAGTGACGAAGTCGCTCCTGCTAAAGTACTCGCCGAATTCGCCAAAACTCACCCTGCACTTGAGCTCATGGGTGGTTTTAGCGCCGAAGGCAAAACTATGGAACAAGCCGAGATTACCACTTTGGCCAAAATGCCATCCAAAAACGAGCTTATTGCTCAAGTGGTCTCTCAGCTACTTTCTCCAGCCAACGACACAATTTCGGCATTGTCTGGCGGCCTCTCCGGGATCATTTCTGGTCTCGAAGCCAAAGCAAATTAGCAACCTTCGGGCTTGGCGATTTTCATCGCCAAGCCCGTCCCATCTTATCTTGATTTATTAGCCTCTGCTAACAAATCAAGATTTTAGCTGACGGTGGTTCGTATTTGATAAAGAGAATAAAAGCGCGAGCACACGCACAGCGCAGAATGAGGGTCCCGTGTGGACGGGCGCCCGAACGGTTCTCTTTAGCAAACATGAACCACCGTCATACAAAATATTTTATTAATTTATTAGCAAAGGATTATAATATGGCTACAGATATCAAAGCCTTGGCCGAACAGTTGGTCAACATGACCATCCTTGAGGTCAACGAACTCAAAAACCTACTTAAAGACGAATATGGCATCGAGCCAGCCGCCGCAGCCGTTGCTGTTGCTGCCGCTCCTGCCGAAGGTGCAGCCGCTGCTGACGAAGGCAAATCTGAATACGACGTCGTCTTGAAAGACGCTGGCGCTCAGAAAATCGCCGTCATCAAGGCCGTCAAAGAAATCACCGGCCTTGGCCTAGGTGAAGCCAAAGCGATCGTCGATGGCGCTCCAGCTACCGTCAAAGAAAAAGTCAAGAAAGACGAAGCCGAAACCATGAAAAAGAGCCTCGAAGAGGCTGGTGCTACCGTCGAATTGGCTTAATTGCTAATTCAGTCGCCCTGCTAGCAAGTTTACGAAAAATATCGGACCCGAGCGCTCAAAAGTGCCAAAGTCCGATATTTTTGACAACTAAAGTCCGTTTTCGCGCCTCGTCAAGCCCGATTTTGTATTTTTTGCATGTAATTTTTACAACACTTTTCTAAAAAACTTCGACAAAGCCGTGGAAAACTTCCAAAAGTCCGGGTTGACTTTTTGACCACCACGATATAATATAGTCTCAGAATAAAACTTAATGACAGACAGGATGCGAGGTGATGTCTGAACTACCAGAAAAACAAATTAAAAGATTACGCGGTCTGATTCAGGAGGCTGAGACTAACCTTGCTGCTGCTGAAGAACTCTTAAGTTCGGGGGGAGGTGAGG
>CAYPTT010000032.1:0-11548 GCA_964413835.1 uncultured Candidatus Saccharibacteria bacterium
ATAACAAGCTTACACAAGCTCCTCCCACTTTTTGTTCTAAGTTGCTAGTTACAAGCTTTGTTTTGCCCATGGGTGCCTCCGATGAATTAATAAACTTTGATTGTCGTGGGCACTTTTATGACTTTTGCGGAGTGGGAAGATATGGTTAGTAATAAACCACCCGCTTTATGTTCTTTAGAACCAAAAAGGGCACCGCGAGGTGCAACAACCTTATTCACGATGCCTACATAACAAACGCAATCTGGTATCCTCTCGGCGCCCGTCCTGCATTCGTTATGAAAGCTCGTTTAACAAAAAACGAGCATCGTTATTATATAAAGTTGTTGCATGTTTATTATATCATGTATTTCCAAAACTCAAGCATTTTTTTATCCCTCCCCCTACAGTGCTAGACAGCGGACGGGGAAACCATCAGCGCGATTAGTACTATCAGATGAATTAATATTAATGCTGTCCGAGCCATAATTGTAGGCACTTTGCTTGGAAACATATGCTGTAATACACCAGTAGTAACTACTGATATTTTGGAATCGCGACGAGCTGCTCCACGGAGCAATAAGTCCCCCACGGACAAAGAATCTTCTAGAATAGTTAGGCTGTAAAATTTCTATTTTTATAGTACTGGGACGCTTTTACCCCATCCTTTGTCCGTGGGGGTGATATCAATCCTCAAAAAAGTTCCTCGCAGTATCTAGGCCTCTTTAGCTACTATTGGACCTCTACTGCAAACCCCGATGCTTCAGTCGCTTGCAATCAACATTTTAGTAGCACTGGTATCTTCCCTTCTGTTAACGTTTACCGTGCCTATGCTTTCTCCGTCCGCTGTCTAGCACTGTAGGGGGAGGGATCAGTGAGTCGGCACGCAGAATGATGTATCCAAAGGTCCGGTGAGCATAATATCGGGAGCTAGCGCGCTATGCTCACAATCTGTGTTATCGATGTCTTCGTTCATAATCTCATCCACTGAAACGGTAAGTTCAAGATATTCAACTTCCCTGGTGGCCGCCATGACCGGTTCCTCGATAGCATGACCGCCAAATGCCAACAGTACTGATGGGAGAATTAGTAATTCCACGGCATGAAAAGCTAAGTGTAGTCCCATGAGGATTACTCCCGCTAAACCAGCTTTTTTAACGCTGAAGAGATGGAAATGTTTCTCAAAACGACACTTAGCACAATGTTTCATAATCAGCATTATAACAGAGAGCCAGCCAAAATACCAGCTCTCTGGTGATAATATTTATTGACCGAATTTTTCCAGGTCAAATTCCTCGGTGTCGATATGTTGATGGCCGAGGTCGAAACGCATTTGCGGATTTTGCTCGGCGATTTGCTTGCGAGGATAACCTTTGATTTTAATATCGTCGACCGTAAAATCGAAGAAATCTTTTTTGTCGGGATTGAGCCAAATCTCGGGCTGGCAAGCGACAGGCTCGCGCTCAGCAAGTTGTTTAGCGAGCTCGATATGGCGATCATAAATATGAATATTCTGCACGAACCAGCTGAAACGTCCAGGCGTATAACCGCAATGGCGCGCGATGAGATGCAGGAAAACAAGATACTGCACTTGGTTAATACAGCCAGCCGCCATGAAGTCACTCGAACGTTGATAAAGACACATATCAAGATAATCGACGCCATCCTTGCTATGTCGTACATTCCAGGCCGTCTGGTACGCACAAGGTTTGTGGCCATGTTTATCTTTAAAGTCATCCACTTGCCACATGTTAATGATATGACGGCGACCGTCGGGATCATTCTTAATCCCATCAATTAGTTCATGCACCATGTTATGACGCCGGACCGTCTCGCCATAAACTGCGCCGATAGTACGATCGCCAATATCCCATTCGTCCCACCAAGTGATACCATATTTATCTTTCAATAAATTTAAGTCATTGCTTTGATCCTGATAAATCCAAAGCAACTCGCCGATAGCATATTTGACCGCAATAGGACGCAGAGTAATGAGTGGTATTTCGCCTTTAGTGAGGTCGTAAGTAGTCATGGCATGATTAACACCAATTGTATGCGCAGGCTTTCCGTCATCATAGGTGGAACTAGGCCACTTATTCATAGTACCTTCACTAAGAATACGGGCAATAATCTCCTTAGTATATTGATCCCCTTTGGTGCCAGTAAAATTAGTCTCGCTTTGGCTACACGCGCAGTCTTCTCCACACGAATCGGTAGTTTTATCCTCCGGCAAGCGACGCATGAGATGTTTCTCGCTGGTAGTTTTCCAAACAGGCAGAGCGCCGAATAAACGTGATTCCTTGGTCTTAATCTCGAATTTGTCTTCCATGATTTCTCCTTAATTACATTCCATAAAAAACCCAGTAAATGAAAGCGCCAGCAAACGCAGCGGCAGCCAGAGCCACGATGCGAAAAACCACACCGCCAAAGCCAGTTAGCCAACGCGTGACTTTGTGTTTGTCGTATTCTTTGATGGCGCTAGTAAGCTCTGCGCGCAACTCGGCATCCTCACGCAGACATTTGCGCACGACCTCAACTACGGCATCCGTGGCTTGGACTTGGGTGCCTAAGCATTTCGACAAAGTACGCGCAAAACGTTCATTACTATTCACCTTACGCTCGACACGTTCAAGACGGCGTTCCAGATCCGCGAGGCGACGCTCACGCGAAAGACTTTTAACGCTAATAATGGCATCGTTTTGCAGAAAAATAGTTTCTGTTTCGGGGTTTTTCGTACTACCAAGATTTTGATTTAGTTTCGCCGAGTCACGGTCGCGCTCAGCGAATAAAACTTGGGTTTCGATATTTTGGTCCAGATTGGCGGGTTTCGTACCTACCTCAGGCTGGCGTTTTTTACTCATCGGGGCCTCCACTCTCCGTTAAACTTTTTGCCCTGCCCAGGAGCGTTTTACCCTTTTTACCACCTTGTGATTTCTGTTATGATTATAGCACGGAGAGAGCGGAAAGTGCTTAAGAAAATGTTGTGAAAATTACTAGCAAGAATGCGAGCTGATTCACGCCCGAAGAATGCAAAAATATTAAAACATGATGATAAAACTGTAAAATGTAATGCAGAAGAATTATATTTCGATTAATTCATATTCGCGCGAACCCATGCCGAGTTCAGCAGCGCATTCAAGGATATACAGGCCATTTTGGCGTTCTACTCGCTCGACAAAATGATCGCGTCCGGGGTCGTCTGATTGCCAAACAAGATCGATTGCGGCCTGGTCCAGCGCGACAGGGTCAAGCGAAGCGAGGATGCCAATATCCTGCATACAAGGAGCTTCAGGATGAGCTGCGCAATCGCAATCGACGGAAAGATTATTGACAACATCGATATAGACGATCGGTTTACCCTCTGCGGCTAAATAATCAGCGACAGCTTTCGCCGATTCAGCCATCGAGCGCAAAAAGTCATTTTGGGGCGGAAGCATGCGGGCTTGATTTTCGGCGCTATCAAAAGCGTGCAAAAATTCTTGCAAATCACGACTGCGCCCAGCAGTATGAATGTAGGTTTTGCCAACCGCCGAAGCGAAACCGATGGATTGATTTTTTAAGACGCCACCAAAACCGCCCATGGGGTGCCCTTTAAAATGCGCCAAATTGATAAAGGAATCATAATTTGCAATATTTTTGCCAACGATATCGACATCGAGAAGCTTGCCATCTTTGACCGGAAGCTCGATTTCGCCCTCAGCGTCCATAATATCGACCTCCGCAATATCAGTAAAACCGTGCTCTTTGGCAGTTTGGAGATGAGTAGTCGTGTCATTGCGCGCGCCCAAATAAGCAGTATTGCACTCGACGATGGTGCCATGAACTTTTTCAATTAAGTCCTTAATCAGGCTAGGTTGAAGATAGTGAGGATTCCCAGCTTCACCCGTAGAGATCTTCACGCCAACTTTGCCCGGCAAATCTACGCCTAACTTTGTAAAAATCCGCACCAAACTGGCGGGAGTAATTTCTTTCGTAAAGTAAACTTTAGGTTTGGCCATCATTTGCCTCCTTATGGGTTAATTTTGTCACTAATTGATAGATCAAATCATTAATCTCTGCTAGATTATCTACAATCATTATATACTTATAATGATTTGTCGTCCAGATGTCGTCTAACGATGCCGATTGCAAACTCTGGATTACCTTACCGCCATTTTCTAACATAACTTGCCTCATAAGTGGATTATCGTTCCACGGCCGACGTGGAACGAAGTTGAACTTCGCGCGTGAACCGCGGATATTATATGGGCTATCGTCGACAAAAGCTAGAATATCGGCAGGAATTTGTTTATGGTTAGTCTCAGGAGTGACGACATTAATGGTTAGCTGCTCCGGCGGAAGTTCCGGCAGCAACTTAGGGATTTGCTGCAATTTATGTTGAGCAACCGCTTCAGAATAAGCATTAGAATGAATTCCGACAATCGCACCGAGCTCTTCTGGACGTAAAATGTCACGCGCAGCCGGATAAAAATTCATTTTGGCAAAGTTATCGGCATTTTGAAACTCGTATGCAAGCGTTTTGCGTTCATCTGCAGTGAGCAGAGAGCAATTTTCAAGACGAAAATCGGTTTCTTTTTCGAGCGGAATGTTGAGTTTGCCGAATACGCGCTGAGTGAACGGCCAAAGCACGTCGTCGACATCATAAAGAATCTTGAGCTGCGAATATCCTTCTGATGATGTCGTCTGTCTAGCCATTATCCCCTCCTCGACCGGTGGAGCCGATGCCAGCTTGTCGGATGTTACTAGTATTATCTTGATCGGCAAGGAGGAACTTTTGGAAGATCGCCTGGGCAATACGCTCACCTTTTTTGATAAGAATGTCTTCGTTACTGACGTTAAATAGCAGCACACGAAAATGCCCATCGTCCGTAGGATTATTATAAAAATCAGCGTCCACCACGCCCACGCCATTAGCTAAAATTAAGCCGCGACGTGGATTAGAACTGCGATTATAAAGTAGTAAACATTCATCGGGCTGACAATAGACCTTGAGACCGGTCGGAACGAGAGTTGGAGCAGTGCCGGAAGCAAACTTTGGCACTAGAGTATCGGCAGCGGCGGCAAGATCGTAACCGGCTGAACCGCTAGTACTGCGTGCAGGGAGCGCGATAGATTGTTCCTCCCAACCTCGAGCAATTTCAAAACCACGCAAACGCCGCGGTGCGTGTAATGCAGAATTTATACTTGTAGAATCCGGCATCTTCCTCCTCTGTGTCTAAACCTTCTCTTTATTTTACCACAAAGTACTAAGCAAAATTCTGAATTGAGTTAAACAGAGATGTATGCAATAATAGGAGCACGGTGGGAGTACTTTTGAAAGGAGGAGATAAAATGCGAGAACTTAAGATTCCCTTAGGCATATTGCGGACATTTAGCCGCGACGACTGGCAAAATTTGGTAATTGCGTATGATTTTGATGATATTTTACATCCATTTGTTGGCAAAATCATGCGGCAGCTGGGATTAGACATTGCATTGATTACGGATTACGATTTTGAGCAATGTTTGTCGCCAGACTTAGCGAAACAGGCACTAGAAATCGCTTATAGCAATCGGCTATATGATGACATTCAATTCTTCCCGGGAGTGGAAGATATTTTGCGACCACAGTTAGAATTTGGCGTTCACGTAGAAATCAGAACTAATTCAACTTCGGATTTCGTCAGCAAAACCAAATTTGAGCAACTGCGCGCCAAAGTGCCGGATTTAAGGGAAAGTAATTTTCATAGCATGGTAGTATCACATGAAGATCATCAAGTAAAAACTTTTGACGAACATACAATTATTAGCGTTGATGATTGCCCGAAGATAGTAGCTATCTCGCCAGCTCCGCTCAACGTCACGATACGCTGGCCGTGGAACACCACAAAGGAGGCCGTACTGTTGATGGCTGGGAAACAGGTACGTTGGCGGAGTACGCTAGAAGAGGTAAACAATGAAGTTTACAACGTGGTAAAGTTATGCTTAGCAACTGCCAACAAAAAGAAGATGTCCTCCCAACGGAAAACAATTATAGTGTAATATTACACTCAGGGGCGCACGGAGTGTGCCCCTGCTTTTTTGCCCGAGACTTGGTCCGAAAAATAATTTAGAGTCGTGAAGTCGAGCTGCGGGCTCGCGCCGCGCTGGCGGAGTTTATTCGGCGTCGGCAAATTGAGAGTTATAAAGCTCCGCATAGAAGCCGTCGGCGGCGAGGAGCTCATCGTGCGTGCCCTGCTCGACGATGTTTCCCTCGCGCATGACGAGAATTAAATCGGAATTACGGATTGTTGATAGACGATGAGCGATTACAAATGAAGTACGACCGTGCGTTAACTTGACAAAGGCGTCTTGAATCAATTGCTCAGTACGAGTATCAACATTAGACGTAGCTTCATCCAAAATCATCATCGGCGGGTTTGCCACCATGGCGCGGGCGATAGTCAATAATTGTTTCTCGCCGGCAGAAATATTATCAGCATCTTCTGAAATCTGCGTGCGATAACCGTGTGACAATGATTCAATGAAATGATGGGTATGGCTAGCCTTGGTGGCCTGCACAATGTCTTCGTGCGTAGCGGAGGTCTTACCATATTTAAGATTTTCTTCAATCGTGCCAGAGAAGAGCCAAGTATCTTGCAGCACCATACCAAATAATTGGCGGACATCGGCACGTTTCATTTCCGCCGTCGGTACACCATCAATAGTAATATATCCAGTGTCAGGATCGTAAAAACGCATCAACAAGTTAATAATAGTAGTCTTACCAGCGCCGGTTGGTCCGACAATTGCTACTTGCATACCAGGCTTAATTTTGACGGAGAAATCTTGAATAATCGGCTTAGTCTTGTCATAAGAAAAATTAACGTGATGAAATTCCACGGCGCCTTTTACATTTTCAATCACCTGCGCAGGAACATAATCCGGAGTTTCCTCTGCCTCATTCAAGAAGTCAAAAATACGTTCAGCCGCCGCCAGCGTTAACTGAATGTTAGAAGTAATCTGGGAAATTTCGGTGATTGGTCGGTTGAACTGGCTAGTATATTGGAGAAAAGCTTGCACATCCCCTACCGACAATACGCCATCTAACGCCATACGACCGCCCAACACGCAGATTCCGACGTAGCTTAGATTGGAAAAAACGTTCACAATCGGAAAGGCCAGCGAAGAATAGAATTGAGCTTTCCAGGAGACGTCATAGAGATGTTGATTGGTTTGGTCGAATTTAGCTTCAGCACGTGATTCATACGAGTTTGCCTTAATAATAAGCTGACCAGCGTAATCTTCTTCGATTGAGTTATTCAGCGCGCCTAAAGTATTTTGCTGACCGTGGAAGTATTTTTGAGCTTTTTTCGCAGTAAAGCTGACCAAAATAAACGACAATGGCACGCTAATTAACGCAATAATTGCTAACCATACTGAAATTGTCATCATCATAATCAGAATACCAACTACCATGGTGACACTAGTAATAATTTGAGTAAGAACATTCGCCAGAGTGTCCGCCACTGTGCTAATATCGTTACTAATGCGCGAGAGTGTGTCGCCAAATTGATGCTGATCGAAATACGAAATCGGCAAACGAGAAATCTTTTCGATGATTTCTGAACGCATTTTTTTGGCATAGTGCGCCGAAACTACTGACAGAATCACGCCTTGAATATAATTGAGAATTGCGGCTACGACATACAGAATAATTAAGATAATAGCCAGCCGACCAATTTCACCCCAATTAATTGCGTTACTAATCGCTTCGCCAATGCCCGGAATTTGATTGGCGGTGGTCATAAAATCAGTCGAATCGCCCTCAGCGTCACCCTGAGCTTCAGCCCTAGCAGCAAGTTCCGCCAAGGCTTCGGGCGGCAGGTTTTGCTGAACGGTTTTGGCGGCTTCCTCAATACTGCTGAAAGCGCTGTTGGTCATTTGACCAAGAATTTTTGGACCAAAAATACCACAAACTGTTGCGCCAACCGCGAGTAATAGCGAAATAATAATTGGTAGAAGCCATGGCCGCAACGAGCGGACAAAAAGTTTAAACGCGCGACCAAGATTTTTTGGTTTGGCGACAGCACCTATGGGCCTAGGCATGTTTTACCTCCTTGTGTTTCATTTCTGCGGCAAATTCAGCTTCCGAAAGTTGAGATTTAGCAATCTCGCGATAAATACGGCAGTTTTGCAATAATTCATAATGATTCCCTTTGCCAACAACTTTGCCTTTGTCAAGCACGACAATCTGCTCAGCATCCTTAATCGTGCTGATGCGCTGCGCGACAATCAAAGTAACTGCGTTTTCGGTAACCGGCTTGAGTTCCTGACGCAATTTAGCATCGGTTTTCATGTCGAGCGCCGAGAATGAATCATCGAAGATGTAAATATCTGGATCTTTAGCAATGGCGCGCGCAATCGACAAACGTTGTCGCTGGCCACCAGAGACGTTAGTGCCACCTTGCGCAATATGCGACTCATATTTTTTATCTAATTGTTCAATAAATTCCGTCGCTTGGGCAACTTTCGCGGCTTTTTTCATTACCTCATCATCGGCTTCGGGTACGCCAAAGAGGATATTGCTGCGAATCGTACCAGAAAAGAGTACGCCGCGCTGCGGTACATAACCAATCCGGCGCATTAAATCATTTTGGTTATAATCTGACAGCTTAATACCGTTGATTTTGATTTCACCGGATGTAGCGTCGTAAAAGCGCGGTACTAAATTAATCAGAGTAGATTTGCCAGAGCCAGTTGAGCCGATAAACGCCGTGGTCTCGCCCGCTTTCGCAACAAACGAAACATCTTGTAGGACTTTTTCCTCAGCACCAGCATAGCTAAAATCAACGTGACTAAATTCTACGCTGGGCGCGAGATCTGGCTTGCCAATCGTGTGTTCCTGCCAGCGAATCTTTGTTTTTGTGCCCATTACTTCGTTAATGCGCTTGGCAGAAACGTTGGCACGCGGCAAAATGATGAAGAGCATAGTAAGGAAGAGAAAAGACATTACTACCTGAATAGCATACTGCATGAAGGCCATCATATTGCCAAGATAATTAAGGTCTTGATGCAAGAGTGAAATGCCGGTCCAAATACAAAGCAATGTCACACCGTTGAAGACCAAACTGACCAACGGATTATCGAGCGACATGATCGTATCTACCCAGACATTAAGCTTGGCGAATTCGTTGTTGGTACGGTCAAATTTGCGCTGTTCAAGTTGCTCATTGTTAAAAGCACGAATAACGCGCAAGCCAGTCAAATTCTCGCGCGCAAGTAAAGTAATCTTGTCAGCGAGCTGCTGGATAAGTTTGAACTTTGGCATGACGATCGACATTAGAATGATCGTCACCAGTATAATCACGCCAACCGCCAGTGCGATAATCCAAGTCATATCCGGTGCCGTAATAACCGCTTGCACAATCGCTAGAATGCACGTCATCGGTGCGCGAATCGCCATCGAAAGACACATTGTCACGGCTTGTTGTACTTGGGTAATATCGTTTGTAGTACGAGTAATCAGTGATGCAGTGGAAAAATTGTCAATCTCGGTAATACTAAATTGCAAAATGTGGCTAAACAAATCATTACGCAGGTCACGTGCAAAAGCCGTGCCAATACGGGCAGAGAGAAAATTAGCAACGAGCGCCCCCACCGAGGCTAATGCCGTATAGCTAATCATCACCAAGCCGATGCGCCAGATGTACTCCAAATCGCCGCCAGCAATACCATGATTGACAATATCGGCCATCAACGCTGGTAATTGCAGTGAAGTCCAGACTTGGAGCGCCACTGCTGCAAAGAGTAAAATCACTTGCCAAAGATAAGGTTTGAGATATTTGAATAACTTAAGCATTGCACTATAATAACGCAAATTTTTCACTCGGTCAAGTATCGGTAAGCCAAGTTTGTCGGTTGACTTTGGTGGTTTTTAGGTTCTTTTTAACAATAATTTGACTTTTGTGGTATCTGTGATAAAATAGTAGCGTAAACATTAATCAATTTTTTAATGTCTAAGTTGTTTAGGAGGTGTGTTTTGAGTTGCGATTTTTTAAACGTAAACCGCATTATAACTATGCGATTTTTGGCGATGGGCTGTACAACCCTGATCAGCCCGTGAGTTTGCGGGAGTCATATTATATTCTGCAGCGGTTACCAAATCTGCGCGCCATACGAGCATTGATTTTGATGACAGCGGCCATGGTTGGGGTAGTGCTGGTGGGAAATTTGGCCGCACTGAAGATCTGGAACTTGGCAGGCTGGCCCGTGGACGGCGGATTTTGGATTTTTCCACTCAGTTATATCATTGGCGATTTACTGATGGAAATCTATGGTCGGAAAGTTTCTGACTGGGTAGCGTGGTTTAGTACGGGCTGTTGCCTAGGTCTGGTAGCGATTCTGCATCTAGTAGGATTGCTGCCGAGATATCCGGGCGCGGATATCTCGGCGTTCGTTGTAACGAACGCCGCACTAGGGCGAATATTTGCGGCAAGCGTAGCTGGCTTTCTAGCTAGTCAATTGCTAAATAATGTAATCTTTGACCAAGTGCGTCAGAAGCACGAGCAGGATAAATTCTGGCGGCGAGCCTTGATTTCTTCTGCTTTGGCGCATATTGCAGACGTACTAATATTTGAGCCGATGGCCTTCTTAGGAATGTTAAGCTTAGGAGAATTTCTCAAGCAGGCGATTTTGGCATACGTGATGGGCGTAGCAGTTGAATTTGCCATGATTATGCTTTTAACACGTTGGCTGGCGCCGATCCTGGTGCAAAAATTAGATTTCCAGCACGGTGAACGAATTTCACTGCGCGACACGCAACAAGACATTTAGTTCATTAAAAATCTCTGGCCAACAGGCTGGGGATTTTTGCTTTTAGAGGCCTGTTTTGTGATTACGTCGTATTAGTACTTTCATTTGCCGAAGATGTCAAACCTAGGGAGGTTCTAGGATTTTAACTCAATTTCCGCCGTCAGCGCCAAGTGATCTGAAACCAAATCAGGCAACACCGCAAAATTATTCACTAGTACTTGGTCGTTAACTAAAATATGATCACATGGGACTGCGCCATCAAATTTCAGACCAGAGAGTGTAGTGGGGACATGGTTCTCTTCCGTCAAATCACGCAAAAAGTCCAGCGGACGCATCGCCGGCGATTCATGAATAATATTAAAATCGCCACACACCGCTAATGGCCCTTCAATCTTACTTAGCGTGTCGGCGACCTTCGTAAAAGCCCTGATCGTATCAGCGTTACCAATCGGATTGGGTTGCCAATAACCATGATGATTAGCGATCGTAAGACCGTTTTCGAGTTGCACGATTTGTAAGTTGAGGCAATTACTTGGCTGTCCAACCAGTTTAACATGCTCGCGATATTCGCCGCTGGTAAATTCCGCGCTAGTCTGCGTAAAAGGAATGCGGCTCAGAACCAAATTCCCCAATTTGCAACTGCCATCTACTAGGTCAAAGCTCCAATTTGGCGAGAAAAAACTGTAGGGCAGACGACTAGCTTGTATAATCTGTTCGCGGTCGAAGCAAAGCCGTGCTAAGTGCTCAGCGCAATCATCCGAAGCAAAAACTTCTTGCATACAAATAATATCAAAATCAT